>JAEZED010000049.1 GCA_023417885.1 Planctomycetota bacterium
TGTGCGCCGCCCCCCGACCCCCCGCCCCGGCCGACCATCCAAACCGCGCGCCGCCCCGCGGGGCGCGGGGCGGCGTCTGCGTTATGGGATGCGGGGGAAGCCGGGCTTTACTGGTACTTCACAGCGCAGCCGTAGGGGCGCGTCTCGGCGGTGCTGACGCTTTCGCCCGCCAGGAGCTCGTCGAGCGCCTTGGCGACGTAGTTCGTCGCGGAGTCACCCTTGCTGCCGCGCGGATCGTCGTCGATCGCGCCGGCGTAGACCAGGCGGCCTTCCTTGTCGACGATGTACATGTGCGGCGTGGTCTGCGCGCCGTAGGCGCGGCCGACCTTGCCGTCGGTGTCGTTCAGCACCGGGCGCTCGATCTTCCACTTCTTCATCGCGGCCTTGTCGGCCTCGACCGTGTGCCCCGCCGTCGTGTTGATGGCGAGCCACACCACGTCCTTGTCCTTGTACTTGTCGTACACCTTGTTCATCCCGCCGTTCTGGTACCAGCGCTGGACGATCGGGCAGTCCGGGTTGAACCACTCGAGCACGACGATCTTGCCGGCGTGGTCGCTCAGCGAGACCTCGCGGCCCTCGGTGTCCGTCAGGGTGAACTGCGGGGCGCCCTCGCCGACCTTCGCCTTCGTCGCAGCCGAACGCTCGGCCTGCTGCGCGGCGACGAGCGTCAGGGCGCAGGCCACTGCCACCAACGGAAACAGTGTCTTGAGAACTTTCATGATCGACTCTCCCTGCTGGGGTTGAGATACCCTGCCCGCCGGCGCACGTCGCGTCCGGCCGCAGGAGATGATTTGCTGATCCCGAAGCGGAACACCCGCCGCGGGCAAACGCCCCACCCGCCCCGATCAGTCGGTTTCGCCACCATCAGCGCCCGCCGCCTGCTCCGGCACGGGCACGCGAACCGTCATGCCGCGACGCCCCTGGTTCGTGTCGTAGCCGATCACCGCCTCGAAGTCGGACGCCTCGACCGTCGCCCCGGCGTACGGCCGCGCGCTCAGGCGCACGTGCAGCGTCGATCCCTCCACCTTCATTGAGACGTTCTCGACGAGCAGGCCTTCCGGCGGATTCGGGAAGAACTGCGGGTTCTTCGCGCCCGCAGGCAGCGTGGCGGTGACGAGAATCGAACCATCCTCCTGGGGCGCGATCTTCACCGACCCGCCGGAGCCGCGCTGCTCCTGCGGGAGCTGCTGCCGCGCCGCCTCGATCGCCCGCGCGGCTTCGTCATCGTCATCCTCGTCGAGGCCTGCGGCGCCGACGGTGAGCTCGACAGTCGCCTGCCCGGTCTCGGAAAGGCAGACATCGCGGCAGACGAGGTACTGCGTGTAGATGCCAAGCTCCACCGTCTGCCCCGGCGTGGCGGAGGCCGGGACCGTCACCTCCGCGGGAAAGACCACGGCGCCGGTGTAGCCGTAGCCGACGAGGCCGCCGGCATCGACCCAGCGCACGGGAACTGGGAACTGCGGGTCGGTGGCGGACCATTCCGAGCCGCGCATCATGCGCGACGCCCCGCCGCCCGGGAGGCTCCAGCGGAAGCTGGGGGCCTGGCCCGAGTCGCCCGGGTTCTTCCAGTAGATGTGCCACTCCGGCGCCATCGTGAAGCGAACGCCGACCTGGAGCGTCTCGCCCGGCTGAACGGTCGTCTTTGGCACGAGCAGCGCAACCTGCGCCTTGGGCTCCGCCCCCGGCTGCCCGGCCAGGGCGGCGGGCGAGAGCGCAAGGCCGGCGGCAAAGAGGATCATCGCGATCGAACGCAGCAACGGCATCAGGCTTGCTCCTTCCCTCAACGACGGGCCAGCCAAAGCTAGCTTGGGACTCGCGGGGACTGCAATGCTTCAAACGCGCCCGGGCGAGGGTTGTTTCTGGAAGAATCGCACGTCGTCGACAGGGGGGCTCCCCCCTGTCCATGTCGCCGGGAGGGCCGGGGAGCGCAAGACTTGGCCTTTGTTCGGGATGGTTTCTATACTTTGAACAACTTTGTACGGCTCGGCGGGTCTGAACTCCGCTGTCCCGGTGCCAGTGGATCGCCGTGCGACCGGCGCGCGAGCGAGTCGTTCCCGGGGACGCATCCGCCGCCGTCGCGAGCCATGAGACGTTCTTCGTTCAAGCCGGATCCCGCCGCCGCGGCGGGCGCCATCGCGCTCCAGGCGGGCATGCTGCCCGACCCGGCCGTCGTGAGCGTGGCCTCTGCGCTTTCGGCAAGCGTGCTGGTGTTGAACAAGCACTACCAGGCGGTGCGCGTGGTGAACGTGCGCCGCGCCTTCGCGCTGCTCTGCAAGGAGCTGGCGGAGGTGATCCACATCGAAACGCGCGCCGACGGAAGCGTCGGGCGCTGGCAGAACCTCGACTTCGAGAGCTGGACGGAGCTCTCCGAGCTGCACGCGCAGTTCGAGCCGGACGGGTTCGACTGGATCCACACCGTGCGCTTCCCCATCGCGGTGCCGCGCATCATCCGCCTGCTCGGCTACGACCGCCTCCCCCGGCAGGACGTGAAGTTCAACCGGCGGAACATCTTCGCGCGCGACTCGAACCGCTGCCAGTACTGCGGCAAGCGCTTCGGCACGAGCGAGCTGTCGCTGGACCACGTGATCCCCCGTTCGCAGAGCGGGCCGACCACCTGGGACAACATCGTCACGTGCTGCATCAACTGCAACGTGAAGAAGGGCGGCCGCACACCCGAGCAGGCGCACATGCCGCTCGTCCGCAAGCCCGTGAAGCCGCGCCGCAGCCCGACAGTGAACCTGCGTCTGGGCGATGCGCGCTACGCCTCCTGGAAGCAGTTCCTCGACGAGGCGTACTGGACGGTCGAGCTGAAGTGACAACGCCATCGCACCGAACAGGCCCCGGAAAACCGGGGCCTCTTCTTTTGTGGATCGTCGGTGGGGGATTCGGGCACGAATGCCTATCCTTCCCGGATAGGCCTGTCGCGACCGACGCGATTGCTCCCGGACAACGATTCTGCGCAACGCGTGTCTGTACCGGTGACTGGCCCTCTTCCACACACGATCCCCAGGAGCATCCCGTGACCGTTCGCACCCTTCGTCCCGCACTCGCCGCCGCCGCCATGGCGGTGGGACTCGCCATTCCCGCTTACGCCCAGGACGGCCAGGCCGCCGGCGGGCAGACTCCCCCCGCCACGCAGGGCCAGGGCCGCCCCATGCAGCAGATCATGGCGGACCTCCAGCAGGTGCAGGGGGAGCTCATGCAGACCATGAGCAGCCCCTCGGTGCTGACAAATCCGGAGACGCGTGACGCCGCCGCTGAGAAGGCCGTCCCGGTGCTGAAGCGCCTCACGGGCCTGATGGAGGAGGCCGCCGCCGCCGCGCCCAACCCCGCCCTCTCCGAGCAGCTTCGTGCAGGTCGTTACCAGGTGCAGGCGATCCTCGTCGGCTTCGGCGACCAGCAGACGAAGGACTCGCTCACCGGGCAGGACTCGCTCGAGGCCAAGTCGGCCCTGACGCTCGGCGCATTCATCGCCGCCAACGAGGCGGATGGGAAGATGGCTGCGGTGAAGGAGCTCGACGCGCTGGCGACGGAGAACCCGGAGAACAACGCCGTGGCGCAGACGGCCATGCAGATGTTCTCGCTGGCCGAGGGGAACGAGGAACTGCGCCAGGCCGCCCGGACGATCGTGACCGAGAAGCTCAAGGGGCCGGCGGCAACGCAGTTCCAGCAGCTTCTCCAGATGGAGGAGCAGGCGCAGAAGCAAGCGCAGGAGTTCGAGGCGAAGTTCATCGGCAAGCTGCTGAAGATCGAGGGCAAGACGCTCCAGGGCGAGACCTTCTCGACCGAGTCGCTGAAGGGGAAGGTCGTGATGGTCGACTTCTGGGCGACCTGGTGCGGGCCGTGCATCGCGGCGCTGCCGAAGGTGAAGGAGGACTACGCCAAGTACCACGACCAGGGCTTCGAGATCGTGGCGGTCAGCCTTGACAACTCCGCCGACCCGCTGAAGAAGTTCCTCGCGGAGAACCCGGAGATGACCTGGACCCAGATTTTCACCGAAGGTGATCCGCAGGCCAGCGCGAAGATCGCGCAGGACCTGGGGATCACGGCGATCCCGACGGTCTACCTGCTCGACAAGAACGGCGTCGTCCGCGGCATGGCGGTCGGCGGCGGCGAGCAGATGGACAAGCTCCACAAGATGATCCCGGAGCTCCTGAAGGAAGAGGCCTCGGCGAACAGCCAGTAAGCCGGCATTCAACCTTCGACCAATTCACACGACGGGCGCGGCTTTTCGAGTCGCGCCCGTCGTTGCTTCATTCTCGGGCACACGTTTTCGTCCTGCGACGGCGAGGGCGACGACGGAGGCCCCGTGGCCGGCGGCCGTCTCCGTGTCCTCCCCGTCCCTCCACTTGAGATATACTGCTGTGCATGGCAGCAGACTCCGATTGGCGGGAGCGCATCGTCTGCGATCCGAAGGTGCACCACGGTGAACCGATCGTCAGGGGTACGCGCATCGCCGTCTCGGTGCTCGTCGCGAGCCTCACAGACCTGTCCATCGACCAGTTGCTAGAGCAGTACCCGCAGCTGACGCGCAAGGACATCGAAGCCGCAATCCGCTATGCGGCCGAGGCGGCCCACAACACGCTCGTCGCCTGATGGGAGGTGCGTCGGTGGCGATCGTGAAGCTCGATGAGGATCTGGCTCCCATCTCTGCCGCGCCGCTTCAAGCGGCAGGCCACGAAGTTCGAAGCGTGCTGACGCAAGGTTGGAGCGGCATCGCTGACAATGAGTTGCTGCAACGCGTGACCGCAGAGGGCGCGATGCTCGTCACGGCGGACAAGGGGTTTGGCGACATACGCAAGTATCCGCCCGGATCGCACGGCGGCATCATCCTGCTCCGGCCGGACAACGAGAGCCTCGGCGAGTACCGCGAGCTCCTGGCGCTGCTCGTTGCCCGGCACGAGTTGGAGGCACTGGCGGGTGCGGTGACGGTCGTGACGTCTCGCAGCGTGCGTACTCGCCGCCGCGGATAGCCAGCACCGTTCCCGCGTCGCGTCGCAACCACCCCCTTCCCTTTACTCCTTGCTGCAATCCTCCGCCTCCGCCGCACGTGATTCGGCGGCGGTGGGCTTTGTAAGGCGCTGACCTTCGTACGGAGCGGCACGGGCCGGCCAGTGCTGGCGCAGGCCGAGGATCGCGCGCTCCTTGCCGCGCGCCTCCACCTCCAGCCACGGCACGTCGCGGAAGGCGCGCGGCATCAGCGCGATCGATTCGCTGTGGTATCGGTCGCGAAACGCCACCTCGCCGTTGGAGACATGGCACACCTGCCACTCCGGCCGCGGCCATGTCTCGCGCGCCGCCGCGGTGAACCAGGCGACGCTCGGGTGGTCGTAGCTGTCGAGCTTCTCCCTGATCACGTGGTGGTGGCAGTCGAAGACCATCGGGCGCCCCGTGCGCCGGCAGATCTCCAGGATCTCGCCGGCGCTGTAGCTGTACTCGTCGTTCTCGAACGTGAGCCGGCTGCGCACGCCCTCCGGCAGCCGCTCCACCTCGCGCACGAGTTGCTCGGCGCGCCCCGCCTTTCCGCCGTGGATGTTCATGAGGTTCCACGCGCCGCGCTCCAGGCCCAGCAGGTCGAACCAGAGCGCATGCTTCTCGAGAATCTTCCGGCTCGTGTTCACCGTCCTGCGGCTCTCGCTGCTGAGCACGACGAACTGGTCCGGATGCAGCACGACGCGAATCCCCAGCCGCGCCGCGCGCCGGCCGACCGACGAGAGCGTCGCCGGGATCGACTCCAGCACGCGCCGCCCGATCCGCTCGTCGCTCATCGGGTAGAGCCCGCTCGTGGCGCGGTAGAGGCGGATGTTGCGGCGATGACAGTAGCCCAGCGCCACGTGCAGGCGCTGGGTGTTGTCCCAGTAGAGCTCCAGCAGCTTGGCGGCGCGCTGCCGCGGCGGGAGCTTGAGATAGCCCGTGCGCGTGATCGAGCGGAACTTCACGCGCTCGTCGCTGCTGAGACAGACAAGCCCAAGTTTCGGGAAGCCCGGCGCATCGGGCGCGAACGCGGCGGGCGGTGCGACGTCGGGCGCCGCACGCGGACGGGAGGTGTCGCGACTCGCCTCATTGGCGAGGGCGGGTGCGGCGTTGGCGGGCGGGGTTCGTGGCATCGCATGACGCGGCGCCGAAGCGCCCGTCGCCCCGCATGCCGCAATCGCGATGCCGCCGGGCAATGTCACCGCCCGCCGATCACTTCACCGGTCGGGAGCACCAGCCGCGGGATGGCACGCTCGATCTCCGCCCGGTGCGGCTCGAGCCATGGGGGGAGGCAGAGCGTGCGGCCGAGACGGTCGGGCGGCTCGTCGACGGCGAAGCCGGGGCCGTCGGTGGCGACCTCCAGCAGGATGCCGCCGGGCTCGCGGAAGTAGATGCTCTTGAAGTAGACGCGGTCGATGATCGGCGAGACCTCCACGCCGGCCTCAGTCAGCCGCGCGTGCAGCTCGGCCTGCTCGTCGTCGGTGGCGATGCGGAAGGCGGTGTGGTGGACGGAGCCGGCGCCACGGTGCGCGGGACGCGCGCCCATGCTGTAGTGGATCAGAGGCTGGTATCCCTCGGCGTCTTCGGAGAAGCCCAGATGGTGCCAGCCAGCGGGGTCGCCTTGTGCGCCAATCAGGCGCAAGCCAAGGAACCGCTCGCAGAACTCCTGAAAGGGATCAGGCACGTCTTCGGCATCGACAGCCGTGTCGTCGTCCGCGTAGTAGTCCGCTGGATCCAAGGCGAGCTGAAGCACGGGCATGCCGAGTCGGGCGGAACCATTCCCTCCGGATAGCCAAAGCTGCAAGCCGTCAGGATCGCGAAGTTCCTCGAAGCCGCTCGTCGCGAACCCAGAGAGGTTCTCCAATGACACGATCGAAACACCGGCAGCGCCTTCGACTGCCCGTCCCATCCCCGGATACACAAAGAAGGTCACCAAACTCCCCGGGCTCGCCTGATCGTCCCCGTAATAGAGGTGCAGGCTGGTCGGGTCGTCCTGGTTGACGTTGATCTTGACGATCTTCAGCCCGAGAACGCCCGTGTAGAAGTCGATGTTCTTCTGCGCATCGCTCGCGATCGCCGTCACGTGGTGCAGGCCGAGAATACGAGGCGGCGCGGGCATGGGCGGAGTGTAATGCGGGTCTCGTCGCCACGGGCCTGCGGCACGCCGTGCCGCGGCTGCTTTTCCCGGGCCGCGGCTTCCACGCGCCTAAGCCTTGCACATCGTGCGCGTCAGGCTTGCGCTTCGCCCGGCCCGACCAGCGGCTCAAGCTGACGAATCAGGGCGGGAACGTGGACGGTGGCGACCGTCCAGATCAGCCGGTCGTCGATCTCACCGTACTCGTGGGCGAGCCGGTGCCGCTGGGCCATGATCGGTCGCCACGGGATCTCGGAGTGGGCGTCCTTGAAGGCGTCGGAGATCCCCCGCGCCGCCTCCCCGACGATCTCAATTTGCCGCTCGACGGCGGAGCGAAAGAACAGGTCGGCCTCGTACTGCTCGAACGTGCGCCCGGCCACGAATGACGCGACGGCGCGGGCGGCGGCGAGCATGTCGAGCAGCCAGGTTTGGCTTACGCGGCATGGACGACGCGGTAGGAGCTCATGATGTTCCGCCGGCGGATGGGGTTGCGGATGCGGCCCTTCTCGATCACGTCCACGCGTCGTCCGAAGATCGCCTCGAGCTCGTCCTGGATGTCCGGCGTGTTCTCGAAGGTGAATCCGTGTCCGGGGTGGAACTCGAGCATGACGTCCACGTCACTGTCGGGGCCGAAGTCGTCGCGCAGGATCGATCCGAAGAGGGAGAACTCCCGCACGCCCCACCGGCGGCAGAACTCGGCGATCCGCTCCATGGGTATTTCGACTCTCGATGCAACGGTCATGCGCGGTTCCTCCGGCGACATCATAACAGGTACTTGGCCCCGGAGCCCTTTCGACCATCGAGTATGAAGTGCCGGCTTGCGCCCGTCACTTCGATGTTGGACGTTCGATGTTCGATGTTCACCGCCCCTGCCCTCTGACGTCTGTCTTCTGCCCTCTCCTCCCTCACCCCTCCAGCCCGCGCCAAAGGTACCAGCAGGCGATCGTCCGCCAGGGACGCCACGGCTCGGCCAGCTCCGTCAGCGTCGCCGCCTTCGGGCGCTCGGGCAGGTCGTAGAGACGGCGGGCCGATTCCTGGATCCCCAGGTCCAAAACCGGCAGCACGTCCGGGCGGCAGAGCGTGAACATCAGGAACATCTGCGCCGTCCACACCCCGATCCCCTTCACCTGCGCGAGGCGCTCGATCACCGCCTCGTCCTCCATCTCCGCCAGCTTCGAGAGGACGAGCCGGCGCGAGACGATGCGCTCCGACAGGTCCACCAGATAGGCGCGCTTCTGACGGCTGATGCCGCAGAAGCGGATGGTCTCGTCGTCCCAGCATGCCGCCCCGCCGTCGAGGGCGGCCAGGACGCGGCGCGGCGTGACGCGCATGCCGGGGAAGCGCCCGCGAAAACGGTCGAAGAGCGTGGCGGCGCCCTTGGTGCTGAGCTGCTGGTTGAAGATGGAGATGACCAGCGTCTGGAACGGGTCGGGGCGCGGCGCGAGGCGGCACGGGCCGACCTGCCGGACGAGGCGGGCCATGGCGGGATCGGATTTGACGAGGCTTCGCTCCGCGGCGCGCCAGTTGAGCCTGCCGTTGGGCGGGTCTGTCCACATCGGCGGGAATGGTAGGTGCGGGCGCGTTGGCGGCGGCGGATCCGCTATACTCCCCGCGAAGCTGATTCACCTGCGGAAGGAGCCGCCCTTGTCGACATCCATGCGTGATACGGTGCAAGATCTTGCCGGAAACCTGGAGCGTGTGCGCGAGCGCATCGCCGACGCCTGCGCCCGGGCCGGGCGCCGGCCGGAGACGGTGACGCTCGTCGCCGTCACCAAGTACGCCGCGCCCGAGCAGATCCGGGCGCTGATCTCGCTGGGGGTGGGCGACCTGGGGGAGAACTATGTGCAGCAGCTCGTGCAGCGGGCCGCCCAGTTCGGCGAGTTTCACGCGCGTCGCGCCGCCTCGGGCGACGCGGGCGTGGCGAAGGAGCTGCGCTGGCACATGATCGGCCACCTCCAGCGCAACAAGGTCAAGCAGCTCCTGCCGCACGTGACGATGGTGCAGACGATCGACTCCCTGCGCCTGGCCGAGGAGCTGGACGAGCAGTGTGCCAAGGTCGGCCGGCGCCTGCCCTGCCTGGTGCAGATCAACGCCAGCGAGGAACTCCAGAAGAGCGGTGTGGCGGTGGGCGCCGCGACGCACCTGGCGGAGCAGATCGCGACGATGCCGAACCTGCGGCTGATGGGCGTGATGTGCATGGCGGCCGAGGGGGCGAGCCAGGACGACGCCCGGCGCACCTTCGCGCGGTGCCGGGAGATCTTCGACGAGATGAAGCACCTGGGGATCGGCGGGGAGGATCTGCGTCACCTGTCGATGGGCATGACGCAGGACTTCGAGGCGGGCATCCTGGAGGGCTCGACCATCGTGCGGATCGGAAGCGCGATCTTCGGGACAGGGCCGCAGGACGAGGCGGGCGCGTGACAACGAGAAGCGCTCGCTTCGCTCACGGCTAACCGGGTTCGACTGACGCCGCCTCCCGTCCTCCGACTCCCAACTCCCAACTCCCAGCTCCCAACTCGATCCGTGTTCGACCTGTTCGACCTTTTCCGCTGGCTGCTCGGCACGGTCGTGACGATCTACGCGACGGTCGTGACGCTCCAGTGGTGCTGGTCGTGGTGGGTGTGGCTCTCGCGGCCGGACGCGGCCTACGAGCGGCACTTCGCCCTTCTCAGGCGTTACCTGCTGGTTCACGGCCTGCGGATCCGGCTGACGAGCTTCCTGAACGATCTGCTGGTGATCGTGGGGCTGTGCATCATCTTCACGCTTCTGTTCTGGGCGCACCTGATCGTGTACGACATGCCGAAACCGGAGCGGATCTCGGCGAACCAGAACGCCACCACCCATGTCTCAGACCGCTGACCAGCCCGGCGCCAGGCCGACACCCTCCGCTTCGCCTCCGGGCGCAAGGGCGCAGACGCCGCCCGCGAAGCGCGCCGAAGGCTCACCCGGGCCCGTTCCGAACGGCCCCGCCAAACCGCCCCTGCCGGCAGACGTCGAGCCGGGCATGGCCCGCCCCGCCTCCACGCAACGCCTCCCGCGCGACGAGCTGAACACGCTGGCGGAGGATTACGGCCTCGACGCCACCCGCTACGACACGCGCGCTGAGGTCGTGCTGGCCCTGGCGGAGCGGAAAAAGCTGATCGAGACGCTCGATCGCGACGCGATGCTGGAAGTCGTCCGCTGGGGGCGCAGGCCCGTCTCCCCCACCATCACGCGCGAGCAGCTGGCGCTCGAGATCGCGCGCATCCGGCGCATGAAGTTCGACGGGCTCTCCCCCGCCGGCCTGCTGGTCCTGGCGCGACTCCGCGGCGTCGCATGCAACGACGACGATTCCCTCGAGACGCTCATCCACAAGCTGCGCAAGCGCGAGGGGCTCTTCTCCCGGCTCAACCGGGGCCGCCGGTCGTTCATCGGCTCGCTCGCGGCGAAGATCGTCGGCGAGGACGAGGAGGACGAGCCCTACCGCTACCTCGCGCCCGCCGAGGATCCCAATGCAAGGGCCCCGGCCGCGAAGCCGGTTTCCCTCCCCCCGCCGCGCCTGCGCGAGCAGATCGAAGAGCGAGGCCTCTTCGGCGGGCTGGCCGACCGCGTCCGGCGCTCCGCCGACACCTACGTCAATGCCAAGCTCGACGAGATCGAGGCGCGCATCGACCGGAAGCTCGACGAGATCGACAAGCGCCTCGCGGAGTGGCGCGACAAGGAGATCGCCAACCGCGTGCGCATCCTGAAGATCACGCTCTGGGCCAGCGTCATCGTCTCCATCATCTCACTCGTCTACGCCTACGTCACCCGGCAGGTCATGTAGCGTCAGTCCGGAATCGGCTTGCCGTGCGGATCCACCTCGCCCGCAGCCTCCGCCGCCAGCTTCTCGCGCATCGCCTCGTCCGTCACGTGCTCCAGCGTCTCCGCCGGCTCGTGCGTGTGGTCGGGACGCAGACCCGCCTGGTCCGCCATGTAGCGCTCCCACAGCCGATGCGAGCGCAGCACCTTCGCGCCCGAGCGCCGTCCCGCGTCCGTCAGGTGAAGCCGATCCCCCTCCCACCGCGCGCGACCTGACCGCACCAGCCGCCGACGCGCGAACCAGCCTGCCACGCCCAGCGTCCCCGCCGGAACCGGCGGACTCAGGTCTCCGCGCTCCTCGCGCCGGTAGAGCACGCCCAGCACGTCCTCCTCCGCGACGCGCACCGCCAGACGCCAGCGACGCACCAGCGACACCGCCACCCCGCCATGCGGCTCCAGCACCAGCACGATCGCGAAGAACGCGCCTGCCACCACCGCGATCATCCCCGCCGTGTTGAAGCCGTTGTGCCCGTACATCCCCGGCACGGTCGTCGAAAGCAGGTGCCCCGCGACCGCCGCCCCGATCGCCAGCAGCACGCTCAGCAGCACCATGACCCCGAGCCGGCGCGTCAGCATGAACGCCGTCGCCGGCGGGACGATCAGCAGCGCGACCACCAGGATGCTCCCGACCGCCTCGAACGCCGCGACGCTCGTCATCGCCACCAGCGTCATCGTCGCGTAGTGCATCAGCCCGCTTCTCATCCCCAGCGTGTCGGCCAGCGCCGGATCGAACGCGGTGATCCGCAGTTCCTTGAACAGGCCGGCCACGAAGCCGACATTGATCAGCAGGATCAGGCCCAATACGCCCGCGGCGCGCGGAACGTAGCCGCCCGGAAGTATGTTCGCGAGCCCGCCCGTCCAGGTGCGATCCAGCGCCGCGTCGGCGAGCTGGCCGAACAGCACGCAGTCCGGATCGAGATCCACGTGCGCCACGTCCGCGATGCGCCGGATCAGGATCAGGCCCACCGCAAACAGGCTCGTGAAGACGACCCCCATGCTCGCCCCCTCGTCCACGCCGCCGCGGCTCACGAACTGCACCAGCACCGCCGTCAGGATTCCCACTACCGCCGCCCCCAGGAACATGGCGGACGGCTCCAGCCCGCCGGCGATCCAGAGAGCGATCGCCAGGCCCGGCAGCACGGCATGGCCGATGGCGTCCCCCATCATCGAGAGCCGGCGGAGCACCAGGAAGTTCCCCAGCAGCGCGCAGTTCACCACCGCGAGCGCGGCGATGGCGAGCATCCAGGTGTCGTAGCTGGTCCACATCTTGGGCGGGGAAGTTAGAAGTTAGAAGTCAGGAGTTAGGAGTTAGGAGTTAGGAGTGTCAGTTGCTCTTCGAGCTTGGCGACGAGGTCGGCGCCGAGCACGTGCTCGATGAGGTCCGCCGATCGATCCACGTGGCTGGCGGCGACGTCGGCATGCGTGATCATGTACATCTCCCAGAGCCGGTGGTTGCGCACCACGCGCCGCGCTTCGGCAAGACCCTGCTCCGTCAGCTCCACCCCCTCGGCGTCGGAGCGCGCAAGCCCCTGCCGCACGGCGCGGCGCACCGTCCGCCGCAGCAACCGGCGCGACCAGCTCCGAACCTTCAGCAGCTGCTCGAACGTCACCCGGCCTGAGCCGCCCGTCGATTCGCTCTGCTCGTACACGCTGCGCAGCAGGTTGTCGTCCGCGACCTGGCGCGACAGGCGCAGGCGGCGGTTCCACCGCACCAGCGCCCCGCGATCGGCTCCGAAGATCATCGACACCACGAACACCCCCGCCGCCGCGAGCACGATGCTCGCTCCCGCCGGCCACCGCGTCGCCATCGCGCTCACCACCGCGCCCGCCAGCCCGCTCACCGCGCCGATCAGCGCCGAAAGCACCACCGTCGGGCCCAGCCGCTGCGTCCAGAACCGCGCCGCCGCCGGCGGGATCACGAGGATCGCGATCACCAGGATCAGCCCGACCGCCTGGAGCCCGCTGATCACCACCAGCGTCACCAGCCCCATCAGCAGGACATCCAGCAGC
The DNA here is from genome assembly GCA_023417885.1 of Planctomycetota bacterium. GTDB lineage: Bacteria > Planctomycetota > Phycisphaerae > Tepidisphaerales > Tepidisphaeraceae > JAEZED01. The sequence continues at coordinate 12,959 of JAEZED010000049.1, forward strand.
AGGACGGGCCACCCCTGCGCTGCGGCGTAGTCGGCGTCGAAGCAGAGCAGCCGAAGCTCCTTGTAGAAGAGCGCGCACGCCAGCAGGCACACCAGCAGGATGCCGAAGATGAGCCACGCGTCGCGCAGGAGCAGCGCCGCGGGGTTTCCCTCGAGGAAGGCCATCACCCCCGACGCCTCCCCCATCTCGCCCGTCAACAGGAAGTCGTTCAGCACCACGCCGGCGCCGAAGAAGACGCCCAGCACCAGCCCCAGCGCCGCGTCCTCCTTGATGCGGCTGTAGCGCCGCACGAGGATCAGGCACCCCAGACCCGTCAGCCCGCTCGCGGCGGCGCCGGCGAGGAGCCAGGGAAGGCTCTTGCCCACGCCCGTGACCGCGAAGGCGAGCATGAACGCCAGGCAGATGCCGGGATAGGTTGCGTGCGCCAGCGCATCGCCCAGCAGCGCCCGCTTGCGCAGGAGCAGGAACGTCCCCACGACCCCGCCGGCCAGCCCCAGCAGCGCCACCCCGATCACCGTGATGCGCGTGCCATAGTCCTGGAGCGTCAGGACGCGCAAGAGGTCAGCGGCGGAAATAGCTGATGCACAAATCATGTGTCACGCGGTCGCGCCGGCGGCCGCGAAACCACGGCGAGCATGGCGGCCGACGCACTGGCGATCCGCTGCATGGAGGCCCCTTTGGAAGACGATGCTACCCTATCCCCTGGATCGGTCACCACGTAAGCCAATTCTCAGAAATTGCAATGCCCGGCACTACGAAAAGCCACGACGCGGAACGAAGGAGCAAGGCCGGGCGACGACACATCACGACAAAGCACGGCGGGCGACGACACGGCAACGAATGCAGGCGACAAGCTTCTATGCCCCTGCCGTCTCCCGGAGGGCCTGGCCCGCCTCCTCGAGAAGGGTCAGTCGTCCGCCGTAGGTCTTCTGGAGGTTCTCGCGCGTGAAGACGTCCTCCGTCGGGCCGAACGCCACCACGCGCATGTTCAGGAGCATCACCCAGTCGAAGTACTCCGGCACCGTCTGCAGGTCGTGGTGCACCACCAGCACCGTCTTCCCCGCGTCGCGCATGTCGCGCAGCGTCTGCACGATCGTCGCCTCCGTCGCCGCGTCCACGCCAGCGAACGGCTCGTCCATAAAGTAGAGCTTCGCGTCCTGCACCAGCGCTCGCGCCAGGAAAACCCGCTGCTGCTGCCCACCCGACAGCCGGCTGATCTGCCGCCGCGCGTAGTCCGCCATCCCCACCCGCTCCAGGGCCGCCAGCGACTCCTCGCGCTGCTTCCGCCCCACCGGCTTCAGCCAGCCAAGCCGGCCGTACGTTCCCATCGCCACAACGTCCAGCGCGCTCACCGGGAAGTCCCAGTCCACGCTCTCGCGCTGCGGGACGTAGCCCACGAGCTTGCGCTGCCGGCGATACGGCCGGCCGTAGACGATCACGCGCCCGCTCGTGCGCGGCACCAGGTCCAGGCAGGCCTTGATCAGCGTGCTCTTCCCCGCGCCGTTGGGCCCGACGATGCCCACCAGCTTCCCCTCCGGCACATCCAGGTCCACGTCCCAGAGCACCGGCTTGCGCTGGTAGGCGACCGTCATGTCATGGATCGACAGCGGCGCGTCCGGCGAGTGCTCATGACCCGCCAGCGCCGGCGACGCCGTCCGATGCGGATCCGGCGGCACCCGCAATCCCGCAGAAGATGACTCAACATCGCGAAGCAATATCCGACCCACCTTCCTTCAAAGGCCCCATCCCCCAACTCCCAACTTCCCAACTCCTGACTCCTAACTCCTACTCCTACTCCTCCTCCCCCTCATGATCGTGTCCCAGCGTCAGGCGGCCGAACACGCCGTGCGCGTCCACGCCCGGGGCGCCCAGCGCACGCCCGATGACCGTCACGTTGTGGTCGATCATCCCGAGGTACGTCCCCTCGAATGCCCCCGCCGGGCCGGTCGAGTCGCTGAAGATCGCCTCCGCCAGCCGCACCTCGTGCCCCGCCGCCGCGGCGCCGGCGACCAGCTTCTCCACCGGCTTCTGGTTCACGCTCGTCTCCACGAACACCGCCGGCAGGCGCCGTTCGACGATGAAGCGCGTCAGCTCCTCGATGTCCCGAATGCCCGCCTGCGACGCCGTGCTGATCCCCTGCACACCGCGCACCTCGATCCCGTAAGCGCGCGAAAAGTAGTTGAACGCATCGTGCGCCGTCACCAGCACCCGGCTCTCCTCCGGGATCAGCCCGATCGCGGTGCGCGCGTAGTCGTCCAGCCGCGCCAGCTCCTGCTGGTAAGCGCTGTGATTCTGGGCGATCCGGTCCGCGTGCTCGGGGTACCGCTCCGACAGCTTCTCCGCCAGGCCCTGCACGACATGCTCCGCCCACAGGCCCACGTCCATCCAGACGTGCGGGTCGTACGCCCCCTCGAACTGCTCGGCGCCGATCCGGCGATCCTCCGGCACCAGGGCGCCGGCCTCGATCGTGTCCGGCAGGCCGCGCAGCATCTGCCCCATCGTCCCCTCCAGGCCCAAACCGTTGTAGACCACCAGGTCCGCCGCCTGGAGACGCTTGGCCTCGTTGGCCTTGAGCTCGTACGTGTGCGGATCGACCCCCGGCTTGATCAGCGTCTCCACCGGCGTGTCCGTCCCTTCAAGCAGCGCCGAGACAACGTCCCCGAGCATCGTCGTCGTCGCCACGACCGCCGGGCGCTGGCGTGCATCCCCACCCGTGCCGTCGCACCCGGCCCCACCGATCGGGAGCGCCATGATGGCCACGAAAAGAAAGAGCTTCTGAACCCGGGCGATCATCATCCACGTCTTCGACACAGGATGATTCTACACTTTGACTATTCAAAATCAAGAGGGCTTCCAGCCCGGGCAGCCGCGGCGCGATCCCCTACCATCACCCATGAGCGATGAACAGGCCCCGACCGCGGGGCGGCAGGATGAGCCCGTGCTGGCGATCATCGGCGGGAGCGGGGTCGGCCAGGCTTTCTCGCACGAGCCCACGCGCGTCCACGAACCCGAAACCCCCTTCGGGCGCCCCTCCGGGCCGATCCTCGAGACGCGGATCGAAGGCATCACCACCTTCCTCCTGGCGCGGCACGGGCTCGGGCACCTGCTGAATCCATCGCAGGTGCCCCATCGCGCCAACATCTTCGCCCTCAAGCAGTTGGGCGCGACGCACGTCATCGCCAGCGGCGCCGTCGGCAGCCTCCGCGAAGAGTACCGCCCGCGCGATCTCGTCATCCCAGACAGCGTCATCGACAAGACCGTCCATCGCGCCGGCACCTTCTACGACCACGCCGCCGTGCACGTCGAGATGGCCGATCCCTTCTGCGACGTGCTCCGCCGCCTTCTCCTCGACGCCGCCGGCCCCGACCCCGAGCGGGATGGCCGCGTCCACGACGGCGGGTGCTACGTCTGCATGGAAGGGCCGGCCTTCGGCACGCGAGCCGAGAGCCACATGCACCGCCTGTGGGGCGGCGACCTGATCGGCATGACGCTCATGCCCGAGGCGAAGCTGGCGCGGGAGGCGGAGCTGCCCTACGCCGCCGTCTGCCTCGTGACGGATTACGATTCCTGGCGTCCGCGCCCCGAGGGCGGTGCGGGCCCCTCGGCGCTGCTGGAAGAGATCATCGGCAATCTGAAGCAGGCGACGAGCCGCGCGATGGCGCTGATCCGACGCGCCGCGACGCTGGCGCGGGAAAGAAACGCGGAACTCGCCGCCGCCCCGGCGCGTGATGCACTGAAGCTGGCGATCTGGAGCGACAGGGGACGGATCGATCCGGCGGAGGTCGCCCGGCTCAGGCCGCTCTGGGGCCGCTACTTCCCCGCCGACGCGGCGCAGGATGCGCCTGCCCCCGAGGCGGCATCGGCGGTAGATTAGTTCCGAGCCCCGCCGCGGGGGGCACAGTTCAGAAGCCAGGAGCATCTCATGGCGACCACTCCCATCCGCAGCCGGCCCCTGGCCGCAACCACCCTGGCCGTCGCGATTGCCGCGTCGGTCGGGGCCCTGCACCTGCCGGCCCGGGGCGGCGCTGCGCATCAGGATCCGCCGGTGCTTCCGCCTGTGGCGCAGCCGGATCAGGAGGGCGGGCCGGGCGTGGTGACCGGGGAGGACGTGGCCCAGGGCGTCTTCGTGCGCGACAGCGCCATCGCCGTCGATCAGTTCGCCCTCGCCGACCGCATGGAGCGCCTGCGCGACTGGACGAAGGCCGCCGACGTTTACCAGGGCGTGATCGCCCGCTACGGCGACCGGCTCATCGCCGACAAGACCGACGCCGACGGGCGCGTCTACCAGTACGCGAGCGTGAGCCGCGCGGTGCAGCGCAAGCTCGCCGCATGGCCGCCCGAGGGTCGCCAGGTCTACGAGCAGAAGTTCGGCACGCCCGCGCGCACGCTCCTGGACCGGGCCGGCGACACGACGCCTCCCGATCCGGAGATCCTCCAGGAGATCGTGCAGGTCTACTTCGTGACCGACGCGGGGCTGGAGGCGGCGATGCTCCTCGTCGATCGCCACCTCGCCGACGGCAACTTCGCCGCGGCGCGGCGCCTCTCGCGCGAGCTGCTGGAGATGCACCCGGGCCTCGGCGATCGCCGGCCCGAGGCGCTGCTGCGCGCCGCGGTCGCCGCCCACTTCCTCGGCAGCCGGGACGAGGCCTCCGGCTACGTGGATCGCATCGCCGAAGACTTCCCCGACGCAACGGGCATCGTCGCGGGACAGGAGCAGCGACTCGCCGACGCCGCCGCCGCGGTGCTCGAGACGTCGCTCGCGGGCGGATCCGACGCTGTCGCGCTGGGCTGGCCGACCTTCGCCGGGAGCGACGACCGCTCCCGCGTGGCCCCCGCGCTTTCGAGCCAGATCGCGCCATACGTGCAGGATTTGCGCATTCCGGAGACGCGTCCCGGCGACCGGCCGTTGAACGCCAACGTCCGGCGCGACCTGGAGAACGCGCGGCAGAACGGGCAGCTCACCGGCATCTTCCCCGTCGCCTACGAGGGCGCCCTCTACTGGAGCGACAACGTCCACCTCTTCGCCGTCGGCCTCGACAGCGGCCTGCCGCTGCCCGGCTGGCTCGACACCTAGGGGGGCGGGGGCGGGGAACTGCCCGGCTACACGCTGCCCGGCGGAGGCTTCGTGACGCCGCGCGGCGCAGCGCTGACGCCCGTGGTGACCGATCGTCACGTGCTGGCGAACATGGGCCTGCGCGACGAGCGGATCAACCTGGTGCTGGGGCAGCCGTCGGTGGGCGATGCGCGCATGGTCTGTCTCGACCGCATCAGCGGCGCCGAGAGATGGTCGCGCAAGCCCTCGGAGCTCGACGGCACGCTCCTCTCCGACCCGGCGCTCCAGGCCGACCTCGCCGAGACGCAGTTCGTCGGCACCCCCCTCGTCGTCGGCGACACCGTCTGGTCGCTGGCCAAGACCGACCCGATGCGCATCCGGCAGTTCGAGCAGTGCTTCCTGGTGTCGCTGAACCTCGAGGACGGCCGCCCGCGCACGATCACCTACCTCGCCAGCAGCTCGCGCGGCGATCCGGCGGCCCGATGGGGCGGGCAACGCACCATCCTCCCGGAGCCCACGAGCATCCTCGCCTACGCCGACGGGCTGATCTATGTCCCCAGCGACACCGGCGCGCTCGCCGCCGTTCGCGCCGCCGACGGCGGGGTCGAGTGGCTCAACCTCTACCCCCGCATCGAGCCCGACCCCGTGCGCCAGCGCCTCGGGGCCGCCCGCATGCGCAGGCGCTCGGTGACCGAGTCGCAGCCGTTTCACGCAAGCCCCGTGATCGTGGAGGGGGGACGCGTCTTCTTCAAGCCCCCTGACGCGCAGCACATCTTCGTCTGGGGCGCCTCCGACGGCGAGGAGGTGACGCGCATCGACATCTCCGAGCTCGACGGCGACCGCACCCTCCTCGCGGTGATGGACCAGCGTCTCGTCACCTTCGGCTCACAGGGCGTCACCTGCCTCGACTGGCGCGCCGTCGCCGAGGGCGCCTCGGCCCGCGAGGCCACCCAATGGGCCGCGCGCGTCGCGCAGCGCGAACAGGAGGACACCGTCCTGGGCCGCCCCGCCGTCACGCAGACGCAGCTTCTGCTGCCGACGCCCGAGCACCTCCGCGTCTACCAGCTCAACGACGGGCGCTTCGTCGCCACCTATCCCACCGGCGGCGCCGAGTGGGCCGACAACGAGGAGCCGGGGAACATCGTCACGCTCCAGGACCAGCTCATCGTGGCGGGCCCCACGCGGCTGAACGTCTACGCCGACAGCACCGTCATTCGCCAGCGCCTCGAGACGCAGGTCGCCGAGAACCCCTCCGACCCGACGCCCCTGCTGCGGCTGGCGCAGATCGCGTTCGTCACGGGAGAGTTCGACGCCACGGAGCAGCGCCTGCGACAGGCCGAGCAGGCCGCCTCCGATCCCGCCGCCCGTCGCGACACTGCCGAGAGTCGCGGCGCCGTCTTCGCCAGCGCCCTGGGATTCGCCCAGACGCTCGCCGACCGGCTCAACAATGTCCTGGCGCCCGGCAGCCCGACGCCCGCCACCGTCGATCGCTTCTTCGACCTCGCGGAGCGCTTCGCCGGCACGCCCGCCCAGCACGTGCGCGTGCGCTTCGCGCGGGCGGCCTTCGGGGAAACCGAAGGCGGCGCGCAGCGCCGCGTCGCCCTCCTCCAGGAGATCCTGAGCAACGCCGAATGGCGACAGGTGCCGGCCGTCCCCGACGGGCGCGACGCCTCGGCCGCCACCAGCGAAACCTTCAGCCCGCGCCAGGCCGGCGAGGTGGCGCGCGAGCTCCTGGCCGAACTCATCGCCGAGGCCGGGCCGCAGGTCTACGAGCAGATCGAGCAGCGCGCCGCCGGCGAGCTTGCCGACGCCACGGCCGCCAGCGACGTCGACGCCCTGCGCCGGCTCGCCGACATCTACCCCAACAGCGGCGCCGCCGCCGACGCGCTGGCCGAGGCCGCGCGCCTCCTGCGCGAGCAGAATCGGTCGCGCGAGGCAAGCGAAGCGCTGCGGCGGCTCGCGGCGCGCGTGGACGAACCGATCGAGCCCTGGCTCACGCTGGCTCAGATCGAGGCGAAGCGCCCGGGCCGTCTCGGCGTCGCCGCCGGGCGCATGCGCCGCGCCGCGCGCGTCGCGCCGGACGCGCAGGCCCTGCCCATCACCCTGCCGGACGGGCGGACGATCCAGGGGCTCACCGTCGAGCAGGCTGCCTTCGAGCTCACCGAGGCCGCCCTCGCCGCGGAGGCCGCCGAGCTGCCCGACCCCTCGCTTCCCAACGACCCGCGTGCGCCCATCTTCGCCGAGGAGACGGTGGTCGTCGCCGGTGTCGAGCACCTGCTCACCCCGCCTGCCGGCTTCGAGCGGCACGACCGGTTGCTGGCGCGCCTCAGCGACGGGACGCTCGCCGCCTTCGCCTTCGGCAGCCAGGAGCCGGTCTGGACGGCACCGATGAAAGCCGACAGCGCCGAGTCGGCCGCATGGCTGCCGGACGGCCTGCTCGTCTGGGGTGGCGCCCAGGTGGCGCTGCTGGACCCCGAGACGGGCAAGCAGCGCTGGAATCACGACGCGCAGAGCCTGGAGCCGGGCCGCCTCCTCGCCGGTCGCGGCGGGCACGCGATCGTCGCCGCCGGCTGGCAACCCGAGCCGGGAAATCTCGCCCCAGCGGAGAACGAGGCCGCCGAGTATGACGAGCTGGCCCTGGAGATGGGACGCGGGCGCCGGCAATGGCGCCGCATGCAGCAGCAGCGCGCCATCGAGCAGCGCGCCGAAGCGCAGGAACTGGCCCGCCTCGCCGCCTTCCAGGCCGCCGCCGACATCAACCAGACCCAGGCGCTCATTGCCGAGGTCGTGCCCGGCGTCGGAACGGTGGCGATCGTCCTGGGCGGGCGCGTGAATGCGGTCAGCGGCGTCGTCGTCGAGAGCGGCGAGGTGTCGTGGCGCGCCTCGCTGCCGGAAGGCCGCATCGTCGCCGCGCGCGGGGACGCCGATTACGTCGCCGTGCAGACCGAGGCCTCGCGCGACGTGCTGAGCGTGCTGTCGCTGGACGACGGGAGTCTGGCGACGCGCCGCAGCTTCGAGACCGAGGGCGTCGAGCCACTCATGAGCTTCCTCGTCACGCCGGAGAACGAACTGGTCTTCGTCACGCGCCGGCAGGTCGCCGCCGCCGACCTGGAGCGCGATCCGCAGCAGACGCGCTTCGCCATCCGCTCCGAGACGATCGGCGAGCACGATGCGGCGTTCGGCGTCGCCGAGGGTGGCGAGGGGCGCATGGCCGTCGTGGGCGGGCGCCTACTGGTCCTGGCCGACCCCACCCGCTCCGACCGGCGCGACGCGCTGGTCATCGATCTCGCCGAGGGCGAGCCGGTGCGCTTCGACGACCCGGCCTCCGAATCTCGCATCGAGCTGTTCCTCACCGCCGCCGAGAGCGCCGCCAGCGAGCTGGAGCCGGAGCGGCAGGCGCCCCGCAATCGCCAGCAGCGCCTGCTCCAGCAGCGCGCCGCGCGCGGCGGGCGGGCCCCCACCGGCCCCGGACTGCCCGGCGAGCGCCTCTGGACGGCAGGGTCGTGCGTCTACCTGACCGCCGATCGCGGCCTGAGCGCCTACGACCTGGAGCTGCCCGGGCGCCAGTGGTGGCGACTCAACGCGCCCGAGATGCGCAAGCTCGATCCTGCGATCAACCTCGCCGTCGCCGTCGCCCGGGAGGACTTGCTTCTCTTCGATCAGCCGCAGGCGACGCCGGCGCGACCGGTGTCGGACCGCACGGTGCGCGTCACCTCCTTCAGCCGCGAACGCCTCGATGACGGGCGCGAGAGCGGCTACCAGCGGCACGAGACGGAGCTCACGCCCGGCGCCTGGGGCCTCGAGAGCGCCGTTTCGGCATGGCAGGTGCTCGACGGCGGGCTCGCAGTGCTCGCCGAAAGCGGCAAGCTCCACTTCCTCCGCGGTGGCCAGGAGTAACTCGAGGCGCGAGGGCGCGCCCGCCTGTCTGGATCAACCGGCGACGAGACGCGCCGCCTTCACGGCTGCGGCGGCTGGTTCGGATCGTCATGGCCCCACCCCTGCTGCTGCGGGGGCTGTTGCTGTTGCTCCGGCTGTCCGTAGTACCCCTGCCACGCCGCCTGCTGCGATGCGTAGGCGTGGTACTCCCGCTCCCGCAGCGCCGAGAGCGAGCGGATCAGCAGGAACACAAGCACCCCGAAGATCGCGCCGACAAGGCCGTTCATCACCACCGCCGCGATCGCCCCGCCGCCGGCCGTGATCAGCGACGTGATGATGTTCAGCACCATCAGTGCCACGACCAGCCCCGCGAACACGATCGCCGTGATGATCCCGCCCCGGTTCCCCTTCCACACGAACGGCGTCAGCACGAGGAAGATGATCCCCAGCAGCCCGCCGCAGATGCCGAAGCAGCCGGCCAGCACCTTCATGAACGTCGCGATGTCCATGTCCGGCGGAAGCTCTCCCAACGCCGCGTCCTGCTGGAACTGCTCCGGCGGAATCACCAGCGCCGCCACGGCAATCAGCCCGCTGAAGAGCAGGATGAGCCCGCCCAGGACGCCGAGCATGATGGCCGCGGCGCGCACAACCCCGGGCATCCCCGGCGCTGCCGGCTGCGGCGGATACGGCCCCTGCGGCGCGTAGTTCGGCGCGACCGGCGGATAGCCCGATGGGGGCTCGTAAGGCGAGTAGGGATCGCTCATCGCCCCATCCTACCCGCCTCGGGACACGACGCCCGAACCGTTTCGTACCAGCACGATCGCCGCGGCGCAGACGGCCGCCGTCTCCACGCGCAGGATCGTCCCCGTCAGCGTCGCGGGCGCGACGCCGGCGCCGGTGATCGCTTCCAGCTCCGCCGGCGTCCATCCCCCTTCTGGGCCCACGAGCAGCGCGCGCACATCCAGTTCCGCGAGCGGGCGCCCGGTGACTTCCGTCGCCAGCACGGCAGCGGGGGCGTCTTCCTCCGCCACCATTGCCAACGCCTCCCCGAGCGTCGTGGGCGAATCGATCCGCAGCGTGCCGCTTCGCCGGCTCTGCTTCGCCGACTCGCGCGCGACGCGGGCGAAGCGCTCCAGCTTGCCCGCGCCCGGCTCGACGACGCTCCGCTCGGTCAGCAGCGGAACGAAGCGCGCAACGCCCAGCTCCGAGAGTTTCTCCACCATCCAGTCGGCCCGGGCCCCTTTTGGAACGGCGCTGTACACCGTCAGCCCGGCCCCCGCAGCCGGCCCCGCCGGGGCGGATTCCAGGCGCAACCCCCACTCGGCGCCGGCCTGCTCGAGGAGGGCGCGGGCGCTGCGGCCAGCATCGTCGAACGCCTCCACCTCAGCCCCGGGCGCGAGCCGCCGGGAGCGGACGAGGTGCCGCGCCTGGTCGGCGGGCAGCACCAGCAGATCCCCCGCCGCCTTGCCGGCGAGAGAGGAAAAGTGAGCCCGGCCGGCGGATGCGGCGTGTCCGGAGCGTGAACTTTTCTCTGCGTCAGGTATCATGGCGGCCGGTCGGCGGCATTATCGCATGCCCGCCGGCCCCGGCGCAAGGATCGCGCCGGGCCGCCCAGGCTCGTTCTGCCGGTAGCGACGTCAAGCGGCAGGCCGATCGGGCCGATGCACCCTCGGCGGTGCCGCGGCGTTTCAGTTGCCGGCTCGCGGGATTATCGACCCCCCGGGCTCGCATGAAGCGCCCAAGGCCACTCCCGGGGCCCCCGACCGCGACACCGGACCACGGAGGCGTCGTGCCGCAGCCAGCAAACCGAAAATCCAAACGCCGGCCGGAGCCGTCGCCGCCCGCCGAGCCCCAGGCCGTCGCAATTGCCGACGACCCCGCGCTGGATCGCGCCTCGGACGAAGCGGCCGAGACCTTCGGCGACGGGCTGGCTCCGCGCCGCTCGCTGGAGATGATCCGTGAGGATCCCGAGGCCACGGACGACCTGCTCGCCTCGCTGGCCAACGAGGCCATCGACCAGATGCTGGCCGCCGATACGCCGCGCCGCAAGCGCAAGCCGCGTCGTGAGGAGGAGGCCGACCCGTTCGCCGCCGACCTCACGCCGGACGAGCAGGCCGCTCTCGCCGACGATCTCGACCTCCCGCAGGCCGAGGACGAGGCGGACGACGAGGGGCTGCCGGTCATGGAGCCGCCGCCGGAGCACCCGGTGAACGTGCACGGGCGTGAGGATGAGCTGATCACGAC
>JAEZED010000083.1 GCA_023417885.1 Planctomycetota bacterium
CCCAGTCGCCGCGCCCGGCGACGATGAGCCGGTCGAGGCTGCCGTCGGCGCTGCGCTGGACGACGGTAAGCGACTCGACCCAGGCCGGTTCTTCGCGCGTGGCGGGGTGGAAGCGGGCGGCGTCGAAGATGCCCCCCTCGCCGTCCGGCATGGCGCGCAGGGCGAAGGAGCCGGCGGCCTCGTCGAAGACCTCGTCATGGTCGCGCGTGATCTCGGCGGCCATGGAGGGGACGATCAGCTCCTGGTTGATCGGCTGGATCAGGAGATTGAGCGCGACGGCGGCCAGGATGATCGGCGCAGCGACGCGCAGCAGCGGCACGCCGGCGGCGAGCAGGGCAGTCAGCTCGTTGAACCGGCTCATGCGCATGAGCGTGAACGCGGCGGCGAGGACGGGGATGATGCCGGCGAGCTGCGCATAGACGAAGAAGGCCTGGAAAAAGTAGTACTTGGCGATCCCGACGGCGACGGCCCACACCGAGGTGCTGGTGGTGTGCTCGACGAACTCGTCGAAGTTGAAGACCATATCCATGACCACGTAGAACCCGACCAGCACCAGCAGGCTGATGAGGTAGTTCTTGAGGAACGTGACCAGGACATAGCGGTCGAGGATCTTCATCACGCCCTCCTCAATCGCATGAGCAGCCACACCGCCGCCGCCGCGACCAGGGTGTTGCCCAGCCAGATCAGCGGCAGGCTCACCGCCAGCGTCTGGCTCCACCGATCGGGGCCGAGCTTCTCGGGCAGGTTCTCCGCAACCGTCTGACCGACGACGATCAGCACGATCGACAGCATCGCCGGTACGACGCTCACCGCGAACGCCGTCAGGAAATTGCCGCTGCGGAAGAGCATCCCCAGCACGCCGCCCACCACCGGGAGGATCAGGCAGCTGATCGCGAAGCTCACCCGCGCGTGGATCTCGGCGTAGACCGCGTTCGTCTGCCGGCGCAGCCGCGCCTCCACGTAGTCGATGTCGCCGCCCTCCAGCGTCGTCTCCTCCAGCAGCTCGCGCCCGCTGTCGGTCAGCGCCGCCAGCTCCGGCGGCATCTCCACCAGCGCCCGGCGCTCGAAGGGGCGTCCTTCCGTCGTCACCGGCTCCCCGTCCGCCGGGTCGATCGTCACCGTGGCGTCCTCGAAGCTGAAGATCACCAGCATCCGGGGCCCTTCCTCCAGCCGAAGGGGCTGGGCCGTCACCACGGCGCGCGGCGCGGAGACGGTGAGCGTCTCGCCGCCGCGCGTCTGGATCAGCTCGATCAGCCCCGCCTCTCCCGCGCTCAGCTCCACGCGCTGCTCGGTCGCTGCGGCTGCCGATGCGTGCGTGGAGAAGGCGAAGCTTCCTTCCGGCGCGTTCAGCAGCACGCCGCCCGCGGCGGCGCGGCCGGTGAGTTCCGTGAGGAACCGCATGCGCTGCTCGCGCTCGGCGAGCTGGCGCAGGTGGGAGCCGACGTCGCGGCTGAGCTGAGGGTTTTCGTAGAGACGCCGAAGCTCGCGGATGTCGAGGAACTTGGTGTTCTCGCGCACGGGCGAGGAGAGGGGCAGGGGCCCGACCTGGCTCGCCTTCACCGCCGCCACCAGGGGCGCTTCGGCGCTGCCTTCGAAGCGGCGGGGGAACTTCACGCCGTTCTCCAGCACGACCGTCAGCAGGAAGCGGTCGTCGCGCAGTGCCGTCTCGAAGAAGCGTCCTTCCTCGAGGTATCCGGGCGGGTCGATGAAGGCGGTGGCGCGGCGGGCGCTGAATATCTCCGACGGCACCTCGTAGCGTGTCCCCGGCTTGCCGTGATTCTCGTAGCGCATCACGTAGACGTTCTGGAGTTGCACGATCTGCGTGTCGGGGGAGACCTTCGCCTCCGGCGGAAGCTCCGACGCGTCGAGCACGGCGGCGCTGTCGGCGGTGAGCGTCAGGTGTCCCCCCGCGCCGCCGAAGCTCAGGCGCCGGGTGCGGTTGATCTCGTTCGCCGAGAGCCGGGCGAGGTTGGAGTAGACCACGCGCTCCACCTGGAGATTGGCCGCCGGGACAATGAAGCAGAGGAGCACGAGGCTCACCGCGCACGTCCCGACGCCCAGCACCAGCGCCGGGAACGACAGCCCCAGCAGGCCGGTTGGTATGCCGGCGGCCCGCATCGCGACCGTCTCGTTGTCCGCCGCCAGCCGGCCGTAGACGAAGGTCGTGGCGAAGAGGGCCGCGACCGGCAGGGAATAGGTCGCCATGGCGGGCAGGAGCCAGATGAGCATCCGGAGCACCTGCCCGCCGTCGAGCCCGCGCTCCGCGAGGGGGCGCAGCAGCCCCGCGAAGCTCATGATCCCGGCGATCACGAGGATCGAGAGGAGGAAGACCTTCAGCAGGTCGCGGAAGATGTAGCGGAACAGCGTGGAGCCCATGTCGCCTGCCGCCGGCCTCCGCCGGCCGCCACGACGATATCGGAACCGACCCCGATGTCACGCGTCGTACCCAGTCTCCGCACAGCACATCCGGTATGCTTCTCGCAGCGATGACCGCCCAACCGCGAAGCCCGGGCCGGCTCGACTCCCTGCGAAGGGGAGCGCGGGCGCTGGGGCGGTTGGCGGGGGAGGCGGTGGACCTGCTCTATCCACCCATCTGCGCCGTCTGCGAGTGCGATGCCCCGAGCCGCTCTCCGCTGTGCGAGCGGTGCCTGCTCGACCTGGAGCATGCCGGGCACGAGGCGCCCTGTCCGCACTGCGGCCGTCCGGTCGGCGAGGGGGAAGCGCCCGCCGGGCCCTGCCCCTGGTGCGACGGGCGCGGCGTGGGGCGGGTCAAGCAGGTCGCGCGCCTGGGGCTGATGGCCAGCCCGCTGCGCGAGTTGATTCACCTGATCAAGTATCGCGGCCGTTGGGAGCTGGCCGACTGGCTCGGCCGGCGGCTTGCCGACGATCCCTCGACCATCCGGGTCATGGCGGAGGCGGACGCGATCCTGCCGGTGCCGCTGCACGCGATCCGGCAGACGTACCGCGGCTACAACCAGTCGGCGTTGATCGCGCGGGTGCTGGCGAAGCGGTTCGGGATACCGATCGTCGATCCGGTGGTGCGGGCGAAGTCGACGCTGGCCCAGACGGCGCTGAACAGCGTGACGGCGCGCCAGGCGAACCTGCGCGACGCCTTCGTCCTCCTGGATCCGTCGGCGGTCAACGGCAAGCGGATCGTGCTTGTCGATGACGTGATGACGACGGGCGCGACGTTGCGCAGCCTCGCGTGGTGCCTCTCGTCGGCGCGCCCCGGCCGCCTGAGCGCGTGCGTGGTTGCCGTGGCCGACCCTCGGGGCAGGCGCTTTGAGGCGGTCTGAAGCGCTCCTGTAGCGCCTGCGGTAAAGCCGAAAGTCGGGGGCAGACGAAGCGAAACCAAGTGACAACCAGGTGCAGAAAAGGGTGTCGCTGGCGCGCCCCCGAAGGCCCTTTGACACCTGCACCCCGCCCCCTTAGCCTCGCCCCGTGCAGGCCAGCGCAGCGACGAGTGACCCGTCTCCCGACCCCTCGGGAGGCGCTGCCGGCTCGCCCGCGCCAGCCGGCGACAAGGCTGTCGCCATCATCCCCGCCCGCTTCGCCAGCACGCGGTTCCCCGGCAAGATGCTCGCCGCCGAGACCGGCCGGCCGCTCGTGCAGCATGTCGTCGATCGCGTTCGCCAGTGCCGGCTCGTGTCGGAGGTGCTGGTCGCGGCGGACGATCAGCGCATCGCCGACGCCCTCGTGCCGTTTGGCACGAAGGTGATCCTCACCTCGCCGGATCATCCCAGCGGAACGGATCGTGTCGCCGAGGTGGCGGTGGCGATGTCGGCAGACATCGTCGTGAACGTGCAGGGGGACGAGCCAGAGATCGAGCCGGCGTCGGTCGATGCCCTCGTCCGGCTGCTTCGGGATCGCCCGGCGGCGGAGATGGCGACGCTCGCGACACCTTTTCCACCGGACGCCGATCCGGCGGATCCGAACCTCGTGAAGGTCGTGGTCGCGCCCGACGGCCGGGCCCTCTACTTCAGCCGGAGCCCCATTCCATATGACCGGGACGCGGGCAGGCCGGGCCGGTGCCTGCTCCACATGGGGGTCTACGGCTACCGCCGGAACTTCCTGCTGAAGCTTGCCGGATACGGCCCGACGCCGTTGGAAACGACCGAAAAGCTGGAACAGCTACGCGTTCTCGAGTACGGTCATACGATCCTGGTGGCTGTTGTGGATCGCCGCAGCCACGGCGTAGACACCCCGCAGCAATACGCGGAGTTCGTGAAACGAGAGAAGGCACGAGGCGCCCCGCCGAGCCCGAGCGGCTTTGCGGCGGAAACCGGCATGCCTTCCGTGACGTAAGTTGGACGTAACGAAAAGACGCCTCGCCCCCTCCTCCCATGAGCCCCGAAGACCTTCTTGCCGCGACCGGACACAGCCGGGACGAAACCGAGTTCTACACGCCGATGCCCACGGGCTACCAGACGGGGCGGCACAAGTACGTCGTCGTCGTCGGCACGGTGATGAGCGGGCTGGGCAAGGGGATCTTCGCCTCCAGCCTCGCCAAGCTCCTCCAGGACAAGGGGCTGAAGGTCGCGCCGATCAAGTGCGAGGGCTACCTCAACATCGACTCCGGCACGCTCAACCCGTTCCGCCACGGCGAGGTCTTCGTCCTCGACGACGGCATGGAAACGGACATGGACCTCGGCACCTACGAGCGCCTGCTCGACCAGAACCTGGGCGCCCCCAACTTCACCACCAACGGGCAGATCCTCTCGGCCGTGCTCAAGAAGGAGCGGTCGGGGGGCTATCTCGGGCGCGACGTCCAGGTCATCCCCCACGTCGTGGGCGAGGTGAAGCTGAAGCTGCGCGAGCTCGCCGCCAAGGCGCAGGCGGACGTGGTGTTCGTGGAGATCGGCGGAACGGTCGGCGACTACGAGAACAGCTTCTACCTCGAGGCGTGCCGCCAGCTTGCTTACGAGGAGGGGGAGAACAGCGTCTGCTTCGTGGCACTGACGTACATCATCAACCCGCGGACGCTCGGAGAGCAGAAGAGCAAGGCGGCGCAGCTCGGAATCAAGCGGCTGATGGAGGTCGGCGTTCAGCCGCACATCGTGGCCTGCCGCGCGACGGATCCGGTGGGTGAGAAGGTGCGTCAGAAGCTTTCGATGTACACGAACGTGCCGATGCGGCGCGTCTTCTCGATGCACGACCTGGAGAGCATCTACCTCGTCCCCGAGGCGCTGCGCGGGGCGGGCATGGACCGCGAGGTCATGACCCTGCTCGACCTGCACGACCGGGCCGACCAGGTGCACGAGGATCACGCCCGCGACCGTTGGCGCCGCTTCGTGGACAACATCAGCTCGCCCAAGCAGCGGCACGTCACCATCGCCGTCACGGGCAAGTACACCGCCCTCCGCGACGCCTACGCGAGTATCCTGAAGGCGGTCGAGCATGCCGGGGTCGCCACGGGGAACGACATCAACCTCCGCTGGATCGACACGACGAACATCACGCCGGAGAACGTCGCCAGCCGGCTCCACGAGGTTCACGGCATCATCGTCCCGGGCGGCTTCGGGGCCCGCGGGGCGGAGGGGAAGATCGCCTGCATCCAGTACGCCCGCGAGAACAAGGTGCCGTACCTGGGCATCTGCTTCGGCTTCCAGATGGCGGTCATCGAGTATGCCCGGAGCGTCTGCGGCATCGAGGACGCCAATTCCACGGAGTTCGACCCCGGCTGCCGCAACGCCGTCATCGACATCCTCCCCGAGCAGAAGCAGATCGAGGGCCTCGGCGGGAACATGCGGCTGGGTGGCAAGGACGTGGAGATCACCCCCGGCAGCTTCGCCTCGGAGCTCTTCGCCGACGAGCTGAAGCAGAACAAGTACGTTCGCCTGCGCTTCCGGCACCGTTACGAGGTCGATCCCCGCTACATCGACCAGTTGACGCAGAACGGCCTGGTCTTCAGCGGCAAGCACCCGACGCAGCCGATCATGCAGATCCTCGAGCTGCCGCGCGATGTGCACCCCTTCTTCGTCGGCACGCAGGCACACCCGGAGATGACCAGCCGGCCGATGCGCCCGAGCCCCATGTTCACCGGCTTCGTACGCGCCGCCAGTGGCGTGGCCGAGGCCGCCGCCCGCCGGCAGCCCACCACTGCCACCGAGGAGTCGGCGCAGCTCGCATGAGCATTCGCGGGCGCATTCCTTCTCAGGCGTCTCCGCCGGGGCGCGGCTTGCGGGGCGCGCTTGTGACCGTCTGGTCGCGCACGACGCGCGTGGCGCGAAGGCCTTTTTCGCCGTCAATGCAGTCGTATCGCACTGTCTCCCCCTCGGCCAGCGTCTTGTGCCCCTCGCCCTCGATGACGCCGTAGTGCACGAAGACGTCCCGGTCGCCGTCGTCGGAGATAAAGCCGAACCCCTTCTGATCGTTGAACCACTTCACGCGCCCCACGAGTAGCGGGGCGCCTTGCGGAATCGACCGCTCGACGGGGAGGCCGGCGGTGGCGCCGGTGACGGTGCCGGAGGGAGCGCTGTTGACGCTGGTCATGGATACCTTCCCTTCGCGGTGGGGGGTCGCGTCCTGCCGACAGCACGCGTCGGCCGATCGAGAGCGGGGCGGTGGGGCGGCGATGCTGGGATCTCTCCGCCGAAAGCGGGAACGTACGTACAGCCCACCACCACTCCGCCACCAACCACCACCACCACCATCGCACGCGCTCTCCCCAAGGGGCCCGGGAAACCAAGCTACCAGCCGGCCCGATCCCAACAAAACGAAAATGCGGCCGGATTCGCCTCGGGCGTGCCGTGCCGGAGTTCTCCACAACGCCCGCGGCTCGCAGGCGAGCCTGCGTCAACACGACGTGCGGCCGTCGATTCTGTCGCCTGAGGGCGTGCCAGACCCACTGCTGAAGCGCCAGGGCCTATCTCGACACATTAACCCTTTGATACAGGTCGGCTTACTTGGGATCGGGGTCGAGCGTTCCGCGTCACAGCGTCCCGCCTGCGTCGCTGCCATTTCGTCGGGCGCGGAAAGTTCGCGGACAACGGCGCGGCGATCGACCGTCGCGCTCAACAGCTTATCCACATCCGCGGGGAGGCGGGTTCCGGCAGAATCTGCCGCCTGAGGTTGCAACTTTCGCATCCGACGCGATGCTCCGATAACCTCACTCGGGCCCGCGAATCGACCCGATGCCTCGCGAGGCCAGCCAGAGGCGACCTGCCCGGGATCTGATGTGAACCTCCTGGAAGTTTCCCACCTTTCCAAGAAGTATGGCGACCGCACGGTCGTCGACAACGTCAGCTTCACCCTTCAGCAGCGCCAAATCGTGGGCCTGCTCGGCCGCAACGGGGCGGGAAAGACGACCACCTTCCGGATGATCCTCGGCATGGTTCGCCCGGACGAGGGAAATGTGCTCTTCGATGCCCAGGACGTCACCCGCCGACCCATGTATCAGCGGGCACGCCTCGGGGTCGGCTATCTCAGCCAGGAGCGCAGCGACTTCCGCCGCCTCTCCGTCTGGGACAACCTCATGGCCATCCTGGAGACGCTGAACATCTCCCGCGCCGAACGGCACCGGCGCGCCGAGGAGATGCTGGCGCAGTACGGCCTGACGAAGGTGAAGGACAGCCTGGCCCAGGTGCTCAGCGGCGGGGAGCGGCGCAAGCTGGAGATCGCCCGGGCGCTGGTCACGAGCCCGAAGCTGATCCTGCTGGACGAGCCGTTCGCGGGGGTGGATCCGGTCGCCAAGGAGGAGATCCAGGCGGAGATCCGCCGGCTCAAGAACGAGTTCGGCAAGAGCGTGCTGATCACCGATCACGACGCCGAGCGGACGCTGGAGGTGTGCGACCGGGCCCTGATCATCGACGCCGGCAAGGTGCTCAAGGAGGGGACGCCCCGGGAGATCATCGCCGACGACACCGTTCGGAAGGTCTACCTCGGCAACACCTTCCGTGCGGGCGACGACTACGAGCACGCGGTCGCCTGAGGCGCTTTGGCGGATGACGCGGCGTGCAGGCCTCACGCTACCATGACCGCCGGAGAAGCGCCATGCCCCGGTTACGCCCGCTCGCCCTGATATTGCCACTGCTCGTCGCGCTCGTTGCCCTCCCCGCCCAAGGGCGGAGCACGCAGCCGGCGACACGTCCCGCCACGCAGCCGGCGACCATTCCGGCCGGGGAGCCGGAGCAGGTGACGACGCTGCTCAGCAACGTCGCCGAGGCCTACGCGCAGCTCAACGGACTGCGCCTCGAGGCGACCGTCACCGCGGAGTACGACGTCGCCGGCCGCGCCGAGCGGCACGAAACCGCTTACTCCGCCGCGCTCGGGTCGCAGGGGCGCTTCAGGCACGAGGTGCCGGGCGAGCTGGTCATCTCCGCGAACGACGAGGCGACGATCGTCTACTTCCCCGGCTCCCTCCGCTACTACCGCCACGAGCGCGACAAGGCCGGCACGGCGGAGCGCGGCGACGACATCGGGCCAGCGGCGCGCGAGGCGCTGCTGGATCACAATCCCTCCCTGCTCCTGGCGCTGGAGGACGACGCCGGCACGGCCTTGCGTCTCTGGGGCGCCCTGACGCCGGGCGATGACGAGAGTTCGCTGGGGGTCGGCCGACCGGACGGCACACGCTGGGTGCTGCGCTTCGATCCGCAGACGCATCTGCTCCGATCAGTCGAGGTGGACGAGCGCGTCCTGTTCGAGGAGGCGGGTGTCCCGCAGGTCGCTGCCGCGCGACGCACCATCAACTACACGACGATCGACACCGGCGCCGCCGTGCCCGAGGAGGCCCTGGCCTTCGCACTGCCGGACACGGCGCAGGAGGTCGAGGTGGCACAGTTGCCGGGCGCGGGCAGCCTGGAAGGGGCGCCGGCACCCGAGCTGTCGCTTCCGGACCTGGCAGGCAAGGTCGTCTCCCTCCAGGGTCTGGCGGGGAAGGTGGTGCTCGTGGACTTCTGGGCGAGCTGGTGCGGTCCGTGCATCCATTCGATGCCCCATGTGAAGTCTCTCGCGGAGGAGCTCGGGGGAGAGGGCCTGGTGGTGCTGGCGGTCAATCTCCAGGAGAACGATGCGACGATCCAGGGCTTCGTCACCGAGCACGGCCTGGAGGGGGAGGCGATCCGCGTGCTGCGCGACCGCGACGGCTCAACGGCACGGCGGTGGGGCGTGACGGGCATCCCGTTCACGGCGGTCATCGGGCGCGATGGCGTGGTGCAGAAGGTGGTGGTCGGGCTCTCGCCGGAGGAGGTCGCCGAGGCGGTGCGGGCTGCGCTCGCGGAGGAAATGCCAGGGTCCAGATAATCCTGCGCTTCCCCTTCGTGGGGGAAGGCGGGTGGCGTTGATGGCCGATGAAGGGAGGACCGAGCCACAACCGCGAGGTTGCGGCGACGGCGATACGTGCAGTTGTGTGTGCGCTGCACCTGACATTGCGATCCGGGTAGGTGGCTGGGGCCGCCTGCCGGGCGCGAAGCAGGGGCCATGAACGACGCACTGCTGGCAAAAATCGAAGCCTGTCCGTGCCTGCCGAGCCTTCCCACGGTCGCGGTCGACGTGCTGAACTTGATCAAGTCGCCCGACATCGAGATGCGGCGGCTCGCGGAGGTCATCGAAAAGGACCCCGCCCTCGTCGCCCGCCTGCTCAGGACGGTGAACTCCAGCTATTACGGGCGCAGCCAGAAGATCGCCACCGTCAACCAGGCGCTGGTGACCCTCGGCATGCACTCGGTCAAGACCCTCGTGCTGGGCTTCTCGCTCGTCGAGACGCTGCGTGACTGCGCCGCCGCCGGGTTCGACCACCGCCGCTACTGGCGGCACAGCTTCCACACCGCCTGCGCCGCGCGCAATCTCGCGCGGGCGACGCGCATCTCGGAGGCGGACGAGCTCTTCGTCGGCGGCCTGCTTTCAGGCATCGGCATGCTGGTGATGGACGCCACGCTGGGCCGGCGTTACGGAGACGTCTGCCGCAAGGTGCCGAGCCACGTCGACCAGGCGTCGATGGAGATGGACGCCTTCGGCACGCACCACGGCGAGGTCGGGGGGTTCATGGCGCAGAAATGGAAGCTGCCCGCAGAGTTGGCGGGGCCGATCGCCTGGCATGTCGAGCCGTACAAGGCGCCCGACGAGCAGACGTCGCGGCTGGCCCGGCTCATCTTCGTCGCCGAGCGCTGCGCCGATGTCTTCGTCGACCCGGAACCGGCGCCGGCGATCAGCGACGTCCGGCAGTACCTCGTCGAGCTCCAGGGGGAAGCCACGGAGGGATGGGCCGACTCGCTGCTCTCGACGATCGGCCAGTCCACCAGCGAAGCGGCCGCCGCGTTCGAGTTCAATATCGGGCCGGAGATCCGCTACGAGAAGATCCTGCGCGACGCGAACGAGGCGCTGGTCGAGCTGACTTTGGCGACGCGCCACGAGGCGGACTCGATGCAGAAGAAGGCCCACCAGCTCGAGCTGGCCTTCCAGGCGCGCGAGCGTGCCATGCAGGCCCTGCGCGAACGCGCCACGACCGACTCCCTCACCGGCCTCGCCAACCGCGCCGAGTTCGACCGATTCCTGGCCGAGGAGCTGGCAAACGCCGCCGAGGCGGAGCGGCCGTTGGCGCTGGTCATGATCGACCTGGACAGCTTCAAGCAGCTCAACGACACGCACGGTCATCCGGCCGGCGACGCGGTGCTGCGCCACGTCGGCCTGCTCCTGCGCAGCGCCGTCACCAACGAGGACCTGGCCGCCCGGTACGGCGGAGAGGAGCTGGCGCTGGTGCTCCCGAACGTCAACCGCGCCTCCGCCGGCGCGCTTGCGGAGCACCTGCGGCGCACGCTCGCCGGGCATCCGATCGACGTCGGCGGGGCGAAGGTGGTGGTCACCGCCAGCTTCGGCGTCGTCGCCTACGAGCCGCAGAGCCTGATGGACCAGCCGGAACTGCTTGTCCGTGCTGCCGACCGGGCGCTCTACCACGCCAAGCAGAGCGGGCGCAACCGCGTGAAGCTCTTCAGCCTCTCCTACGGAAGCTCTCGCGCCGCCTGAGCCTCCTCACGGCGCCGGCCACTCGGGCGCCTCCCCCTCCAGCACGCGCATCACGTCGCGCACGACCCAGCTCATGTTCTCCAGCGCGCGGTGCGTGCGCGAGGCCATGTGCGGCGTCATGTGGACGCGATCGCGGTGATCGCGCAGCAGGTGCGCATACACGCTGTCCGCCGGTGGGGGCTCCGGGTCGTAGACGTCCAGCGCCACCCCCACGAGCCTGCCGCCGCGGAGCAGCGGATCCAGGGCCGCGGCGTCGAGGATGAAGCCGCGGCTGGTGTTGATCAGCCAGCGGAACCCGCCCTGCCCGAGGGTGCGAGCGTCCAGGAGGTGCCTGTTACCGGGCCTTGCGTCGACGTGGGCGCTGAGGATGTCGCAGCCTTCCAGCAGCTCATCGAACGACACCGGCCGAGCCGGCGAGTCCACCTGCGACGCGACGTCCGCCAGGTCGTGGTAGATCACCTCCATGCCGAATGCCCCGTGCGCCGCCCGCGCCAGCCGCCGGCCGACGCGCCCCATGCCGAGGATGCCAAGCCGGAGGTCGCAGAGCTGCTCCCCGGCGCTGTGGCGCATCTGCTTGAAGTGCTCCGGCGTGAAGGGCTCCAGCGCGTTCTCCCACCAGGGACGCACCAGCCTCACCATCAGGCCGATCACCAGCTCCACAACCGCCTGGGTGTTCGCGTCCGGCGTGTAGACCACCTGCACGCCTCGCTCCCGGCAGGCGGTCACGTCGATGCTCTCCAACCCCACGCCGCCCCGTCCCACCACCTTCAGCCGCGGGGCGCTTGCGAGCAACGCCGCGTCCACGCGCGTGTAGGTGCGCACGACCATCGCGTCCGCGCGTTCCAGCGCCGGCGCAAAGGCCGCTTCGTTTGGACCTGCCTCGATCACCTCGGCGCGCTCGCGCAGCCAGGCCAGCGGCGCCGCCGCCGAGCCTTCGGTCACGAGCACCACCGGACGCTCCGACTCGCTCATGGCGCCAGTGTAGCGGCGGGGCGGGGAAGCCAGTCAGGCGCGCTCGATGAGATCGACGTATGACTCCGGCACGTCGTCCACCACCTGGAAGACGCCACGCCAATGCGCCAGTCGCCTGCGCGCCTCGTCTTCATTCAGGTCGCTCCCCAGCACCGCTTCGATCTCGATGAAGTCCCCAAGCTCCTCCACCTCGTCAAGGTGCAGGCGCACGGCACCGTCCATAAGCAGCGTCCGGCGCTTGTTCACGACCGCCCGCACCCCCAGCGCGCTCGCCAGCGCCGCCTCCAACGCTTCGGCCTCCTCGACCGGAACAGCGCGGTAGGTGCTCACCCGCTCCGTCGAGGCATCCGGACGCTCGTAGGCGATCAGTTCGCTCCGCCGGGCCGACTCGGAGAGAATCGTCCGAAGCTTCAGCCGGCCGTGCGGCACGGCAAAGTAGACGTCCCGCTGGAGCAGGACGGCCGCCGGCCGGGCGCCGGCGTTCACGGCGGCGGCGTGGGCGGTGAGCAGATCGTCGCAGCGGAACTTCTGCTCGACGTTCTGTCGTGGTGGCTGGGATGATTGGCTCGAGGTCATCTGATCGATGGATCGGGCGCGGGATTCGCTGGCGTTATGGCACCCGTTTGGACGCCTGCGTGGGCGTCGCCGGGGCGCCGTGGCTTGATGGAATGGCCCTGCGAGTCTATCGTACGCGTCTGTCGCCCCTGCCCCGCGGGCCGAACCTCGGGTGCATGCCGCTGAACCGGGCCCGTCCGCCGCGACGAGATCCCGCCGACCTGCACCCGGGTTTGCGTTATCTTGCCTATCCGTCCAGGGCCCGCGCCTGTTGAGGGTTGTCCATGAGCAAGTCGCTGACGCTGCACGGCCGTAACGACGCCGCTCGGAATGAATCGACCGAGCCCCAGGCAGCGGAGGCCGGCGATGCGCTCGATCCGGCACAATCGAATGGTCAGGCCGACCTTCCAGCCGCCCCGGACGGTGATGCCGGCCCGCCCCAGGAGCCTGCGCTGCTGCGCGACAACGGCTCGCGCCACATACTCCCGTTCGAGCGGCCGCTCGCCCAGTTTGAGCAGCAGATCGCCGATCTCGAGCGCATGCAATCGGGCAAGCAGGTCGACTACACGGCAGAGCTTCGCCAGTTGCGCGAAAACTACACCCGCCTTCTCCGCAAGACCTACGACGGGCTCTCGGCGTGGGAGACGGTGCAGGTCGCACGCCACCCGCAGCGACCTCTCTTCCTCGACTACGTCGAGCAGATCTTCCGCGAGTTCCGCGAGATCCACGGCGACCGCCGTTACGGGGACGACTACGCCATCCGCTGCGGCCTGGCGAAGATCGGCGGCCACAAGGTGATGCTCGTCGGGCATCACAAGGGGCGGGACACGAAAGAGAAGATCCGCTGCATGTTCGGCCTTGCCAACCCGGAGGGGTACCGCAAGGCGCTGCGCGCCATGAAGCTGGCGGAGAAGTACAGGCTCCCGATCGTCACCCTCGTCGACACGCCCGGCGCCTACCCGGGCATCGGCGCCGAGGAGCGCGGGCAGGCCGAGAGCATCGCCGTCAACCTCATGGAGATGGCCCGCCTGAAGACGCCGATCGTGAGCGTGATCATCGGGGAAGGGGGCAGCGGGGGAGCGCTGGGCATTGCGGTGGCGGACCGCGTGGCGATGAGCCAGTATGCGTGGTACAGCGTGATCAGCCCAGAAGCGTGCAGCAGCATCCTGTTCAAGGACGGCACCCAGGCGGCGCGCATGGCCGAGGCGCTGAAGCTGACCAGCAAGGATCTCAAGCGCCTCGGCGTCATCGACGCCGTCGTGCCCGAGCCGTTGGGTGGCGCGCATCGCGACCCGCACCAGGCGGGGCACCACCTGGAGCAGTACCTCGCCAAGACGCTGCGGGAACTGAAGCGGATCAAGATCGACGATCTGCTCCCGGCGCGCTACGAGAAGTTCCGCAGGATGGGGGAGTTCACCGAGCCCACCGCCGCCGCGGCCGCAACGGCGCGCACGGCCGGGTGAGTATGTCAGTGAATCGATACGAAACTAACGAACGCCGCGGCGGCCCCGACAGCGGGCCGCCGCGTCGTCCTTTTTGAGCAGGGGGTCGACGTCGGCTACAGGTCCAGCTCGGCCTCGCCGTCGTCGTCATCGAAATTGCAGCCGCTCATCGTCGCGCCGGCGGCGGGGACGGCGAGCAGCGCCAGGAGGAGCAGGAACAGTCGAAGCAGCTTCTTCATGAGGTCTCCGGTGTAAGAGAAGAGGGACACCAGGGCCTCGCAAAGGTCGTGCCGGGAAGCCGCCGAACGGGACTGCCCAGATTCACTTCAGGGTTGAACGAGGAACGCCCGGCTCGGGTGAGGAGCCGGGCGCTCAGTTTGATGTTTGGCTCGTATCGAGCCGGGCGAATTACTCGCCGACGTCGAGGCTGGCGCCGTCATCGTCAACTTCGCCCTCGCAGCCGACACTCACGCCGGCGAGCGGGACCATGATCAGCGCCATCACGAGCAGCCAACGCATACGCTTCATAGGAAGCTCCTTCCTGGGGAACGGGGATCAGCAGGGCTTGAACACACAAGCCTCCGCACTTTCAAGTGAATCTTCAAACGTCATGCCGCCAGCCTCAGCGCCGGCGGCGTTTCAGCCCTAGTCGTTCTGAGCGTCGGGCGGAATGTCGATCGAAGCGCCATCGTCATCGGCCGACGCCTCGCAGCCAATCACGGCCAGGGCGGGCATCAGCAGCAGCAGCAGGGCCAACGGGCCCATCCAACGGCGGAGCGTGGTCATGTGTCGTTCCTTTCGATTCAATCACCGCCGTTGTCGGCCGCGCCTATCGCGGCACCACTCGCCGGGGAGGGCGGTCAACGGCATCACGGCAGCCTAGCCGGACGGACTCCGCCGTGGAACGTCAATAAGTCTAACAACTTGCGCGACTTCGGCCCACGCAATCCCCGTCCAGGCGACAGGTTCCGATCGCGAAACCGGCATGCCACCGGCGTCTCCCGGCCCCTCCTCCGGCCGTATCATCAGCCTGACGCGCCCCGTACCGGGCGACTCTCCGGAACAGCAAACCGCCCCCGGGCACGCCGCCGAACCCAGCGGCCGGCGCCATCGTCCGTACCCTCCTCCACTCCGATGGCCCAGTACACCCAGAGCATTCAGAACCTGATGCAGCAGTTCGCCCGGCTTCCCGGCATTGGCCCGAGGTCGGCCGAACGCATCGTCTTTCATCTCCTGAAGCAGGATCCGGAGAACGTCCTGGCGCTGGCCGACGCCATCCGCGACGTCAAGACCCGCATCCGTCACTGCCCCATCACCTTCAACCTCACCGAAGGGGAGCGATGCGCCATCTACGACGACCCGCGACGCGACCGGCAGGTCGTTCTCGTCGTCGAGCAGCCGAAGGACGTGATCGCCCTGGAGGAGGCCGGCAGCTTCAGCGGAACGTATCACGTCCTGCTCGGCCGCATCGCCCCGCTCGATGGCATCGAGCCGGAGGATCTCACGATCGAGCCGCTCATGGAGCGCATCGAGAATGATGGCGTGCGCGAGGTGATCATGGGAACGAACCCCACCCTCGACGGCGACGCCACAGCACTCCACATCCAGCACGAGATCGAGCGCCGCTTCCCCCACGTCAGCGTCACGCGCCTGGCCCGCGGATTGCCCGCCGGCGGGAGCATCGAGTACGCCAACCGCTCCATCCTCGCCGACGCCCTCAGCGGCCGGCAACGGATGTGAGGCTCAGCTCTTGGTGTGGCCCGGCGCGTCGGAACTCGACTGCCCGGTCGCCTCGTCGGCGGTGATGTCTCCCTCGAAGCCGGGACGCGTGTCGACGGTTTCGTTCGTCACGTCGTCGGCCGAGGTGCTCGAGGCGTTGTCCAGGTCGCCCGTGCGCGCCGGATCGGAAAGATCCACGGCCGGCGGATCCAGGACGGGACGATCTGCCGGATCCACCGACTTCTGCACCTGCCGGCGCGGCGGGTTGAGGTTCGGATCGCCCAGGCCGATCATCGCGGCGTCATCGGCATCCATGTCTCCGCCGCTGCTGGAGCCGCGACCGGATTCGTTGCCTCCCACGCCGCTGGTTCGGGTGCCGGCGCCGCTGTGTGCGACGCCGCCTCCCTTGTCCTGCCGGCGCGTCTCGCTCGAGGCGTAGTGGCGCTCGACGGGATCGCTCTCGCTGGCGCCGAAATCGTTCTTCGAGACGACCTTGCCTGCCGCCTCCGGGTCGCTGCCGACCTTGCTGTTGCGGTTCTGTGCCATGCACAACCGTCATCAATCCGCGTGCCGTCGGACGATTCGGCCAACATCCCTCAAAAGAGCGTCGGCTCGTCCTGCTTGCCGGCCGGCCCGTCGTCCGGCTCGACCGGCTCCAGCAAGGTCGGGTCGTCGTATGCGACGTTCCCCACGCGGCGATCGACCGGATAAACGACCATCTCCGACGCCGGATACGGCCCCAGCATCCTGGCTGCCTCCGGAGGCTTCACCTCCTCGGTCTCCAGCCATGCGTGGTAGCGCGACTCCGGGAGGATCACCGGCATCCGGTCGTGGAGCGGGGCCACGAGCTCGTTCGGCTCGCACGTGATGATCGTGCAGGTGAAGAGTGGCGGCCGGTCGGCGTGGCGGGGGTCGTGCCACACCTCCCACAGCCCCGCGAAGGCGAACGGCTCCTCGCTCCTGAGGCGGATCGCGTAAGGCTGCTTGGGCGCGCCCTTCCTGGCCGGCTTCTTCCACTCGTAAAAGGCGTCGGCAGGGACGAGGCAGCGCCGCTTCTGCATGGCGCGGCGGAAGGCGGGCTTCTCCAGCACGCCCTCGCAGCGCGCGTTGATCATGCGATAGCCGACCGTCTCATCCTCCGCCCACGATGGCACCAGCCCCCAGCGGAACTGCTTGAGCTTGCCGCTCCCGGGCGACTCTCGGTCACGCACCACCGCGGGAACGTCCTGCTGCGGCGCCACGTTGAACCGCGGCGGAAGCACCGTCGCCTCGGCCCGCCGAATCCACGCCTGTCGCTGGAGGAACTTGTCGAGGTCGGTCAGTGTGTAGCGGCCGCACATGGCGGCCAGATCCTATTCCGCCGGCTCCACCGGCCCGGCCTTGCCGAACCTGCCCTCAGGAGAGGGCGGAGACGACGTTGTACGTCACAAACGCCGCGGACCAGGCGAGGATCGTCATGTAGCCGAGCTGGAAGAGGGCCCACTTCCAGCTTCCCGTCTCGCGACGCGTGACCGCCTGCGTCGGCAGGCACTGCATCGCCAGCACGAAGAAGACCAGCAGGCTCATGCTCGTCGCCAGCGTGAAGACCGGCGTGCCGTCGGCGTGACGCTGGGCCGCCAGCGTCTGGCTCAGCGTCTGCGGATCCTCGGCGGCGTCCTCCCCGATGCCGTAGACGATCGCGAGCGTCGACACGATGACTTCGCGCGCCGCGAAGCTGGAGAGCAGGCCGACGTTGATCTGCCAGTCAAACCCAAGCGGGGCAAAGACCGGCTCCACGAACCGGCCCAGCCGGCCGATCACGGAATACTCCGCCTGGTAGCTGCCGACGAGCCGGTCCATCTCCTCCACGGCCGCCTCGTCCCCGGCCGCGGCGGCGGAGTCGAACTCGGCGAGCATGGCCAGATCCTGCGAGGTGGCGACGGTCGCGACGGAGTCGGCGTCGACCTTCGGGTAGGTGGAGAGCACCCACAGGGCCAGGGAGATGAGCAGGATGACGGTGCCGGCCTTGCGCAGGAAGATCGATCCGCGGTCGTATACGGTCAGCAGCGCCGTCCGCAGGCTCGGCAGGCGGTAGTCAGGAAGCTCCAGCACGATCGGCGTCGGCTTCCCGGGCAGGATCGTGCGGCGGAAGATGAAGGTGACGACAAAGACCGCCGTAATGCCCAGGAGGTAGGCGCCGGTGAACATCAGCCCGCCGAGGATGGGACGGTCGGCGAAGAGGAGCGCGGCGATCATCGCGTAGACGGGCAGTCGCGCGCTGCACGTCATGAGCGGGATGACGAGGATCGAGAGGAGGCGGTCGCGCCGGTCCTCGATGACGCGTGTGCTCATGATCGCTGGGATCGCGCAGGCGTGGGCCGTCAGCATCGGCAGGAACGCCTTGCCGGGCAGGCCGACCTTCGACATGAGCCGGTCCATCACCAGCGCCGCCCGCGCCAGGTAGCCGGTGTCCTCCAGCAGGCTCATGAAGAAGAAGAGAATGCAGATCTGCGGCAGGAAGACGAGCACGCCGCCCACTCCGCCGATGATGCCGTCGACGATGAGGCTCCGCAGATCGCCCTCCGGCAGCACAGCGCTCGCCTGCGCCCCCAGCCAGGCGAATCCCAGCTCGATCCAGTCCATCGGGTAGGTCGCGAGCCAGAAGGTCGCGATGAACAGCGCCGCCGTGATCGCCGTGAACGCGATGAAGCCCAGCACCGGATGGGCCAGGATCCCGTCGAGCCGGTCGGAGCGGAGGCGCGCGCGGCCGTCGTCGACGGCGCCGCACGCCTTCCCCTCCACCTCCGCCGCCCAGCGGTGGCGGTTGGCAAAGGGGCAGCCCGAGCAGCTCGTACAGGCCACGAGGGAGGCAGGCACGGCGGGCGCGGCAGGGGGCGCTTCCATCAGCGCGCCCACGCGATCCAGCAGCTCCGTAATGCCGCGGCCGGTGCGGGCGCTGATGGGGACGACGGGCACGCCCAGCTCCGCGGACAGCGCCTCGGCCGAGAGCATGCGGCGCTCGCGCTCGGCGACGTCGATCATGTTGAGCGCCACGACGGTCGGCACGCCCATCTCCAGCACCTGGCTGACGAGGTAGAGCTGTCGCCCGACGCGCGTGGCATCGACGACGACGACCGCCGCCGTCGGCTTGGGCCACTTGGGCAGCTCGCCGCGCACCGCGCGGGCGGCGACAATCTCCTCGGTGGAGCCGGCGTCGAAGCCGTAGAGCCCGGGCATGTCGAGGACGGTGACGCTGCGCCCGCTGAGGCTCATGCGCCCGCGCCGGCACTCGATGGTGGTGCCGGGGAAGTTGGCGGTCTTGGCCCGGAGGCCGGTGAGGCGGTTGAAGAGGGTGGTCTTGCCGGCGTTGGGGTTGCCGATGAGGGCGAGGCAGGGCGCGCCGGACCCGTTGGCGGAGGGCGCGGGAGGGCCCTGCTCCCGCTCGCGGGGCAGCACCGTCAGCGATAAGGGGTTGCCTACCTGCGTCACCGAACGCTCCGACGAGTTGAAACTGACCTACGACTGGCAGGGGGCGGTATCGGGAACCGGCTCGACCTGCACCGACGCCGCGACGCGGCTGTCCAGCCCCAGGCGCGTCCCGCCGACGCACACGATCAGGCGGGTTCCCTGGCGCAGCGTGTGGACGCCGTGGCCCACGCAGAGGCCCATGACCCGCAGCCGGAGCATTTCCGGAGCCTCGCCCGAGATGCTGCGGACGATCGCGGCCTTGCCGACAGGGAGCCGGTCGAGACTCACCAGCCCCGCCCCGGTCGCCTCCGTCGGGGCGGGCGAAACTGACTCCTTGAGAACCATTCTCAGCAGGATGTGCATGATCCCCCGCGAAGTCAAGCGACTTCCCCAGGTTACCTGCGACATCCAGCCCTGGCTTGGCGACTAGTCGATGATCACCTGGTCAAACTCCACGCCGCCGGTGGCGGGGCGGGCGTAGTAGGCTTCGACGATGTCGAGCGAGGTCACCTTGCGGATCATGTAGGCGGCGCGGACCAGGTCGGCCTTCTGGAGCTGCGGCATCCGGTCGTCGCTCACGCCAAGGCGCACGCCGTAGAAGGCGCACCCCTGGTGCTGGATCAGGATCACGCGCGACAGCTCGTGCGCCTGGATCAGGAAGCGCAGCTCGTCGATGACCCCCGCCTCCTCCAATTGCGCCTGGGAATAGCCTGCGAGGCAGGCCGGGCCGCCCGGAAGCGCGATCCGGTCGTACCGCGGCAGCTTCAGCCCGTTCAGCATGAAGTCGTCGAAGTGCTCCCCGACGCGGCCGTCGGAGCAGTAAAGGGCGGCGGCGTGAATGCGCTCGCGCTCGTAGGGGTGGTGCGATCGATAGCTGGTGATGGCTTCCATTCGTCGGGCGGATTATGGCAGGGGCACGCTCCGGCGCAAACCCGGGACCCGGCTCATCGTGGTCAATCGGTCACCGCCGACGCATCCAGCCAGCCGACGGCGGAGATCGGAACGCGCAGGACCGTCCCATGCCGCGGGTCGGGCACGGGCATCCGCACCTCGGCGGAGCGGTCAGTCCAGGTGACGAGATCGGGGCTTGTCGCGAGGCAGTAATCGACGTCGGCGCCCGGGGCATCCCAGTAAAGCCACCAGAGGCCGTCGGCGCGCAGCAGGGCCGGCCCCTCCGCCATGCGATCCATGATCGGCGTTCCCTGGCCTCCGATCGGCTCGCCCAGGGGGCCGTACGGCCCCTGCGCCTGGCGCGCGAAGGCGAGGCGCAGGTTTTTGCCACCCGCTTCCGGGCCCATCTCGTTCTTGATGACCATGACCCACCGGTCGTCCCCCTCGTCGGCGGTGCCGCGGTCGTCGAAGGAGACATGCGCGTCGATCACCCCATGCTCCGGCTCCGGCGCGTAGAAGCGCTCGGGCGCGGTGAACGACTCGAAGTCGGTGGTGCGGACGACGTAGATCCGGTGGTCGTGGCCGTGCGGGTCGGTGCTGCCGTCGCCGTCCTCGAGCTCGTTCTCGAGCGTCGAGCTGAAGAGGATGAAGAACTCCCGCTCCTGCGGGTCCCAGTGGAGCTCAGGCGCCCAGGTGTTCTTCACGCCTTTGGCCTCCCGCCAGATGTCGATCTTCCGGGGCTCGCTCCACGTCACCAGGTTCTTCGAACTCGCATAGCCGATGCTGCGCGTCCACCACCCGGTCGTCCAGACCATGTGGAACATCCCGTCGTGATGGATGATCGACGGATCTCGCGTCAGCCATTCACCCTCCCACAAAGGCGCGTCGAGGATCGGCCGGCCCTCGTTGGCCGCCATGAAGTTCACGCCGTCGCGGCTGAGAGCGAGGTAGATGCCGTCCTGCCCGTTGTCGAGGAAGTAGGGGAAGACGAAGACCATCGGCGGGCGGGCCGCGCCGCGCGCGCCGGTTGCGGCGGCGACGATCCGCGTTACCGCCTGCTCGACGTCCAGCCGCCCGGCGACGCGGTCGCTCCAGGCCGGGGCGACCGCCGCGAACGCCTCGGGCAGCTTCGCGTAGTAGCCGCGCGCTTCGCCGTAAGCCTGATGCCCCGGATCCAGCAGCTCGCGGACGGTGGCTGCCGCCTGAGCGAACATGAGCGTGTGCGGCAGGTCGCGATGAGCGCCATCGGACGGCTGCACCCCCGCATCCACAAGGGCGGCGCGGAGCCGATTCAGCGCGGTCGCGGGTTGGTCCGCGGTTGTAACGTCGAGGGCGTGGATGAGCTCGTGCAGCACCATCTCTGCCAGCAGGCCGTCGTCGGCTTCGTCCACGCCGACGATGCAGATCGGCCCGCCGCGCCCGCGGTGCGTGAAGGCGGCCGGAGCCGGGGCCTCCGCGACGAGGTAGACGGGCACGACCACGCCCGGGTCGCGCATTCCGAGCGCATCCTGAAGGTGTCGGATGCAGTCCGCTTCACGGCCCTTGAAGGTCGCGCTCAGCCGCTGTGGCGCGCGCTCGATCGCCTGCTCGTGCGCGGGCCAGATGTCCTTCCTGAATGCCGGCTCGACCACCGCCAGCGCTCTGGCGTAGGCGGTCATCGGCTCGCGCAGCGCGATCTCCCGGCCGTCGCGCAGCCGACTGCTCACCGGCAGCCGCTGCACGAACCCCTGGAGCGTCGGCGCATCAGCGCTGCTCGCGATGATCGGCTCCACCATTCCCCAGGCCGACGGGCCGCCCAGCGCTTCTTCGACTCGCCGCAGCGCATCCATCGCCTCCGCCGCGCCGTCGAGCTGCACTGCCTCCTCGCGACCCGCCGCGGCACGCAGGTACATGTGCAGGCCGAGCAGGGGATTCGTGCGGAACTCGAAGCGGCTGGCGTCCGGTTGCGCCTCCTGCGCCGCGGCGGAGGGCGGGGGCACGCAGAGCACCCAGGTCACGAGGATCGCCACCATCCGCGCGGGGAATGCCGGAGACATGGCGACAGATTACCGCCGCCTGCATCGCTGCGACAGGGCGGGTGAATGCCGGCCAGGGGCGGCGAATGCGACAATGCCCCGATCCCCGGATGACCACACTGAGGATCGCCCATGTCTCACCTGAAACGTCTGCCGGTCGCCGCCTTCATCGCCCTTGGCATCGTGGGAAGTGCCCTGTGTTCAGCCGCTGCACAGGCTCAGGAGCCGGCGGGCGGCCAGGAGCGGCATGTGCTGGAGAACGGGGTGACTGTGCTGCTGCGCCCGGTACCGGGCCTCGCGCAGGTGGCGGTGGAGTCGTTCTACGAGGTGGGACTGGTGCACGAGCCGGCGGGCATGCCCCAGGCGGCGCACCTGCTGGAGCACCTGGTCTGCATGGCAGCGACGGCCAACCACGAGGCGGGTGAGTCGATGCAGCAGCTGGCCACGTTCGGCCTCGCCAACGCCGAGACGCTTCCGGACTGGACGCACTACGACTACATGGCGCCCTCGGAGCGGCTGGAGGAGATCCTGAAGATCGAGGCGGAGCGGCTGTCGAGCCTTCGGATCGACGAGGCGATCATCCGGCAGGAGGGTCCGCGCTGCGCGCAGGAGGTGGACTTCGTCGAGAGAAGCCCTCAGGCGGGCATGGGCAAGTTCGCCTTCAGCGCCCTGGCACAGAACTGGCGGCACGGGCGGAACGTGGCGCATATCCGGGAAGGCCTCGACCGTTATGACGCCGGAGAGCTGAATGTCTTCCATGTCGCGACCTACCGCCCGGAGAACCTGACGCTGGTGATCGTCGGCGACTTCGACCCCGCCGAAGCGCTGGAGTTTGCGCGCACGCACGTCGGCGCGGTGCCGGAGCGCGACGCGCCGACGATCGATCCGATCGACTGGCAGAAGGCGCCGAAGCGCGCGACGGTGACCTGGGATTCGAAGGTGCAGGCGGTCTGCCTGGCATTCCCGCCGCCGGAGGATCCCACGGAGCGTGCCGTGCTCAGCCTGGTGGGCGCCATGCTCCAGCAGCGGCTGGCGGGTGACGCGGCGCTGCGCGGCACGGTGGACGCGCTCTACACGCCCAACCACCTTTGGCCGGTCGGGGAGCTCCCGTTCTTCAACTACGCCGCCGCCACGCCGGGCGCGGACCTGGAGCAGGTGGAGGCGCTGCTCATGGAGCGCGTGAGGACGCTCGTGGAGCACGGCGGAGGCATCCCGCCCGCAACGTTCAAGGCCCTTGCCCGGCAGCTTGCTTCGTCGTCCCAGGCGCTCGCGGAGGCGCGCGTGCGCCAGACCGCTCGGATTCTTGCGCGCGACGGCCGGACGGAGTCGCAGGCGATCGCGATGGTCCTCGGTCAGGGCGCCATCAACTGGGGCGTGGCGGTGCGCTTCCTGGGCGAGGATCCGGAACAGGTCGTGGCGGATCTCGAAGCGCTGACCGCGGAGCGCCTGGCGGAGATCGTTCGTACGAACCTCGCGGAGGATCGGCTGATCGTGACGCGCCTGGTGCCGGAAGCGGCGGGGGAGTAGGACGGTTCGCGCGGGCCCACCGCCCTGACTCGGCGGCGGGCAAGGCGGCGTCCGCCGCTACATGTTCCCCACCATCGCCTTCGCGAACTCGCTGCACTTGACTTCGTTTGCCCCCTCCATCAGCCGGGCGAAGTCGTAGGTGACAGTCCTGCTGCCGATCGTCTTCTCCAGCGACTTCACGATCATCTCCGCTGCCTCGTTCCACTTCATGTGCTCGAGCATCATCACGCCCGAGAGGATCACGCTGCCCGGGTTCACCTTGTCCTGGCCGGCGTACTTGGGCGCCGTGCCGTGCGTCGCCTCGAAGATCGCGTGGCCCGAGACGTAGTTGATGTTCCCGCCCGGGGCGATGCCGATCCCGCCCACCTGCGCCGCCAGCGCGTCGCTCAGGTAGTCGCCGTTCAGGTTCAGCGTGGCGATCACGTCGAAGTCCTCCGGCCGCGTCAGCACCTGCTGGAGCGTGATGTCCGCGATCGCGTCCTTGATGACGATGCCGGCCCCGGGCTTGCCCTCGGGGATCACGTGCCACGGCCCGCCGTCGAGCTCGACCGCGCCGTAGAAGTCGCGCGCGACCTTGTATCCCCAGTCGCGGAAGCTGCCTTCCGTGAACTTCATGATGTTCCCCTTGTGCACCAGCGTCACGCTCTTGCGCTTGTGCTGGATGGCGTAGCCGATCGCCGAGTGGACCAGCCGCTCCGTCCCCAGGTAGCTCACCGGCTTGATCCCGATCCCCACCTCCACGCTCGTCTCGCGCGCGGGCGCCCCGATCCCCTCGAGCTGCTTCTGCCAGCTCGCCGCCTTCTCCTTCGTGCCGAAGCGGATCTTGCCGAACTCTTTCGGGAACTCCTTCGCCAGGAAGTCCAGGATCTTCTGCGACTCCGCCGTCCCGCCCGCGTACTCGATCCCCGCGTAGATGTCCTCCGTGTTCTCCCGGAAGATCACCATGTCCACCTTCTCCGGGTGCTTCACCGGCGAGGGAACACCCGCAAAGTGCCGCACCGGGCGCAGGCAGACATACAGGTCCAGCATCTGCCGCAAGGCGACGTTCAGCGACCGGATCCCGCCCCCCACGGGCGTCGTCAGCGGGCCCTTGATGCCGACCAGGTAGTCCTTAAACGCCTCCACCGTCTCGTCCGGCAGCCACGTGTCGAGCTGCTTGAAGCTCTTCTCCCCCGCGAGCACCTCGAACCACGCGATCTTCCGCTTCCCGCCGTACGCCTTCTCCACCGCGGCGTCGAACACCATCTGGCTCGCCCGCCAGATGTCCGGGCCGGTGCCGTCTCCCTCGATGAACGGGACCACCGGCCGGTCGGGGACCTGGAGCTGGCCATTGGAAATCGTGATCTTGTCGCCGGCGGGAGCTTGGGTGGCCATCGCTTGTCCTTTTTGCTTACGGAATGGGCTTCTGAGTCGGGTCGAACGGTAAAACCGCCTCACGGGGGTGTCAAACGCCTCCGCCGCGCTCCACTCGTCCCGCCGCCGCGGGGACGCTAAAACAACCGGCGTGTCCGTCTCGCATCAAAGCCCGCCGCTGGGACTCATCGCCGGGGAGGGGGTGTTTCCCTTTCTCGTCGCCCGCGGCGCCCGGGCGGCGGGGCGGCGCGTCGTCTGCTGCGGCTTTGACGGCATGGCGGACCCGTCCCTGGCCGGGGAAGTCGACGCCTACCGCGCCGTCAGCTTCGCCCGGCTGGCGAGT
>JAEZED010000115.1 GCA_023417885.1 Planctomycetota bacterium
GGTGCAGTGGGACTACAAGAACATCGTGAAGCGCAAGGGAAAGCTGGAGCGGCTGAAGTGAGGCCGCGAGCGAAGCGGCCGGAGAGGTAGCCACGGATTGACACGGATGCACACAGATGGTGTAGCAAGGGGTGCGGTGCGCGTGCGGGTGCCGGTGCGTGCCGCGCCGGCCTGCGTCCGGAGCACGCGCGTTAGGTAGCCGGGGGTTCCAACCCCCGGTCCGCGGCGGCGCGAGGGAACCCGCCCGGAGGGCGGACGGCCTAGTGGGGCATTGTCATGCGATGTCTTAGACGCTCCACCGTCGACGCCGCTTCAATGCACGCCTCCTGCCAGTCCGTTGCGGCGACGCCCGGGGGCGCAGGCGCGTTCAGGATGGCTTCGGCGACGTCGGCGCGGGCGACGCGGCCCAACAAGGCGCGTTGGCGTTCGGCGGGCACGTCGGTGGGCCACGTCCGGTTGTCGAAGACGAGTGCGCCTTCATTGGGGAGGGAGAACTCGCCGTAGGGGATCAGGCCCCGCACGACTCGCACCCAGCCGATTGGGCTCAGGCGATCGAACGAGGGCGCGAGGAGGTCGAAGCCGGCCGCGAGGAGCAGCGCCTCCAGGCAGCCATCGACCCGCCGGTGTTCGGGGTCCCACGGGCCGAGATAGCAGCCATCCTGCTGCCAGTGCTCACACTCCCAGTGCAACACGACCGCGCCCCACCCCGCCAGCCAGTCGGCGACTGCCGCGCGCCACGCCGGCTTCCAACGCTGCCAGTGCACCATGTCCAACCGCTCGAAGATGACCCGCGCCGGCAGGAGGAAACCCGCCGGGGGTTGGACGAACGCGACGAGCTCCGCGAGCCGGGGCAGGAAGTACGGGAAGGCCTCGCGGACCGTCTCGTACGGCTTGAGCGTGTAACCGGTGTTGTCGAAGAAGTAGTCGACCTCGGCCCACGACAACTCGGAGACCGGGAGTTCTGCCGGCCGGCGGTGCAGGGCCTCGACGGCCTCATAGCTCATGCCGGGCCGTTGATCGGGGTGGTGCGGGAGCGAGTCGCCCCAGTCCGGGCGGCCGCGCTTGCCGGGGAAGGCGCGGCGAACGCGCTCCAGCGCCGCGTCCAGTTGCGCGCGTGCCTGCGGGTCGTCTGGCATGGCCCCTCCGACAAAACCACACTGCCCTCAGCTAATCTCCAGCACCGGCGTCGGCTGGTCCATGTTCCGCCGGCTGACGGCGGCGGCGACCTGGCCGGTAAGGGTTTCGAGCGCCTCGCGCAACACGCCCCCCGCCTCGAAGTTCGCGTGCGGCTTGCCGGCGTCGGAGTTCACGCGCAGGGCGGGCAGCATCGGCATCTCGGCGAGCAGGGGGAGCTCGAGCTTCTCCGCCATCCGCCGCGTGCCGCCGCGGCCGAAGATGTCGTGCTCCTTCCCCTGCTCGTCAACGAAGTAGCTCATGTTCTCGACGAGGCCGAGCACCGGGCAGCCGAGCTGCTGGAACATGCGGACGGCCCGCGTGGCGTCGTCGATCGCGACCTGCTGCGGCGTGGCGACGACGACCGCGCCCGTCAGCGGGAGGATCTGGCACAGGGTCAGCGGGACGTCACCCGTGCCCGGGGGAAGGTCGATGACGAGGTAATCCAGCTCGGGCCAGTTGGTGTTGTCGAGGATGAGCTGCTTGAACGCGCCGTGCGCCATCGGGCCGCGCCACATGAGCGGCTTCTCCTCCTCCACGAGGCTGCCGATGGTGACGGCGTGGATGCCGTGAACGTGGTGCGGGAGGATGCGCTTCTTCGTCTCGTCCACCTTCGGCACGACGCCGCGGATGCCGAGCATCGTGGGAATGCTCGGGCCGTAGATGTCGCCGTCCATCAGCCCGACCCTCGCCCCGGTGCGCTGGAGCCCGATGGCGAGGTTCACGGCGATCGTGCTCTTGCCGACGCCGCCCTTGCCCGCGCCGACGGCGAGGATGTTGCGAACCTGCGGCAGCGCGCTCTGCGCGCCGGCCTGGGCTCCCCCGGCCGTCGCCCTGCCGCCGCGCGTGTCGGCGGAGAGTTCGACCATCACCTTGCGCGCCCCGGCCGCCTCGAGCGCGCGGCGGACGCGGGCCTCGATCTCATCCTTCATGGGACAGGCGGGCGTGGTCAGCTCAACGCCGACGACGACCTCATCGCCGGCGACGTCGAGCCGCTTGACCATGCCGAGGGTGACGATATCCCTGAAAAGCTCGGGATCCTGAACGGTTCGTAAGGCTTCGAGCGCTTGTTCCTGGGTAATTGGCATGATGTAGGAG
This sequence comes from Planctomycetota bacterium, assembly GCA_023417885.1. Taxonomy (GTDB): domain Bacteria; phylum Planctomycetota; class Phycisphaerae; order Tepidisphaerales; family Tepidisphaeraceae; genus JAEZED01. The sequence goes on from JAEZED010000115.1 coordinate 2,272, forward strand.
CCGCGACCGATCGACGCCCGCCTGAGCGCCGCGCCGCCGGCCGGCTGAATGGGAGTTGTGACGCGACGAACTTCCAAAGACTATAGGGACGCCGAGCGATGTCCGAGTCGATCGAACCCATCACGACCGCCCTTCACCGCGAGCGGGGAGGCGCGGAGGAGACGCTGCATGGAGGCAAGGCGACGGCGAAGGGGCGCGAGGCGGGCTTCAGCCCCGGGATCAACATCGAGCCGGGGAGCGACGACGACGGCTGGGAGATTCCCGACCCGGTGACGCTCGCCGACGGCACGCGGCTCCAGCTCTACAAGGACGGCGAGGGCCTGGCGGCGGCGATGGAAGCGATTCGCCATGCCCGGAAGCGGATCTTCCTGGAGGTGTACATCTGGCCGAGCGACGAGACGGGCCGGAAGTTCGCGGCGCTGCTGGCCCAGAAGGCGCGCGAGGGGGTGGCGGTCTACGCGATCTACGACAGCTTCGGCTCGTTCCTGGCGAAGCGCTCGATGTTCGATTCGATGCGGCGCGCCGGCGTGCGGCTGATCGAGTTCCACCCGATGGTGCCCTGGAAGACGCGATACAGCTGGCGCCCGGGCAACCGCGATCACCGCAAGCTCCTGGTGGTGGACGACACCATCGCCGGCGTCGGCGGACTGAACATCGGCAACCGGTACGCCGGCACCTGGGTCGCGCGCATCAAGGTGCTGCGGGTCGACAAGCTCTGGCGCGACGCCGCCGTCGGAATCGTCGGGCCGGGGGCGCGCACCTTCGCCCAGTGCTTCATCAACACCTGGCACTACTGCCTCCACCGCGGGCCGATCTCGCGCACGCTCTGGTTCGACGGCCTCGACGTCGGCCCGACCGCCAAGGGGCGGCGTCTCGGCAAGGCGCGCCAGCGGCGTCCGAACGGCCCACCCGCGCCGGAGCCCGGCACCTACCCCGAGAGCATCTTCGTCCCCGGACGCGACCTCGCCTGCATGGCGGGCGCGCCCACCCTCTCCAGCCCGCTGCGCCCGTTCCTCTACCGGTTGGTGCGCGACGCACGGCGGAGCATCACGATGACGATGGCCTACTTCGCGCCGGACGACGAGCTGATCGACCTGCTCTGCGCCGCCGGCGAGCGCGGGGTGAAGGTGCGGCTCGTCTTCGCGACCAAGAGCGACGCCCATCTCCTGGTGCTGGCGGCGCGCAGCTTCTACCACCGGCTGCTGGCGTCCTGCTGCGAGGTCTACGAGCGCGAGGGCGCCCTGCTGCACCAGAAGAGCATCGTGGTGGACGGGAAGGTGAGCGTCCTGGGGAGCACGAACCTGGACTACCGAAGCATCGAGTTCAACCTGGAGATCTCCGCGGTGATCCGGAGCGAGCGGTTCGCCGAGCAGCTCGAGGAGCTGTTCGAACACGACGTAGCGCACTCGCGCCGCATCACGCCGGAGCACTGGCACAGCCGGCCCGTGATCGACCGCGTGATCCAGTGGACGGTGAACCGCATGCGGTACATCCTGTGACGTCTCCTCTCCTACGAATCACGCATTTGGCATGCGCGACCTCTGCCCGGCGCGCCGGAGCGCGCGTTTCGATCAGGATTGGTCTGTCTCGTCCCGCGTGGTCGGGCGGGTGGTGGCGTCGAGCCCGAGCTGCTCCAGGCGCTTTCGGGCCAGGCGAGCCAGCGCCTCCTCCTCCGCCCCGCCCTGGAGCTGGGCGACACGGTTCAGGAACTCCGCGTCCTCCAGGCGCGAGGCAAGCTCCGACGCCGGCAGGGGCTGGTACTCCGACACGATCTCCTGCACGCGCGTCGACTGTTCCAGCGTGAGCTCGCGCTCCTTCGCCAGGCGCAACAGCGCCGTCGCCGCCGGACGGCCGAGCGACTCCAGCTCGCGCTGGGCCGCGTCGCGGTCGGCGAAGTCCTGGGCATCGAGCTGCGACAGGAGCGCCTCCACCTTCTGGCGCACCTGGTCCTCCACGGGCAGCTCCGCCAGGAAGACCTGCGCCGCGACCGAATGGAAGTCTCCGTCGAGCGCCGCGGAGAGGCCCAGCTCCTCCAGCATCGGGCGCACGTACGTCTCGAAAAGCTCCGGCTCCCGACGCGCCAGTTGCATCAGGGTGCGCGCCTCCACTGCGGCGTATGTGTTGCGCGACGGATCGCGCTCGTCGCGCCGGGAGACGTGCAGGCGGATGGCGTTGGGCTCCTCCTCCGCCCAGGGCAGGAGCTGGATCAGCGTCACGTTCAGCGCGCCGTCCGTCAGCTCGCGATCCATCGCCATGTTGAGCTGCCCCGCCAGCGGACCGGCGAAGAGGTGCAGGTTCGTCACCACCTCCTCGCTCCCCTCCTCCCCCACCTTGTGCAGGATCAGCGTGAAACGCGACGTCTGCGGCGACTCCTCTTCCGGCAGCGCTCGCGGCCGACGCACCGGGCGAAGCTCGGCGATTGCCCGATCCGTCCCCGCCAGCCGCAGCACCACGGGCCACGCTTCCGGCTCCGACTTCAGCTCCAGCACCAGGAACCCTTCCACCAGGCGCGACTGAAGCAGGTCCGCCAGGCGCACCGGCTCGGCCGGCGCATCGGCCGCCATCTCCTCCAACTCCGCCAACGCCTCGCGGCGCATCTCCTCGGGGGTCTGCGCCTGCTGGTGAAGGCCGGGCTCACCGCGCTCCATCCGCTGCCCTCCGCCGGCAGGCTGCGTCGAGGGACGGGTGGCCGGTTGCGCGGCAAGAGCCGCGGAACAGGCAAAGGCAAGGAGCAGCGACGAAGCGGGAATCATGTTCATCACTCTAACTGACACCCGGGAAGCCCCGGAAGGGAGCACTCGCCCCGCCGAGCCAAGCCACGGGCTGCCTCAAGAGAAGCGGGGCCGGCACATCCTTCCCGGTGTGCCGGCCCCTCGAGAATTCAGGGCTTTGCGTCTGCCCGGCTCAGGCCGCCTTCCGCGCCGTGCGGGTCGTCGGCGATCCCGTCGTCGCGCTGCCGGCGATCTCCTCGAGCGTCACGCGGTCGGCCGGGGCCGCCTCACCGGGGCTCAGCAGGCGCTCGCAGAGCGTCTCGATGCCGCGGGCCGTCTGGTCGTAGGCGAAATGCTGCTCCACGCGCCGGCGCATCGCCTTGCCCTGCTGCTGGCGATAGGCCGCGTCGCGCACCAGCCGGCTCACGCGCTCGACGTAGCCATCCACCTCGCCGTGCGCCACGGTCGATTCCGACCCGGCGAACTCGGCGGCGATGCCCGCCTCCTCCTCGTCCCCCGCCGCCATCGCGACGGCCGGCAGGCCCATGCTCATCGCCTGGAGCACGCCGGTCGCCGACGAGTCGGGGAACTCGGAGAGGTAGACGTCGGCCATCTTCAGGAAGCCCGGCAGGTCGCGCCGCTTGCCGGCGTAACCGACGCGCTTCCCCACGCCCGCTGACTCGAAGCGCCGGCGGATGCTCGTGGTGTCGCCCCCGCCCACGAGCAGGTAGACCGCCTGCGGGTGCTTCTTCAGCACCTCGGCCACCGCGTCGATCATCGGCGGCGTGACGGTGCGCGTCACCTCATCGGCGGCAGTGGTGAGGATGACCGCGGAGTCCGGAATCCCGTAGGCCGAGCGGCGCGGCGCCTCGGTGATGGGCGCTTCGAGATCCACGCCCTCGACGATGCTGGTGGCGGTGATGCCGTGCTGGCTCCACCACGGCTCGTCCTGCGTGCAGCGCACGGGGTCGAGGTAGGCGATGGCATTGATGCCAGTGGTGAAGAGCGGGAGTCGCCGGGCGATCCAGAGCTTGGCCCGCGCCACGTTCCAGTGGCAGATGACCGAGGCGATGGCGTCGCTCGGATCGGCATCGACGATGACCACGTCCGTCTGGTCGGCGACGAGCTGATCGGCCAGCGCGACGGCCGCGGCGGGAAGGTCGGCCCCGGCGGGCGCCGTGGTCGGGGCTATCCAAGTGGCGGCCTTGGTCTCCTTGATACGGGAGACGGTGTTGATGCCGCGCTTGATGCTCCCGGGGACGAAAGGCACCTCCGCGGTGAACTGCTGGCGCTCGCGCCGGCAGAAGGCCTCGGTCGCGTAGATGCTGATGCGGAACTGCTTCTGGTCGATCGTGCGTGCGAAGGCGGCGGCGGCGCGGGCGGCGGGCTCCTCGTCCCCCAGGCTGCTCACGACGTAGGCGATGCGCGTCTGCGTGTTGCTCCACCCGCTGGAGGCGGGGCTCCATCCGATGGCGGAGGCGGCCGCGGCGTAGGCGCGGGCGAGGTCGATGCCGGCGGAGCGCTCCTGGCTCCAGCGTGCTCCGCGGGCGATGTCGCCGGCGACGGCCTGAGCGATCGCCTCGAGGCCGAGCGAGGTGTCGCCCCGGTCGATGGCGCTGCGGCCGAAGGAGACGATGGGGGCGGTCTTCATTTCCTCGCGGCCGAGGAAGCCGCAGAGGCCGACGTACTGCTCCAGCACCTTTCGATCCGCGAAATCGATGGCCTTGAGCGCCTCGTAAAGGTGGGTGTGGCAGGCGCGCAGTTCGAGCGTGGCGCCGGCATGGTGTGCGAGAAAGCGCTCTGCGCTGTTTGGCGACTCCTGGTAGCCGGCGAGGTCGTGCGGCTCGACGGTGTCGCCGGCGTTGATCTTTTCCACCAGTTCGATGAGCGAGGGCATGGGCGTCCTTCCTGTGCCTGTGGGGGCGAAGCGAGGACCGGCCGCGGGCGATACGACAAGCCCGCCCGCGGGCGCCGGGTCCATCCCCGACAACATCGACCACCACCCCGCCGGTACGTGAATCTCCCGATCAGGCGACCCCCGCCCGCGCGCGCCGGCGCAACGGAACCTCGAGACGCAGTGGACTACGCCGGGCGAACGTCCTGTTATGCGAAAGATTGAACGCCTTCAGACCCGCCACAAACCCGAAACCACGGCGCTGATATGCTCGTGTGAGAGCGGCGCGGGCGGGGAGCCCGCTTCCGCGGAGTGGGCGTGGAACGCCACCGCCCCGGTGACGTTCGCCGGCGGGGTCTTCACGTGGAACGCCGGGCAGGCGACCGGCGTGGCGCTATTTATTACGAGGGGAGTCCGCCGCGGCGATCAACACCATGAACACCATATGTCCAATCCTGTTACTGCTCCTGTCAGCGGTTGCATTGTCGTGCAGTCAATCCAGCACCCGGGGAGGTCGAGAGTCGGGCGGGGAAGATTGCCGGCGTCTGCGTGAAATCCTGGCGGCGCCCGATGACTTGCATGTGACGATTTCCTTCGCCAAGGCGTACACTGCTCATTTCGAGAGTGCGGCCCAAACGACTCTTCTTGTATCAGACAGGCCGATGCTGGTCGAGCCCGGCGTCATCCTGGTCGTGGTGTCACCTTCGGAGCATCGGAGGCTGCGGGAGATCATCGCCGGCAACTGCCGTGGGCTTGAAGAGTCTGCGGCGCCGCTTTACATGATCGTCGCGCGCGCCCACGAAACAGGCCGGGCGGCGGCCCTGGGATTAGCAGCCAACGAGGCTTCGGAGCGAATGCTGGAGCAGTGCCAGGATGCGATCGGCAATAGGATGACCGTGGCCGCAGAGGCGTTCTTCGAGGAGTTGCTCAGGCTCCATTGAGTGGCGGAAGCGGTTCGTGAGTCTGGGGCGGGTGACACGGGCGGGAGCAGGCCATGAACCGAGCATTGTTTTCGCTGCTTCTTGTGGGCCTGTGTGCCGGGTGCGGCCACCATCGGAGTGATGACCCGGCATCGCGCGAGAAGGCCATTGCCATCGCGACGAGCCGGGCGGCGGGGTGATCGAGGGGGAACTGTCGCTTCGGGCGCAGGACGTGGGGGACTATCCGAGTACGCGGACGGATGTGTTGATGCTGGTGCACCCCATGCTCCGCGCCGCCGCGGAGTGGAACCTGGAGAACCGTCCCCCCGCCACCAGGCCCGCTACGCGGCCGGGCAGGCACGGCGATGAGCGGTGAATGGACACTCACCTCACGCCTGCCACAGGCGCGAGACGAGGGTGCGGATGTGCTCGGATGACTGATCCGGCCGACGTTACAAGATTCATTCGGGAGCCTGCGGCGCAGCAGGCTCTTGGCGATGGCTGGATCAGCCTGGAGAACGAGTAAGTATGGAACTGGCAACGAGACAGCCGCTACGAAAGGCCGCTGCGCGGGCCGCGGCCGTCCTGGGCACTTTGCTGTTTGCCGCGACGGCTGTACTGGCGGTCCGCAGTGCGTTCGTCGAGGACGCGCTGGATGTCGCGACTTCAAACGGTTCCATATCCATCGCCTTCCGCCGGGCGGTCGTCTTCGTCATCATTCGCAACCATGGATCTCCGCCTCCGTTTCAGTGGCGATACCGGCGATCGGATCACGCCCCGATTGGACCGGACTGGGAGTACCGGACGCGGGTCGTTCAAAGTCCGGGGTCGATGACGGAGTTGGACGAAGTGATCGATCCGCCGCGCGGCGTCCTGGGATTCGATGCGGGCAAGCGCCAGTGGCCCCGCTCGAGCATGACCTGGCTCACCTTCCCGCTGGCGCTGCCGCTTGTGCTGCTGGGGGGCACGGGTACACTGTGGGCCGTCCGCCGCACCCGCGCCCGCCGCCGCCGCGCGCACGGCCGTTGCCTCGCCTGCGGTTACGATCTGCGCGCCTCCCCCGGTCGCTGCCCGGAGTGCGGGGCCTCGAAGGCCACGGTCTGCGCCGTTGCGGAGTGGAACCTGGAGCATCGTCCCCCCGCCACCCGGCCGGGCAGGCTCGGCGATGCAAGCGATAGAACACCGCCCTCCCTCACGCCTGCCAGAGGCGCGAGACGAGGGTGCGGATGTGCTCGGATGACAGTGCGATCGCCGGATCGGGCGCCGGCGGCACGGCGCCGCGGCAGCGGCGGTGGCGCACCGCCGACAGGAACGTCTCCTCCGTGTGCCGGCAGGCGGCGATGACCCGCCCGCCTGCGGCCGAGAGGGCCGGGAACGGCGCCGGGGCCGCGACGACCACCGCGCCGGCGCTTGCGCACAACTCCTCGAACCGCCCGCGCGACTCGACACGCCCCTGCCAGCGCGGCGCCGCCAGTGAATCCTGGTCCCAGCCTTCGCCCCAGAGCTCCACCGGAATGCCCGCGCGGCACAGCATCCGCGCCACGCCCAGGGTGTAGGCGGGCAGGACGCAGCCGGTGACGAAGCGGCCCAGCGGCACATCCGCCACGCCCACCACGGCCGCCCGGCGCCGCACGAAGTCGGCGGGGCTGGCCGATTCGTGCAGCAGGAACGGCACGCGTTTCAGGTCATCGCGCAGGTGCTCCCAGAGCAGGCGGTGGCTCGAGTAGCGCTCCACCTCCGCCGGCGGATCGAGCGGCGGAAGATCATGCATCATGATGACCGGCCCGGCCGCTCCCGCCGTCGGGGCCTCGCCCGCCAGCGCCGGCTTCCTTGGCCAGGCAACAGGCGCGAGGCGATCGTCCGGCCAGCCGGCAGCCTTCCACGCGCTGGCCCACGCGGGGTCGGCCAGCAGGATCGCATCGCGACCCCCAGCGAACGAAACCGCGGGGCGCGGCGAACCGAGCCAGGTCAGCCAGGGGGTGTCGGCATGCACGATGCCCGGCAGATCGCTCCGGAGCAGGCCGGTTGACACGATGGCCGACGCGCCGGCGGCGCGCTGAGCCAGGGCCAGCGGGGAAGATTGTCGCGGATCATCACTGTCGAGCCGCACGGCGCGTCCGGTGTCCGCCAGTGCCGACCAGAGGGCCTCCCCCGCGTCTTCCCATGGTTGGAAGCGAGATGGAGCGATCACAACGAGCGCTCCTTCGGCATTGCCCCGCGCCGCGCCCGCGCCGGCCAACGCCTCGGCGCGCCCGCGCGCGGCGGCCCCGAGGGCATGCCGCGTGCGCTCCAGGAGGTTGACCGCCTCGTCGGAGTCGGCGTCGCCGGGACGGAAGAGCGTGTCCGGCAGCACGAGTCCCTGCTCGCGCTGCGCGAGATCGACGATGGCGGCGGTGATGTCCGGGCCGCAGGCGATGTGCAAGCGCCCCGCGGCCAGCGCCTCGGAGACGTCCACGCATCGCAGCGCCCATGCCGCCGCCGAAGAGTCGGCGAAGATGACCAGGAGCACCTGCCGCTCCGAGAGCCGCGCGAGCAGGTGAAGCACCTGCCGGCCGTGGGTGGGGGCGACGAGACAGACGGCGGGCCGGGAGACGTCGGCGGGGGCGACGAGGCGTTCGGCGGCACGGGCAGGCAGGCCGGTGCCGGCGAGCCAGCCTTCGGTGACCCGGGCGGTCAGCGCACCGTCGCGCCCGAAGACCCATTCGCACTCCGGCTCTTCGAGCGCCGCCAGGGCCTCGCGGAGCGCATCGGGGGTGAGGGCGGCCAGGTTGTTCTGAAAGTTGCGCCGGGCGATCAGCCGGGCGCGTTCCATGGAAGCCGGCGTGGTGAGGGCGCTCACCGCAGGGTTATCGGGCATGAGTCGCCCGTTGCTTGAGCCCGTCGCCTCGAAGCGCGGGAGGCGGCTTGCGTCGATCCGTCGGGTGGGGTCGAGCGGGCGCATGTGGAACTATGCCACGGTTTGCCGCCCGATGCGGGCGAAACATCGTCCGGGGCAGGTCCGGTTCCACGCTGTAACAGTCGCGAGATGCTTAAGATGAGGGCACGATGGCACTGAGGTTCGTCAAGATGCAGGGTGCGGGGAACGACTACGTCTACATGGACGGCCTGCGCCAGGATCTGCCGGCGGACCTGCCCGGGCTGGCGCGGCGCATCAGCGACCGCAACTTCGGCGTCGGCGGAGACGGGCTGATCTGCCTTCTCGAGCCGACGACGTCCGAGGCCCACATCCGGATGCGGATGTTCAACAACGACGGCTCCGAGAGCGAGATGTGCGGCAACGGCATCCGCTGCGTCGCGAAGCTCGCGTGGGATGACGGGCTGGCACGTCACAACCCGATGCGCATCGAGACCGGTCGCGGCGTGCTGAGCCTCGACCTGAAGATCGGCAGCGACGGCAAGGTGGAGGCGGCGACAGTCGACATGGGCGAACCGATCCTGGAGCTCGATCGCATCGGCGTGGATCCGTCAGTGCGCCCGCTCGGCGAGCACCGTCACGAGATCATCACGTCGCGCGGGCCGCGGGAGGCGACGTTCGTTTCGATGGGCAACCCGCACGCCGTCCTCTACGTGGACGACCTCGCGCACGTGAGCCTGCGCGACGAGGGGCCGGAAATCGAGAACCACCCGATCTTCCCGCGGCGGATGAACGTGCATTTCGTGCAGGTGATGTCGCCGACGGAGGTGCGCGTGCTGCACTGGGAGCGCGGCACGGGCCGGACGCTGGCTTGCGGGACGGGGGCGTGTGCCGTCTGTGTCGCGGGCGTGCTCACCGGCCGCACGGAACGCGAGATCGTCGCCCACCTGCCAGGCGGGGACCTGCGCCTGCGCTGGGACGCGGCGAGGCGTCACGTCTTCAAGACCGGCCCGGCCGTCGAGGTGTTCCGCGGCGAGTGGTCCGAGTGAGCTTTCTCAGCAGGCGCCCGTAAAGCGAGTCTCGGCATCACGCGAAGGCGTCGCTGCCGGCCTCGACATCCTCCTCCATGCCCGGCAGCCGCGCGCGCTCCGTCAGCCGGCGGGCGGCGGTGTCGATCGGCTGGATCTCCGGCACCTCCGGCCCCGCCACGCCCAGCTCCTTCATCTTTCGCGCCGAGACGAGCAGGCGCGCTTCCAGCGAGCCGACGGCTGCGTTGTAGGCCTGCGTCGCGCTGTCCAGGGAGCGACCGACGTTGTCGAAGTGCTTCGCGAAGATCGCCACGCGCTCCACGATCTGCGAGGCGATGTCCTGGACGTCGCGGATATTCTTCTCCGCCTCCGCCTGCTGCCAGCCGTAGGCCACCGCCTTGAGCAGCGCGATCAGCGTCGTCGGCGTCGCGATGATTACCCGGTCACGGAACATGTCCTCCAGCAGCGACGTGTCCGCCTGCACGGCGGCGTAAACCATCGCCTCCCCCGTGAGGAACATCACCACGTACTCCGGCGAACCTTCGACCTTGCGCCAGTATTCCTTCGAGCGCAGGGAGTTGGCGTGGTTACGAACCGCCTGGGCGTACTGCCGCAGGAAGCCGTCGCGCTCGGATGGGTTCTCGCACTCCAGCGCCTTGAAGAAGTGCGTACCGGGGTACTTGCTGTCGATGACGATGCACTTTCCGCCCGGCAGGTGGACGCGGACGTCCGGCCGGGCGCGCCCGTTCTCGTCGAAGAAGGTCAGCTGCGCGTCGTAGTGCACGCCTTCGGTCATGCCGCTGAGCTTCAGGACGCGCTCCAGGCCAATCTCCCCCCAGCGCCCCCGTGTGCCGGGGTTGGAGAGGGCCGCCACCAGTTGCGAGGTCTGGGTGCTGAGAGCGCGGTGGGCTTCGGCAACGCTGCCGAGCTGCTCGCGCAGGTCGCTGTGGCTGCGCGAGCGGCTCTGTTCCATCTCCGCCAGGCGGTTCTGGTACTGCTCCAGGAGCGTCTTCATCGGGTCGAAGCGCGACTTCGCCAGCGCCAGGAACGCCTCGTTGTTCTTCTGGAGCGCCTCCTGGCTGACCCCGGAGAACGCATCCTTCAGCTTCGCTTCGGCCTCCGACAACAGCCGCTTCTGCTCCGCCATGCTGCGGCGGCTCTCGGCAAGCTGCGTATCCAGGGCCGCCGCAGAGACTTGCGCCGCCGCCAGCTCGGTGCGGAGCGCCTGGAGCTCGGCTCGCGCCTCGGCCAGGCGCGTGTCGCGCTCAGCGATCGATCGCTCGCTGCCCTGGAGTTCCGCCCCAAGCTCGACGGCGCGCCGGCGCTCCTGCTCCGCTTCCGCCGCGCAGCGCCGTTCGGCAAGAAAGTAGCCCAGCGCCCCGCCCAGGATCAGGCCGACGCCGCCCGCGAGAATGATCCACACGACCACCATTGACCAAGCCTACCACGATCGCCCGTCCCGGAGCAAACAATACCCGAACCGGTCTCCCGGGAGCCGGGTAGCCGATACCTCTATACTCCCCACCGATGCGCACCAAGACCCTCCCCGCCGTTCTCCTCGCCCTGCCGCTCGTGCTTCCCCTGCCCGCCCGCGCCGATGACGACGCGGCGGCGACGCAGCCGGTCGTTCCGCCGGACGAGACGAACGTCGATCCCAAGAGCGTCAGCGGGGGGGGCAAGCTCTTTCCCGCCGACTCCCCGGAGCGGATCCTGGAGGTGACCGACCGCGTCTTTCCCGCGGTGGTGCGGCTGGACGTTGCGCAGGAGATCTACCGGGAGGGGAAGCGGACGCTCCAGCGCGGGACGGGGAGCGGGGTGATCTTCGACGACGAGGGGCGCATCCTGACGAACTACCACGTCGCCGGCCGTGCGCAGGAGATCTGGGTGACGCTGGCGAACAAGGAGCGCGTGCGAGGGAAGCTGATCGGGGATGACCACTGGACGGACCTCGCCATCGTTCAGCTCGACATGGACGAGGTGCGCCGCAAGGAGATCGAGTTCGTCTATGCGGAGCTGGCGGACGGGGAGACGCTGGTGCCGGGTCAGGACGTGATCGCGATCGGCACGCCCTTCGGGCTGTCGCGGACGATGAGCAAGGGGATCGTCAGCAACATCGAGCGGACGTTCTACCCCGAGGAGCAGGACATCGACGGGTACGAGACGGGGCTCTTCTCGAACTGGATCCAGATGGACGCCCCGATCGCGCCGGGCAACTCCGGCGGGCCGCTGGTGGATCTGAACGCCCGCGTCGTCGGCATCAACACCCGCGGCATGCGCGGCAGCGACCTGAACTTCGCGATCCCCATCAGCACGGTGCACCGTGTGAAGGACGCCATCCTCCAGAGCGCCACCGACGAGGAGAAGGGACGCGTCACCCGCGCCGACCTCGGCATCGACCTCAAGCCTCTCCAGGACCTGGAGTCCTTCTACAACATCGACCCCAACTTCGGCGTGCTCATCGACAACGTCGAGCGTGGCAGCCCCGCCGCGGAGGCCGGGCTGCGCGTCCAGGACATCCTCCTGGAGATGAACGGCGAGCCGACGAACGTGCGCTTCCCGGAGGAGCTCTCCGCCGTGCGCCGGCGCATCGCGCACCTGCCGATCGGCGAGGCCGTCTCCATGAAGGTGCTGCGCGGCAGCGAGGAGCTGACGGTGGAGGCGACGCCGGTGAAGCTCGAGAGCGCCATCGGCGAGGAGCGCGAGCTCAAGGAGTGGGGCCTGTCGATCCGCGAGGTCACGCGGCCCTACGCCAACAGCCAATTGCTGCCGGACGACAAGGGCGTGCTGGTGACGACCGTCCGCCCCGGCTATGCCGCCGCCAAGGCGGAGCTGTCGCCCGGGGACGTGATCAAGCAGGTGAACGGCCAGCCGGCGGAGGACCTGGAGGCGTTCATGAAGCTCTACAACCAGAGCGTTGAGGAGAAGACGGGGCAGATCCTGCTCACCGTCGCCCGCCGCCAGGGCACCCGCAATGCCCTACTGAAGGTGACGTACTGAGCCGTGGCGCCGCATCAAACGGGCTGAAAGGCGTGTCTTCCACGGAGTTACGGAAGCGGCCGTTTTGCCTAAGATGCCGCCATGCCACTTCCGCGAACGATCCTGCTGTCCTGCCTCATTCTCGCGTTGAGCGCCGCCTCCGCCCTCGGGCAGGGAGCGCCCCCTGCCGAGCGGCTGCGCGAGCTCGTCGATCAGGCGGGGCCGAGCCTCGTCATCGTGAAGTACGTCTGGGAAGGGGAAGCCAACCGGCAGGAGCTGGAGGGTCAGGGGATCGTCGTCAGCGACGATGGCCTGGTGATGGCGCCGCTGGATCTCGTGCCCGTCGTCCTGCCTGACTCGCAGGTGGGAGAGTTCCAGATTCTCATCCCGCGCCAGGACGGCGACCCGATCGAACTCGACGCCACCCTCCAGGGTCGCGACGAGCGCAGCAACGTGGTGTTCATCAAGGCCAATGCGCAGGCGGAAGAGGGCGACGCAGAGGGCCAGACGACGCAGCCGGTCGAGTGGCGGCCGGTCGAGTGGAGCTACGAGCGCCCGCAGGTCGGTGAGTTCGTCGTCAGCGTCGGGCGCCTGCCCGAGGGGGCCGGCTACACGCTTTACACCTACGCCAGCCGCCTCGCCGCCAACCTGCGCGGGCCGGTGCCGCTTTGCGTGGTGGACCACAGCGTGACGGCGGTCGGCTCGATCGTGCTGGACAGCGAGGGGCGGGCGGTCGGCCTGGTCGAGCGCATCGGCCGGCGCAGCCCGTTCCTCACCGGAATCGAGTCACTGGAGTTGGTCGAGGACCGGCTGACGATCTTCGTTCCTTCGGAGTTCTACCGGATGAGCCTCGAAGATCCGCCCAGCATCGACGACCCGGTGACGATCCCGTTCCTGGGTGCCGAGCGGCTGACGGGGCTCTCGCAGGAGCTGCGCGAGTATTACCAGCTTGGCGACCGCGCGGCGATCCAGGTCGGCGACATCATCGCCGACAGCCCCGCCGCCGAGGCCGAGGTGAATTCCGGTGATGTCATCGTCGCCCTCAACGGCGAGCCCCTGGAGCGCGGCGACACGGCGGAGGAGCAGCCGGAAATCTTCAACCGGACGCTCGCCCGCATGAACGTGGGCGACCAGGTCACGCTGACGCTGCTGGACGCGGCGCGCAACGAGCGGGAGGTGACCGCCACCCTCGCCCCCCGGCCCAAGCAGGTGCGCGAGGCGGAGCGGTGGTACGCCGAGGACCTGGGCTTCAGCGTGCGCGAGCTGGTCTTCGCGGATCGCTACGTGCGGAACCTTCCGGCCGACACGCCGGGGGTGGCGGTGGCCTTCATCCGCGAGCAGAGCGCCGCCGCCGCCGCGGGGCTGCGGATGAACGACCTGATCCGCAAGCTGAACCAGAACGACGTCCAGGGGCTGGAGGACTTCCGTTCCGCCTACGAGAAGTTCCGCGAGGAGAACCCGAACGACCCGGTGGTCATGGAAGTACTCAGGGGAAGCGAGACGGCGATCCTGCGGATCGAGCCGCCCCGCTGATCCGGCCCCGGGCGACCCGGTACCGGTTGCCGACGGGCAGATCCCCGGGCTAAGATCTGCCCTGCCTGGTCAGGTAGCTCAGTTGGTAGAGCATGCGACTGAAAATCGCAGTGTCGCCGGTTCGATCCCGGCCCTGACCACTGCCCCGTAAACGGCACCCGACGCCCCGCCATTCGCGGGGCGTCGCTCTTTTCTGGGACCACGGCAAAACGTTATGGGGCAGCGGTTTGCAGCGGGCACGCAATATGTGCAGCCGCGCCTGCGGGCGGGCCGATGCGAAGGAGCGATGATGTCCCGACGCACGCGATCCCGAGCCGTACCCGAAACAACCCCCCGGCCCATCCCGGAACCCCAGGGCGCGCCCGCCGGCGCCGAGGCGGCCCACGTCGAGGCGCCCGACTTGCCCGCGTCCGCTTCCGATCTCGCGGAGCGGGCGATCGGCGATGTCGTGCTCCCCCCGAAGATCACGCCGGAGGAGGGGATGCGCTACTACGCCGCGATCCTCGGGCACGAGCCGACGCTCGATCCGGAGGCGCCGGACATCTTCGAAGACCGCCGCGAGGAGAACGCCGGCGCCATGCGCGCCTGGGCGGATGGCGTGACGCGCACAGTGCGCGAGGAGATCACCCGCCGGCTTCACATCCACCTCAAGCGACGGCCGACGTGGCGGGAGGTGATGGACGCGATGACCGTCTCCGCCGCCCGGCGGGTGGAGGAGGCCCGGCGGCGGCTCCAGCGTCGCGACGCGGCTTAATGCTGCACGGCAGGCAACAAGAGAAGGCCGGCGGCCCGGAGCCCCGGCCTTCGTGTCGTTCGGCGGTCACTCCCCGCAGCGCCACTTCCGTCCGTCGGCGCCTGCGGGTATGGTCCGGGGGGTATGGCAAACGACATCAACGCCCTGCGCGAGAAGCTCCGTTCGATCGGGCAGGACCACGTCCTGCGGTTCTGGGATGAGCTGGACGCCGCCGGCCGCGACCGGCTCGCGGGCCAGATTGCGGCGCTGAACCTCGAAGAGATCGACGAGCTGGTGGAGAAGTATGTCCGGCAGAAGCCGGTCGTCAGCCTGCCGGAGAAGATCGATCCCCCGCAAGTGCTGCCGCGCGAAGCCGACGCCGGGCGGGAGGAGATGTACGCCAAGGCCCTGAAGCGCGGCCGGGAACTGCTGGATGCGGGGCAGGTCGGCGCTTTCCTCGTGGCCGGCGGACAGGGGACGCGGCTGGGTTACGACGGCCCGAAGGGGGAGTTCCCGGTCACGCCGGTGCGGGAGAAGCCGCTCTTCCAGGTCTTCGCCGAGCAGTTGCTGGCGGCGTCGCAACGGCACGGCAAGCCGATCCCCTGGTACATCATGACGAGCGAGACGAACGACGCCCCCACGCGCGCGTTTTTCGCGAAGCACGCCTTCTTCGGCTATCCCGAGGAGGATGTCATCTTCTTCACGCAGGGGATGATGCCCGCGTTCGGGTTCGACGGGAAGATGCTCCTGGCGGAGAAGGATTCGCTGGCGCTCTCTCCCGACGGACATGGCGGGTCGTTGCGGGCCGTTGCGCGCAGCGGCGCGCTGGCGGACATGAAGCGGCGCGGCATCCGCCACCTCTCCTACTTCCAGGTGGACAACCCGATCACGCGGCTGATCGATCCGCTCTTCCTGGGCCTGCACGATCTTTACGACAGCGAGATGAGCAGCAAGACGATCCCGAAGCGTGAGCCGAAGGAGAAGCTCGGCAACTTCGCCGTGGTGGACGGCAAGCTCATCGTGATCGAATACAGCGACCTTCCGGACGAGTTGGCGGAGAAGCGCGACGCCTCGGGCACGCTCCTCTTCAACGCCGGAAGCATCGCCATCCACATCCTGGCGGTCTCGTTCATCGACCGCCTCAACGCGCGCGGGAAGCTGGAGCTGCCGTGGCACCGGGCGGAGAAGAAGGTGCCGTTCGTCGATGAGCAGGGGCGTGAGGTGAAGGCAGAGAAGCCCAACGCCGTCAAGCTCGAGCAGTTCGTGTTCGACGCCATCCCCCTGGCGAGGAACCCGATCGTCTATGAGACCGACCGCTCCGAGGAGTTCAGCCCGGTGAAGAACGCCGAGGGGGACGACTCCCCCGCGACCAGCCGGCGCGACCAGGTCCGCCGCTACGCCCGCTGGCTTAGCGCTGCGGGGGTGGAAGTGCCCTATGGCGAGGATGGCGAGCCGGACGCGATCGTGGAGATCAGTCCCCTCTTCGCCGACAGCGCCGACGAGCTGAAGGAGAAGAACCTCCCCTCGAATCGCATCCAGGCGGGGGAGCGGGTGTATTACGGGGAGTGAGGGTGAGGAGTGAGAAGCGAGGAGTGAGAAGAGCCGCGGCACGGCGTGCCGCAGGCCGTGTCCTTCAGGACACGAGCGACACGAGTCCATGCGGAACAATCTCCGCGGCGGCGCGTTCAGATCATTGTCGGGGCACGGGTGTGGGGAGGAGACACTCATGCGCTGCACATTCATCAGCATCGTTGCCGTCGCCGTCGCCCTGGCCGCGGCGGGTTGGGCTTATACGAACGTCGCCTCGCGGGCCGACGCGGCGGCGCCGGATCCGGCGCTCGATAATCCCGCGATCGACATGGCCGGCTTCCTCTCGATCTCCGAGGAGGCGGCGGCGCATCGCGAGTCGCGCCGTGTGAGCGAGGCCGACTTCCTCGACGCGCGCAGCCGCGAGGCGTACGACCTGCTCCACGTGGAGGGGGCGATCAACCTTCCGTTCCCGGACATCGCCATCGCGAGCCTGGCGGAGCTGATCCCGGACAAGCAGACGCGCATCCTCATTTACTGCAACAACAACTTCCGGAACGACGAGCGCGCCTTCGCCTCGAAGCTCGCCCCGGCCTCGCTGAACCTCTCCACCTTCGTCTCCCTCTACACCTACGGCTATCGCAACATCTACGAGCTCGGCCCGCGAATGGACGTGAACGACACGATCCTCCCGCTCGTCCCCTCCACCCCGGACGCAAGCGTCGCGGCGGCGCAGTAGCTCGGAATCGCGATGGGTGAACAGCACGTCGCGGCCGCGCAGTGGTCGGCACCCGGCCACCCGCCGTTCGCATTCCCCCGTTTCGTCCATTCCGCGCGGCGCGATCGATCGCGATAACGGGACTGCGGCCGAGGTGGGCTGCGCTGGCTGCATCGTGATGTCCCGCGACGAACCAAGCGACGACGACCCCGCACGCGAGACCGACGGCGGCGCTGCGCCCCCGCATGACATCCATCGCAAGCCGCGTGGGTCGTGGAAGTTCATGTTCCGGGCGCTCGGCTCCCGCAACTATCGCCTCTTCTTCACCGGCCAGCTCATCAGCCTCGTCGGCATCTGGCTGGCCAACCTCGCGATGGCGTGGCTCGTCTATCGCCTCACCGGCTCCGCCCTGCTGCTCGGGACCGTCGCCTTCTGCGCCCAGGTGCCGGCCTTCCTCGTCGGCCCCTTCGCCGGTGTCATGCTCGACCGCTGGGACCTGCGCCGCGTCCTGCTCATCACGCAGGCGCTCATGATGGCCATCACCTTCACCCTCGCCGTCATCACTCTCACCGGCGTCGTGCAGGTGCATCACCTCATGCTGCTTGCGGTCGCGCAGGGGCTGGTCAACGGCTTCGACCTCCCCGCGCGCCAGTCGTTCGTCGTTCAGCTCGTCGAGAAGCGCGAGGACCTCGGCAACGCCATCGCGCTCAACAGCTCCATGTTCAACTCCGCCCGCCTGCTCGGCCCCAGCATCGGCGGCATCCTCATCGCATGGCTCGGCGAGGGGGCGTGCTTCCTCATCAACGGCTGCACCTACACCGCCGTCATCACGGGCTTCCTTCTCATCCGTGTTCCGACGGGCGAGCGTCCCGGCCAGGCGCGCCGCGTGCTCGCGGAGCTGCGCGAAGGCGTCGCCTATGCCTGGGGGTTCAAGCCGATCCGCGCCACGCTCATGCTCCTGGCGCTCACGAGCCTGCTGGGCGCCCCCTACACCGTGCTGCTGCCCGTCTTCGCCAACGACATCCTCGCCGGCGGGGCCGCCACCTTCGGCGTGCTCAGCGCCGCCACCGGTGTCGGCGCGCTCATCGGGGCCTTCATGCTCGCGGCCCGAAAGACGGTCGTCGGCATCGGCAGCTGGATCGTCGGCGGCGCCGTCCTGTTCGGGCTGGCGCTGGTCGCGTTCAGCCAGTCGCGCGTGCTCTGGCTTTCCGTGCCGCTGCTGGTGCTGTCGGGGATGGGGATGATCCTCTCAGTCGCATCGAGCAACACGATCCTCCAGACGATCGTGGAGGACGAGAAGCGCGGGCGCGTGATGAGCCTCTTCACGATGAGCTTCATGGGGATGATGCCGCTGGGCAGCCTCATCGCCGGAACGCTCGCCAGCCCCGCACGCCTCGGCGCCCCCGCGACCCTCGCCGTCGGCGGGGCGCTCGTCGCCCTCTCCGGCGCCTACTTCGCCACCCAACTGCCCCGCCTGCGCCTGCTGGTTCGCCCCATCTACCTGGAGCGGGGCCTCATTCCCGAAGTGACGACCGGCGTCCAGGCCGCCACCGCCCTGCGCATGCCCCCGCGCGGCTGAGGGCGCCGATCAGGCCCGACCACCCGCGCTCGCCGTCCCATTCGCGACAGAAGACCCACGCCGGGCCGCCCTGAGCCGCCGGCGGCACGCGTTGCCGGGGTCTCGGCACTCGCTGCCGGGGCAGCGGCACTCGTTGCCGGGACAGCGGCACTCGCTGCCGGGGCCACGGCACTCGTTGCCGGGGCAGCGGCACTCGTTGCCGGGGCAGCGGC
>JAEZED010000149.1 GCA_023417885.1 Planctomycetota bacterium
GCGTGAGGATGAGCTGATCACGACGATGCCGACGGACGAGGAGCTGGACGCGCTGCTCCGCGCCGAGATCGAGGAGCCGCCCGAGCCGGCGCGCCAGCGTCCCGATCCCGTCGGACGCCAGGCCGAGCCGAATCGCGACGCCGCGGGCGACGCCCTCACCGCCGCCGCCGCCGCCGTCGCCGCCGAGCTCGACGCCGAGCTGGCCGACGACGATGACGATCTCGACGCGATCCAGGCCGAGGGGGCGATCGAGGCGCGCATCGGTGTGAACCGCACCGAGCCGCCGGTGGAATTCCCTGAGCTCGAGGACGCTTTCGAGGAGGAGGAGATTCCCATCCTCGCTTCGCCCGCCCCGGCGCCTGCCGAAGCCGTCGCCGAGGCCGAGCCGCGCCAGTCATGGTGGGTGCGCTGCCTCGTGCGCCTTAACGGCCCGATGACCGACGCCCCCGACACCCTGCGCGACATGCTCGGCAAGGTCGCGGTCATCACCCTGCTGAACGCGACGGCGGTCATCGTCTACGTCCTCGTGATCCGCCGGTAGCGGCGCGGCCCTACACTCGTGGCCCATGACCGCCGCGCACGCCGACAACGGAAAACCGCGTCTTCTCACCGGCGACACGCCCACGGGCAAGCTCCACCTCGGCCATTGGGTCGGGAGCGTGGAGAACCGCGTGGCGATGCAGGACGACTACGAGTGCTACTTCCTGATCGCCAACAAGCACGCCTTCACCACCCGCGCCGAGAAGCCTGCGGAAATTCGTGAGGCAGTGCTCGAGATCGCCACCGACTGGCTCGGCGTCGGCATCGACCCGTCGCGCTCCAACATGCTCATCCAGAGCGAGGTGCCGGCGATCGACGAGCTGACGTTCTTCTTCGCGATGCTCCTCCCCTTCAACCGCGTCATGCGCAACCCGACGCTGGCGCAGGAGATCAAGGACAAGGGGCTCGGCGACAAGTACCCCTTCGGCTTCCCCCTCTACGCCGTCGGCCAGACCGCCGACATCCTCGCGTTCCGGCCGGAGGTCGTGCCGGTCGGTGAGGACCAGGTGCCCCACCTCGAGCTGACGCGCGAAGTGGCGCGAAAGTTCGATCAGCTCTACTGCGGCGTCGATCCGCATGCGGAGGATGACGACTACGCGAAGCTGGGCGGCGTCTTCCCGGTGATCCGGCCGAAGATCGGCCGCGTCGGCCGGCTTCCGGGCACGAGCGGGCCCGGGCCCGAGGGGAAGCTCCAGAAGATGAGCAAGAGCCTGAGCAACGCCATCTTCCTCGCCGACTCGGCCGACGAGGTGCAGAAGAAGGTGATGGGGATGTACACCGACCCGAACCGCCTGCGCGCCACCGACCCGGGGAACGTGAACCCGGAGGAAAATCCGCTCTGGGCCTTCCACGAGACCTTCAACCCGGACAAGGCCTGGGTGGATGAGCATCGCGAGATGTACCAGGGCGGCCGCGTCGGCGACGTGGCGGTGAAGAGGAAGCTCGTCGAGGTGCTCAACGACTTCCTCGAGCCGATCCGCACGCGCCGCCGCCACTTCGAGGAGCGGCCCGACGACGTGCTCGACGCCCTGAAGCAAGGCACCGCCCGCGCCAACATCGTCGCCGAGGAGACGCTGGCGATGGCCAAGAAGGCGATGTGCCAGGACTTTTTCGACCGCTCCCTCTCGCTGCGGTAGCTCCGGCCACTTTCACGCGGGCTCCCGCCTTCGCGCGTTCGGGCGGGCGCGACGTTAATCTTCCGGCGTGGATCTCCTGGACTCGTTTCAATCGCTGGCGGCGGCGCTGGGGCTGGGGTTGCTCGTGGGGCTCCAGCGCGAGCGGTCGCGCTCGGAGATCGCCGGCTTCCGCACCTTCGGCCTCATCACGACGCTTGGAGCGGTCTGCGGGCTGCTCACCGAGTCGCTCGGCCCATGGCCGATCGCCGCCGGGTTTATCGCGCTGGCGGCGACGACGATCATGGGAAACGTGCTGGCGGCGCGGCGCCGGCCGGATCGATCCGGCGGCATCACGACGGAGGTCGCGGCGCTGGTGATGTTCGGCGTGGGGGCGTTGTGCGTGCTCGGATCGCTGACGGTGGCGGTGGCGGTCGGCGTGCTCGTGGCGATCCTGCTCGAGTTCCGCTCGCGTCTGCACGGGCTGGCGGCGCGCATGGGCGAGAAGGACATGCGCGCGATTATGCTCTTCGCCGCGATCACGTTCATCGTGCTGCCGGTGCTGCCGGACCGCACGTATGGCCCGCTCAACGTGCTCAACCCGCGCAACATCTGGCTGATGGTCGTGCTCGTCTCCGGCCTGAGCCTCGGCGGATACATCGCTTACAAGGTCTTCGGGGCGCGCACCGGAACCGTTCTCTCCGGCCTGCTGGGCGGCCTCATCTCCAGCACCGCCACGACCGTCACCGCGTCGCGCCGGGCGCGCGAGCAGCCGGAGCACGCGCGGGCCGCCGCCCTGGTCGTCGTGCTGGCCTCGACTGTTGTCTACGGGCGGCTGCTCGTGGAGGTCGGCGTCGTGGCGCCCGGCTTCCTGCCGCGCGCTGCCGTGCCGCTGTGCATCATGCTCGGCGCCGCTGTTCTCCTCGCCGGATTGCTGTGGCTCCGATCGGCGCGCGACGTGGAGAGCCTCCCGCCGGCAGGGAACCCGACGCAGCTCAAGTCGGCGCTGGTCTTCGCGGCGCTCTATGCGCTGGTGCTGCTGGCGGTGGCGGGAGCCAAGCGGTATGCGGGCCAGAGCGGGATCTACGCGGTTGCGGCCGTGTCGGGGCTGACGGACAACGACGCGATCACGCTGTCGACCTCGCAACTGGTGGAGCAGGGCGCGCTGTCGCCCGCGGTGGGCTGGCGCGCGATCGTGATCGCGGTCATCGCGAACATCCTCTTCAAGACGGGCCTGGCCGGCGTTCTGGGCGGTGCAAGGCTCCTGCGCGTGGTCGCGGCGGTGCTGGGCATCCAGGCGCTGGTGGGCCTCGTGCTGCTCTGGCTGCTGCCGATGTAGCGACGCGTTAAAGCGGCTGTTCGGGCGGCCGGGGGCCCATCACGGGGTGGAAAGCATGCTCCGCCGCGGCGTCGCGCAGGGCGGTGCGCACTGCCCGTGCGTGGGCGACCAGCGCGATTGCGGCCGGCATGAAGAAGAGACTGGCGCCTCCGGGAAAGGCCACGATGGGGGCCTGGCGCGCCAGGTTCACCAGGACCACGACGGACACCGACACCGCCAGGTGCGCTGCAGGAAGCCAGAAGCCAAGGGGAAGCGCCCACCATTGCCGGCCGTGCAGCGCGACCGCCAGCAGCACGTAACCCGCGCCCGGCAGCAGGAGGCAGATCGCGCAGCTGATCGCCAGCGGCATGTTTCTCGCGATCGGCCCGCCCCTGCCGAAGATGCCGGCCGCGATCCCGGCCAGGATCAGCAGCCCGAGCCCGAGGTAGACGACCGCGAGAACGAGGCTGTCATATCGCGCCGCGCGCAGCGCCGTGTCGATGGATCGGGTCGCTGATCTGGGGCCGGAGGTGGAGTCCATGGCACGGGTCTTAAGCGGCCTCGGCTTCGGCGACCTCGATCGCGAAGCCGCGCTTCCCCTCAGCGTCGGCCGCCACCCACGGCAGCGAACGCTTCAGGCGCCAGGCGACGTAGAAATCGCCCGTCGCCCAGAACAGTCCGCCCAGGACGAGCAGCAGGCTCACCGGGCCCAGCCACAGGTGACCTGCGACGGCGCCCAGCGCCATCACCCCCTGCACGATCGCCGCCGCAACCCCGGCGCGCACCCAGCGCAACCATCCGCGCCGCACGCCGATCGCCGCGACGCCGAGCACCACGCCCGGCACGTAGAGCGCCGCCACGCCGATCGTCACGAAGAAGACCATCGCGCGGAACTGCGGATTGAGCAGGCCGTCGTAGAAGACCGTCCCGAGGCCCACCACGAGCGACAGCCCCGCCATCACCATCGTCGCGTGCCAGGTCCACGCTCGCGGGTGCTCGCGGTGAAAGGCCGCAACACGCTGGAACAGGCTTGCCATGACACCTCCGGTTGAACGTCGCCCGGCCGGAACATTGTTCGTCCTGACCACCGCATCACCGCTGTGCGAGCAGGCAGGGGCGGGGGTGAAGCGCCGGGAAAGCGGGCAGATTGCGGTCGAAGCGGCTATACTGGGGTTGAGGCGCATCATGACGCAGCCATCGGCGGCCAATCTCGAGGGGGACTTGCAGCGAAAGGTGCAGGAAGAGCTGGATCTCGTCCGCCCCGCCATCGTGGATGACGGGGGGGATGTCGAGTTGGTGGGCGTGGAGGACGGGATCGTCCGCATCCGCTTCAAGGGCGCCTGCGTGCGCTGCCCCAGCAGCGAGATGACGCTGCGCCACGGCATCGAGCGCCACCTCGTCCGCCGCGTTCCGGGCATCGAGAAGGTCGTGGCGATCTGAGACACACGTCTGATTTCACCGGCGTTCTCGCCCGCGTTGGCGTATGCCGTGGGGCTATTCTTGCCTGACGTGCCGGATACGTATGAAACACTGATGCGCGAGGCGCTTCAAGAGGCGCGCCGGGCCGCCGAGGCGGGAGACGTGCCCGTCGGGTGCGTCGTCGCGCGCAGCGACACGGGCGAAGTGATCGGGCGCGGGCGCAACCGGCGCGAGGTGGACGAGGATCCGACGGCGCACGCCGAGATCGTCGCCATGCGCCAGGCGGCGGCCGTGCTGGGCACGTGGCGCCTCGTCGGCTGCACGCTCGTCGTGACACTCGAGCCGTGCGCCATGTGCGCCGGCGCGATGGTGAACGCGCGCGTCCCCCGCGTGGTCTACGGCGCCGCCGACCCCAAGGCCGGCGCCGCCGGCAGCCTCATGAACCTCCTGGACGACCCGCGCCTCAACCATCGCGCCGAGGTCGTCGCCGGCGTGCTGGCGGAGGAATGCGGGCAGGTCCTGCGCGATTTCTTCGCCCGCCAGCGTGCCCTGGGGAAGAAATGAGGGGGAAGCATGCTCCGCGCCGGGCTCCGCTGGATGGCGCGCGGGAAGGATTGATCTACCATGCGACGGTTTGGGCAGCCCCACGACCACGCATGAAACGACTCCTGCCCCGCACGCCTCACCCGCACGGCTGTGGGGCTTCATGTATGCACTCGGCTTGAAGGGCCCGCCGCAGGAGGTCTCCGCGGGCGGGCGACGCTACCGGCTCGAGCGCCTCGTGAAGCACGACTTCTGGGCGGCGACCGCCTTCTACGTCGACGCGGAGACGGGGGAGCCGGTGGTGATCAAGTTCGGGCGCTCGGTGACGTTTCTCGGCCTGCCGATGCGCTGGAGCGGCGAGTGGCTGACGCGCCGGGAGAGCCGCTTTTACCAGCGGCTCGGGGACGTGCCTGGCATTCCCCGCTGGCTGGGGCGCGTGGAGGGCCGGCTCATCGGCTTCGTGCATGCCTACGTAGCGGGCCGGCCGATGTCGGAAGTCCCGGCAGCGCGACTTGACGAGCGGTTCTTCGCCGAACTGGCCGCCGTGCTGGCGCGGCTGCACGAGCGGGGCATCGCCTACATCGACCTGAACAAGCCGCAGAACGTGCTGGTGGGCGAGGGAGAGCGGGAGGGCCTGCCCTGGCTGATCGACTTCCAGATCAGCTTCGACGTCGAGTCGGGGCTGAAGCGCCGCCTGCTGCCGGGCTTCGCGCGGCGGCGCCTGCTGAAGCAGGCGGCGCGGGCGGATCGGTATCACTTCCTCAAGCACAAGAAGCGTCGCCGCCCGGACCTGCTCGGCGCTGAGGAGCGCGTGGAGGTGGAGCGGCGCGCCTGGTTCATCCGGCTGCATCGGACGATCGCGCGCCCCTACTTCTTCGTGCGCCGCCGCCTGATGGACACGCTGCGCCGCAAGGGCCGCCTGCTCCCCGAGGGAAGCAAGTAGCCCACTTGCCGGGCGGTGGACATCCGTGGATACCATGCGCCTGCATGGCTGACCTGAAACTGGCGTGGGACGTCTCCGGCAGCGGCGACCTCCGCGCCGCGGCCGCCGCCGCGGCTCGACATCGCTTCCACGGGCTTACTACCAGCGCCGCGCAACTGGCGGTGCGCGAACTCTCCGCGACCGGCCGGCGCGAAGTCCGCGCCATCCTCGCGCGCCACAACCTCGCCGGCGCCGCGCTCCGCTGCGACGCCCCCGCCCGCGGCCTCACCGCCGACGCCGATGCCGATCACCTCCTGAGCGAGCTGGAGTCGGCGATGTCCGCGGCGCGCGACTGCGGGTTTGCAATGGTCGCCTGCGACCTGGGCCGCCTCCCGCGAACCGAGCAGGCCGCGCCCCCGCCCAAACCCGTGGCTCCGGAGATGCTCGGCAGCATCATCCTGCCCGATCCGGCGGAGATCGCATCGCTCACCGCCCCGCCGCCGGCGCCGCTCACCCCCGATGAGCGCCGGCACGGAGAGTTCGCCGTCGAGGTGCTGCGCGCCGCCGGCGAGCGCGCCGATCGCATCGGCATCCCGGTCGCCTTCTCCGCCTCGCTGGCAACGACGCCCGACCTCGCCGCGATCCTCCTGGCGGCGGCCTGCCCGCTCTTCGGGCGCGAGCTCGATCCGGTCGCCGCGCTGGAGGAGGGGCCGGCCGGGGTCGTGGCGCAGGAGCCATCCGTGTTGCACGTGCGCGGCCGCGACGCGTGGCGCGGCGCCGGTGGCAAGACGCGTCCGGCGCCGCTCGGCGAGGGAGATGTCGACTGGCCCGAGCTGACCCGCGCGCTGGCCGACGCCGCCTTCGCCGGATTCGTCAGCCTGGAACTCGCCCCTTCGGCCGTCGCGCCGGCGCTGGAGCGGCTTCGGACCATGTAGCGCAGATCCATGCCCGGCACAGCCGGCGACGCCTCAATCTCCGGCCTGCGCGCCCGGGCGGCCGAGGTTCATCTCCTCCATCACGCGATACCGCGCGTCGCGCATGCCCAGCGCCTCGTAAGTCCGCTGCGCCGCGTGATTCTCCTGCTCGACGTAGAGCCGCAGCCCCCACACCCCCGCCGCCAGCCCCGCGGCGCGGATGTGGGCGTGCAGCGCCCGGAACACGCCCCGCCGCCGCCAGTCGCTCCGCACGTAGACGCTTTGGAACCACCAGAGGTCCGCGTCGCGCCAGTCGCTCCACTCGTAGGTGACCATCGCGCATCCCACGACGTCTCCCGCGGCGTCGGCGACGAAGTAGCGCCCCTTCGTCGCGTCGGCCAGCACCCGCTCCACGCCGCGCCGGAGCACGACCGGGTCCAGCCGCTTGTCCTCGGTCTCGGCGGCGAGGTTGAGGTTGAACTGCGCGATGACGCCGGCGTCGTCGGCCACGGCGTCGCGGATGAGGAAGTCTTTGGGCATGAGGTGAAGGACAAGTACAGGTCTGTTCTACCAGCGACGCCACGGGTATCGGAACGCGACCCACCGATCCGGCTTCCACCCGTTCCGACGCACCTGCAGAGGCCGAACCGAGCCATTCCTGATACGAGCGGCCGCCGTTCGCCAAACGTCGCCTGGTTGTACCGCTCGACCGCCCCCCGCCGCGCCTCATCGCGCTTCCGCTTCGCCACCGGCGAGGTGTAGTCGAGGATGGGTCCTTGCCGCTTCATGACTTAGCGTTCCGGAGCTGAAGAAGCTGCCATTCCTTCGAAGTTGCGACGCAAGATTTTGATTGACACACGCGGCGGCGGGTTCGCACACTGATGCCCGTCTTTCGAGGAGGGACACTCACATGCGAACGCTCAACGCACCGGTAATCGGCCTCGCCGTCCTTTTGCCCTGCATGGCAGCCTCCAGGGCACAGGCAGGCGCGATCTTCACCGACCAGGGCCAGTGGCTCGCGGCGCTCGGCGGCAAGCCGGTCAACTCGCTTGCACTCACTCCTCAGCTCGTTCCCGACACCGGCCTCACACTGGTCGACGACGAGTTGACGGTGCACTTCCCCGTCAATCACGGGGGCATGGAAGTCTACAGCACCGGATGGATGGGGGACGTCCATCCGGTCGGAGATCCGGAGTTTCACGAGCCGGGCCCGACGATCGCCAACTTCAACGCGCCGATCTCGGCGCTGGGCGCCTGGGTATCGATCGGTCCCGACGCCGACCCGGAGTTCGAGTCGATCCTGGTCACGCTCGTCGACGACCATCGCCTCTGGGCACTCGACTACGCCGAGCCCCACTTCTTCGGCTGGATCGGCCAGCCCACCGACACCCTCACCATCAGCAGCGGCGGCGGATGGCACTACTACGAGATCACGGAAGTCCAGTATGTCGTTGCTCTGCCCGAGCCGGCCGCCTCGGCCGGCGGTGTCCTGCTCCTGGGCGCGCTCGGCCTTCGGCGCCGGACCTGTTAGTACGCGCGCCAGCGCCGTTCCGGATCGGTATAGAGCGCCGCGTCGATGCACGCCCAGATGTGCATCAGCCAACCCAGCAGGAAAAGCCACAGCACCACGTCGATCACGAAGAACAGGATCGCCGCCAGGATCCGCCCCTGGGCGAGCTGGCCAAGGCCCGGGATGATGAAGCTCGCGATCGCCGCGATCACGTTGGCCGTGCTGCCGCGCTGCGCCATGGTGTCATCCTCCGCAAGACGAAAACTTCCCGCTTCCTGCGCGGTGAACGGCCCCGCCGTTCGCCCCGCCCTCACTCGTCGGCCCGCATCTCGCGCGAGACGAACAGCGCCGCCACCTGCCGGCCCAGCAGGTGCAGCGTCGCCCGGCGCAGCTCAGCCGGATCCGCCGAACGCACGCGCGGCGTCTGCACCTCGACATAATGCCCCGCCGAGCCGTCGGCCGGCCAGACTTCCTCCCCATCCGCTGACAGCACCCGTACATGGGCGCCCACCTGCCCGTGCTCGATGTCGCTGGCGAGCGTGAGGCTCGAGGTCGGCGGATCCAGCGCCACTTCCACCCGCTGAACCGCCGACGCCTCCGCGACCACCGGCACCTGCGCGATCCCCTCCAGCGAACGCTCCAGTGCAATCGCCAGCGTCTCGGCATCGAGCTGACCCTGCCCGCCGGCGATCGACTCGTCCGCCGTCACCAGCACCGCAGTGGGCGCCTGGGGCAGTTCGTAGGCCGCCGGAATGCGCGGCGGGGGCAGCGCCTTGTAGGCGGCGACGCCGAGCACGTTGCAGCCGGCGACGAGAGACATCGCCAGCAGCGCGACCGGCAGGAGGTGCGTGGGGCGGATCATGGGCGCTCATCCTCCTGCGGGTGTGAAATAAAGCGGAGGGTGGCCTGATCGGCAATGAGGCGCCCGAGGCCCTCGTAGGTCACGCGCTCGGTCAGCGTCGTCGTCCCCTCGCTGGCGCCGAAGTCCGGGAAGGCCAGCGCCAGCGCCTGCTCCTGGAAGGCGACTGTCGCGTTCTGCCGCGCCGCATCGATTTCCACGGCGGAGATGTTCACCTGCGCCTCCCCGCGAAGGAGGCCGGGCGCCACTCCCCCCTGCGTCGTGAAGTCCATCACCTCGACATAGATCAGCCGATCGACATCGAGCCTGGGGGCGATGCTGGTGATCGGCATCATGTTGAGCGTCGGGTCGCGCTTCTGGTACTTCACGATCGACTCCGGGACGATCGTGAACCGCAACCCCTCCAACTCCTTCCGCTGGCGTCCGCTTCCCTCGTCGCGCGCCTTCTCCAGGTTCGACTGGATCCGGCTGGCAAGATCCAGCGACAGGCGCGGGTAATCCAGGTCGATCGCCGGGTCCACCCACACCCATACCGCCGCCGTCTGGCCGGCCAGGCCGTCGTAGGCCGGCGGAACCGTCGGCGCAGGGGCCTTGGAGGCGATGATGCCCAGTACCTGGCACCCCCCCGCCATGAGCAGGGAAAGGATCAGGATCGAGCCGGCGCAACGGCCGAGGCGGGGAAGGATCTGGGGCATGATGAGGTAGCGGCCTTCCGCGATGCGGATGGCCAGGGGGCGGGGTCCAGGCGGGATCTTCACCAGCTTGTGCCGGCGATGCCCGCGAGCGTGAGGCCGATCTTCCAGGCCCAGGCGGCGATGCCGAAGGCGACGGCCAGCACGAGCAGTTTAACGCCCGGAAGCCGTTTGAGTAGTCGATGCACGGGCCGACCCGTGACGGCGATGTACGCGGCCGCCCAGAATGTCAGGCACGTTCCCACCGACAGCAGGAAGCCCATCGGCTGCACCCAGAGGCTCTGGAGCCACTCGGCCCGCACGAAGTGGTTGAAGCTCGTCGTCATCCCGCAGGCCGCGCACGGGAGCCCGGTGTTCTCCAGGAACCCGCAAGGCCGCAGCCCCAGGCGCGTCGTCGTCCCCACGCCGGCCGCATCCGGCTCCAGGTAGGCCGCAGCCAGCAGCACCGCCAGGCATGCCGTCGCCACCAGCGCCGCAACCAGCCGGCCACGCGCACCAAGACGCACGGGCTCGGAGATCGGAGCGAAGATGACCGGCGCCGCCTGCGTCACGCCTTCATCTTAGCGGCGAATGTCCCCGCACCCGCGGCGCCGGGTAGCGCTGGCGAAGATCCTCCATCCGCTCGGTCAGCGCCGCCGTCAGCCGCGGGAGGCGATGACGGTCCGGCCCGCTGCGCCGCGCCGGCAGCGGCAGGCCCCAGGCGATGCTCGGGTGGCGCGGCGCGATGAACCCGTGGAGCATCCGGGTCCGCCGCTGGAGGCCGTCGATGAAAACCGGATAGAGGTCCGCCCCGCCGCGGATCGCCAGCAGCGCCACGCCCGTCTGGAACGGCATCAGCTCGCGCGTGCGCTCGATGCGCCCTTCCGGGAAGACGCCCACGACCCGCCCCCGCTCCAGGTGGCGCATCGCCTCGCGCCACGCCCGGCTGTCACGCCCCTTCACGTCGATCGGCACCATCTTTGTCCACTCGAAGAACCACCGCAGCCGCGGAAGGTCGTAGTACTCCCGCGTCATCACCCAGACGATCGGACGCGGGCAGGCCGCCTGGATCACCACCGGATCCAGCCCCGCCGTGTGGTTGGCGGCGATGAGGGCCGGCCCCTGCCGCGGGATCGGGCAAGGCGTGTGCTGGCGGAGCCGGTGAAAGGCGATGCCGTAGATCCGGTTGAGCGCGCGCAGGGCGCGGAAGTCGAGGCGGCGCTCGAAATCATCCGCCTGCCCGGGCTGGCGCGCTTCCTCCTCCAGGGCGGGCGCGGAGTCCGGCGGTGAGGCGGGCGACGGCACGGGCCCAGTGTCTAGCCGAACACGGCCGGCGGCTCAACTTCGGCCCGCCCTGTCCGATGACGTACGATCGCTCGCCATGCCCCCAGGCAACGCCACCCGGCTCGGCATTCTCTCCGACACCCACGGGCACGCCGAGGCATGCCGGGCAGCCCTCGATGTCCTGACTGAGATGGGCGCCCAGGCCTTTGCCCACTGCGGCGACGTCGGCGAGGAGTCAGTGATCGACGTCCTCGCGGGCCACCCGGTCTGGTTCGTCTGGGGAAACACCGATCTCGACCGCGCCCGGCTGCGCGCTTACGCGGAGGACCTGGGGCTCCAGTGCCTCGGCAACCTCGGCCGCTTCGTGCTGGGCGGGAAGCAGTTCGTCCTCACCCACGGGGACGATGCGCAGCGCGTGGCAGAGGTTCGCCTCGCCGCGGAACAGGGCCGGTCGGTAAAGGGAGAGGCCCGTCCGGACGATTACCTGCTGACGGGCCACACGCACGTTCCGCACGATCGCCGGGTCGGCGGCCTGCGGTGGCTCAACCCGGGCGCGCTTTATCGCGCCCGGACCAAGACCGTGGCGCTGCTGGACGTGACGACAGGCGACCTGCTCTTGCGCGAGTTGGACCTATAAGGGCTGGTCGGGCCGATTCGCGCTGTCACATTGTCCCGGGCGCACCTGGAGAACTATTATCCATCCCGGCAGTTGCCACCCGACAGAGCAAAGGTCGTCTCCCCGCGGCAGCCGCCGATCGGTTGCCGTGCAAGGTGAGAGTCGTCCCCTTTTCCGGAGTGAAAGAGACCCACGTGTTCGCCCCCAACGCCCCCCTTCCCGGTTCCTCCAGCACCGATTCCCAGCCGGGAACCGAGGCCGGGCTTACCGGCGCTGCGGGCGTGGACTTCTCGGACCTCTATCACATCCGCCCATTCCGTGACGCCGACCTGGGCGCCTGCCGTAGCCTTTACCGCGAGGGCCTGCTCGGGGGGCGGCTGGCAGAGAACGACTCCGGCCTCGACGTCGACGACGTCCGCAGCGCCTACCTGCTCGACCCGCGCAACGGCTTCTGGGTGGCGGAGGTCACACGCGCCACCCACCGCTTCAGCCAGTGGCTTCCGGAAGGCACGACCCCCGGCACCATCGTCGGCATGGTCGGCGTGCAGCACCACGAGGAGGGGGTCGGCGAGATCCGCCGCTTGCGCGTGCATCCGGAACATCGCCGGCGCGGCCTGGGCTCGCGCCTGCTCGAGAGCGCCATCAAGTTCTGCCGCGACAACGGCTCGCTCAAGGTCCAGCTCGACAGCTACGTCGATCGCGAGGAAGCGCTCAAGCTCTTCGGCCGCTTCGGCTTCCGGCACAGCCGCACCCGGAGCATCTCCGGCAAGGACCTGCTCTACTTCTACCTGGATCTGTACACCCAGGACACTTCCCCGGAGCCGCGCTGAGCACTACGGCGCTCCCACCAGCGCCAGCGCCCGCAGCAGCAGCGCCGACACCAGCAGCGCCCAGCCGAAGCTCAGAAATGTGCCGATGATGATGTACTCGGCCACCTTCCGCTGGGAGGGCTCCTTGATGTCACCGAAACGCAGGATCGACTTGGCGGCGAACAGGAACCCGATCCCCGCCGGCTGGCCGATCAGGAACAGCAGCAGCACGAGCCCGCGCTCCAGCCAGCCGATGTAGCGCCCTCCGTTCTTCAGCCCCGGGACGTCCAGTTCCTCCCCTTCCACCACGTCGCGCACGATCTTGCCGACCAGCACGCCTCCCGCCGGCACGCAGAGCACCACCGCCCCAACGAACACCACGATCGCCGGATACCAGTGCGCCTTCCCCTCCGGCAGCAGGCCCGGCCACAGCGACGCACCCGTCGCCGCCGGGAATGCCCAAGCCAGCAGCAGGATCACCCCGATGTGCGCCGCCTGGTCGAGCAGGAAGGCGCGGGCGCTGTCGGGCAGCCAGCGCACGCGGGCCAGGTCGATCAGGGCGTGCGAGACGAACAGCCCGGCGGCGATGCCGAGGGTCATGCCGATCGGCCAGACGGCGCCCAGCAGGAGCATCGTGACCCCCGTGACCGTCGCGGCATGAGCCAGCAGAACCGCCACCCGCCCCTTGTTCCGCGCCATCGCCTCCGTCTGGAAGACGAAGTCCCCCAGCAGGTGGCCTGTAAAGAGAACCAGGATCGTCTCGAGCAACATCACGCAACCTATTTGGGCATCATATCGAATAGCAACCTATTTGGGTTGCCCCATCTTCTGCTCGAACAGGGCGATCGCCGCCTCGACCGCGTCCCACCCGGCGCCGGCGAGGGCCTTGGTCACCGCCTGCCGAGTCACCGGTGGATCCAGCTGCTCCGCGACCTCCGCGTGGCTCGCTCCCGGTTTCGCCAGCAGTACGAGGATCGCCTGCGCCTGCCTCGGCTTCCAGCCACGCACCAGCCGATCCACCAGCCCCAGCGCCACCTCCACCCACGGCCCCACCGGCACGGACCCTTCCGGAAACGCGATTGCCAGCCGGCTCGTGGCGCCAAGCTCGTCCAGCGCTTTTCCAGACCGCTGGAACGCCTCCCCCGTCGACAGCGAGATGCGGCTTGGCTCGATCCGCCCCACCGGGCCGATGCCGATCGCCACCCGGCTGTCCGCCCTGGCTTCGGGCAGATCCAGCCCCCGCAGCGCCGCACGCACGTAAATCGCCGCACGCAGCGACTGCTCCGGGCGCGACAGCAGCGCCTGCCACGAGTCGCCCCGGAAGAACTCGGCCTTCCCCTCGACGCCCGCCTGCGGAAGCTGCTCCAGCGCCTCCAGCACGGCCCGGCGCGCCCGCTCGAGGTCGCCGCTTTGCAGGCGGCGGGACTTCACGAGATCGCCCGTAAGCACGGCGTAGGTCTTGTTCGTCATGAGCTTGCCCGGAAGCCGGCAGGGTAACGGGCCCGTGCCGCAGGCATCAAGAACCGTGCGGCGGCACGCGGATTTGCCATCGCCGCGCCGGCGGCAAGAATCGCCTTCCATGCAGACCCCCTTCGATGCCCTGCTGAAGCGCGCCGCGGACGAGACCATCTCGCTCGCCGGCCGCCTGCGCGAACTGGCGCCGCAGATGCAGCAGGTGTGCGATCTCCTGGGCACCACCTGGGACGCGGGCGGAAAGCTGCTGGTCTGCGGGAACGGCGGAAGCTGCGCCGACGCGATGCACCTCGCCGAGGAGCTGGTGGTGCGATTCCAGAAGAATCGCCGCGCCCTCCCGGCCATCGCGCTGGCCGACCCGACGGTGCTGACCTGCTGCGGCAACGACTTCGGCTATGACGCGGTGTTCGAGCGGCAGGTCGAGGCCTACGGGCAGCCGGGGGATGTGCTGCTCGTGATGACGACCAGCGGAAACAGCACCAACATCCTGCGCGCCCTGGAGGCAGCCCGGGCACGCGGGCTGAAGACCATCGGCTTCCTCGGCCGGGACGGCGGCGCCGCGAGGGGGAAGACCGACGTGGAGGTCATCGTCCCCGCCGGCACCGCCCACCGCGTGCAGGAAGGGCACAAGCTGCTCTACCACACCCTCTGCGAGTGGGTGGACGCCCGCTACGGCGACTGATCCGTCCGGCGCGTCCCTAGCATCGGGCGTGAGCGATTCCCCGCCAGCCCCGCAGGAGCGTGACGCGGACGCAACCGTGCCGCGCGCCCCGGCGGAGGTGGTGGCGCCCCGTTTCGGCGTGGGCCGGCTGGTGCGGCATGTGCTGGTCTGCGCCGGCCCGAGCTGCTGCGAGCCGGAGGCCGGGGCGATCACCTGGGGCCACATCAAGCGGCGTCTCTCGTCCCTGGGGCTGACGGGCAACCGCGAATCGGGCCCGGCCGTCTACCGCACGCGCTGCGACTGCCTGCGATTGTGCAACGACGGGCCGATCGTCGTGGTCTATCCTGAAGGGGCGTGGTACAGGAACGTCGACGCCGCCGCCGCGGAGCGGATCGTGCAGGAGCACGTCATCGGCGGGCGGGTCGTCGAGGATCTCTGCATCGCGCTCAACCCGCTGCCGGGCGGCGCAGTCGCGGTGGAGGAGACGGACGTCGACTGACGCGCCGGCAAACGGCGCGGGCCGACGCGGGTCAGGCAGTGGGCGGCGCGTGGGGATGAACTTGCCGAACAACCCCCCAGGAGTCTAAAGAGCAATGAAGTCGATCAAGCCCACGAACCGGTCGGCCCGCTGGGCCGCGCTTGCGGCCGTCGCCGCCGCCATGACACTCTTCGTCATCCGCACCAGCGCGCAGGACGCCCAGCCGCCGGCCACCCAACCGGCAACTCAGGAGCAGACCCCCCCGGCGACCCAGCCCGCCAACGGTGCCGCGGGCGCCGGCGAGGAGTATCAGACCACGCCCGCCGGCGTGCGCTACCGCGTCACCCAGGAGGCCGGCGAGCCGATGACCGCCCAGCCCGGCGACATGGTCATGGTGCACTACGTCGGCCGCTTCGAGGACGGCACCGTCTTCGACACCAGCCTTCGCCCGCAGACGCGGAGCCGGTTCACCGCGATCTGGCCCTTCGAGTTCAAGCTCGGCGACGGCTGGGTCATCAAGGGATGGGACGAGGGAATCCAGGGAATGAAGGTCGGCGAGAAGCGCACGCTCATCGTTCCGCCCGAGGCGGCCTACGGCGAGGCCGGCGCCGGCGGCGGCGTGATCCCGCCCAACGCCACCCTCATCTTCGAGGTGCACCTGGTTGGCCTCTGGCGCCCGGAAGAGGGACAGGCCCCCCAGCAGCCGCAGCAGCCGCAGCAGCCGTAACGCGCTGGCCGGTGCTCGCCCGCGAAACACGACAGCCTCGCGCATCGCGCGAGGCTGTTTCCTTTTGGCTGATTGCTCTTCCGCGATCAGGCGGGAATGCGCGAGACGGCGCGGCGGACTTCGGCGATGAGGGCCTCGACGCGGAACGGCTTGAAGAGGACGGCGTGCAGGCCCTCCTGGCTGGCGCGGACGATGCAGTGGTTGGGGTCGTAGCCGAAGCCGGTCATGAGGATGACCGGCGGCGGGTCCGGCAGCCGGCGGGCGGCGGCGAAGACGTCATACCCCGTCTTGTCCGGCATCTTGATGTCGGAGAGGATCAGGTCGAAGGCGGGAGCCTTGTCCACGCTGGCGCGCAGGCGATCGATCGCCTTCTGCCCGCTCGTCTCCACCACCACGTTCACGCGGTACTTGCGCAGGACGCTCGCGATCGTGTCGCGGATCGTCGGCTCGTCGTCCACGAGAAGGATGCGCGACCCGGCCAGCGCCGGATCCGGCGGCGGTTCATCCTCCAGCTCGCGCGTGCCCAGGACCGTCTGCGGCCCCTTGCCCGCCTCGCGAAGGCTCCCGCGGATCGCCTCGACGTTCGCCAGGATGCTCTGGAGCTTGTCGCGCAGCGCTTCCTCCCCGATGAACTCATCGAGCAGGTTGGCGGCGTCGAGGGCGATGTCGTTCAGCGGGCCGGCGACCTCGGCACAGACGTCGTCCGCGACCTTCTTGTTGGTGGCCGCCCGCTCCGTCACGATCAGCTTCAGGATCGAGAGGGCGATGGCGACGTAGCGGCCGAAGATCTCGGCGAACTGCCGGTCGTCCTCGGTGAAGGCGGCGGTGCGGCGTGACTCGATGTTGAAGACGCCGATGACCTTGTCGTCGAGCGTGAGCGGGACGGTGAGGCTGCTGCGCGCGCCCTCGAGGCCCGGGAGGAACCGCGGATCGCGCTGCACGTCGGCGCAGATGTAGCTGCGGCCGGTGCGGGCGACGTAGCCGCTGATCCCGTTGGCCTCGGTATCGCTGTAGAGCTCCAGGTCCAGCGCCTCCTGCGGCAGGCCGCTGGCGACCACCAGCTCCAGCCGCCCCGTGCGCGGGTCGATCAGCCGGATCTGGAAGTGATCGAAGTGCATCAGCTCGCGCGTGACGCTGATCACCTTCTCCTCGAGCAGCTTGAGCCGCTCGGCCATGTTCATGCTCTCGACCGCCTCCGACTCGATCTTCACGAGCTGGGCGCCGGCCTTGTCGATCGCGTCCAGCTTCTGCTGGAGCTTGCGCGTGCCCGTGGCGTCGAATACCACCGCGACGATCTGCACCGGCTCGCCGTTGGGCGCCACGACCGGACTGGCGATCAGCTCCAGGAACTGCTCGTCGTCCACGTTCACCTGGTAGCGCTTCGAGACGGTGCCGGCCGGGCTGCTTCCCGCCGCACCGGCAACGACGGTGCTGAAGTGCCTGAACGCCTCGCCGCACACGCGCCGAACCTGCTCGTGGATCCGGGCGGGCCAGGCGCGCATCTTCCGATTCATCCAGCTGCAACGGCCGCTCGAATCGACGATGCAGACGCCCTCCCCGACGGTGTCGAGGATCTGGCTGGCCTGCTGCCCGAGCAGCGCCTTCTCAAGCGGACGAAAATCGCCGGCGTCACTGAAGACACCGGCGAAGCGGCCCTGCCTGAGTTGTCTGATGGCATCCTCGATGCTGCCGGCGCCCACAAGCTCGCACTTGCCCGACATGCACTTGATGAGCTCGCGAAAGACGCGGGTCTCCGGCGACTCGTCGCCCGGGCGGCCATCCTGGCGCTGCCGCTCCTCGTCGAGCAGGTGCACGAGAAGCTCGCCGACGAGCAGGAGCCGAGCCGAGTCGGCGGGGACGGCCTCGTCGCCACCCTGCTGGGGGGCGATGCGAGGCGAGCGATCATCGGACGCGCGGTTCAACATCGTCCAGGGCCACCTGCTGCAAACATGCAAGCGCCGTTCCGACCGCGGGGACTCTAGCCCGGAGCGAACGGCCGTCAACAAGTAGAACGGTTTACCGCATCGGAGGTTCGACGTCCAATCATCAGACCCGTCCAGGGGAGGGGCCGATACCTTCTCCCGCACCACGCCAGGCAGCCATCTTTTAATTGTCCCATCGGCCGGCCGACCGGGCAACGCAAAATCAGCCCGCCAGAAGGGCATCACGCACCCGCGCGACGACCTCCGCGGCCTCGCCCGTCGCCTCGGCCCTGGCCAGACGCCCGGATCGCTCGTAGCACCCGGCGAGCGCGAATCGTCCCGGCTCGCTCTCCCGCGCCAGCGCGCCGATCGGGGAGGTGCAATCCCCCTCCAGCGCCGCGACCAGCGCCCGCTCCACCTCCGCGCACCGGCGCGTCGGCCCGTCGTCCAGCGGCGCAAGCGCCGCGGCCGCACGCGCGTCGTCGCGACGGCACTGGATCGCCAGCGCCCCCTGCCCCGCCGCCGGCGTCATGTCGTCAACCGGCAGCGGCCGCATCGTCGCAGGGCTGAAGCGGCCCAGCCGCACCAGGCCGGCCATGGCGAGGAGCATCGCATCCATCTCCCCCGCCTCCAGCCGTGCGAGGCGCGTGTCCACGTTGCCGCGCAGGGCCAGCACCTCCACGTCCGGCCGCAACGCCAGGATCTGCGCGCGCCGCCGCAGGCTGCTCGTGCCGATGCGCGCCCCCGTCGGAAGATCCGACACCCCGCCGCCGCGCCGGGAGACCAGGACGTCCCGAGGGTCCTCCCGCGCCGGCACGGCCCCGATCACCAAGGCGTGCGCCGCCTCAGGCACGAGTGGCATCGTCACCGGCACGTCCTTGAAGGAGTGGACCGCGATGTCCGCCTCGCCGCGCAGCAGCGCCAGCTCGACCTCTCTCGTGAAAAGCCCCTTGCCGCCCAACTCGTGAAGCGGGCGATCCTGGATGCGGTCGCCGCTCGTGGTGACGGGAACGATCTCGACGGCCAGGCCCGGATTCGCGCGCTCGACGGCGCCGGCGACGGTGCGCGACTGCGCCATCGCCAGCGCGCTGGCCCGGGTGGCAAGGCGAAGGCGGGCGCTGTCGCTCATCATCGAAAACCGTAGGACGCGATCAGGAACCGGGATCGGCGCCCCGCCCGTTCGCGCCCGCGGCCGGTCGCGTCGTGCCCGCGCGCGACACCTCTGCGGCGCTCTCGGCGAGCAGTCGCGCCGCCTCGTCCGTCAGACGCACGCGCCGCACCGCCTCGTCGTCGATGGCCGAAGGAGGCGGCGCCTCCAGAGGCGACCGCTCGGCCAGCCCCGCATAGATCACCAGCGCCGCGAGCCACGTTCCCTGCGGGGAGGCGTGGAAGTCGTCGGGCCCGTAGAGCGGCAGGTCGGCGTCACGCCGCAAGGCAGCCTGCCAGGCCTCGCCCGCGGGAAGGATGCGCCCCTCGACCGACTCCGCGGCGAGGCGGTATGACTCGACGACGCGTGGAAAATCGCCGCTGCGCTGCTTCGAGGGCCACACCATGTAGAACGCCGGCTTCCCCCCGGCCTCGCGGATCGCTCGCGCATAGCGGCGCGCGTCCGCCAACAGCGCCTCCCGGCTCTCCGGCAGCGCCGACGGGCCCTGCTGGAGGACGACCCATGTCCACGTGCCCTCCGCGATGCGCTGCCGTGCGCGCGGCCACTGGTCCGAAAGCGACGCCCCGCCGGCGACGAGCGCGTGCCCTTCGATGACCGGGCCGTCCGGCGAAGCGCGCGAGATGGCCGCCACCATGGCCGGCAGGTCGTTTCCCGCGGTGAGGCTGTTGCCGATGAAGAGGACGCGCACGATCGGCCGGTCGCCCGGCGCGGGGCCGGCGGGCGGAATCCCCGCGCGCAAGGCCAGGGCCAGCACGAGCGCGATCAGTCCGACGGCGACCACGGGCCAGGCGCGGGATCGAAGCATGCGACCTCCGCCGGCAGCGTACCGCGCCGGGACGTGCGCAGCGGACGAAATCGCCGCCCGCAGTTTCGGCGCTGCCGGGGGGGATGAAAGGGGTTTAGGTTGCGTTCCTGCCGGAACTTCCGCCGCCGCGCGAAGTTCGGCCCGGCGACCGGCGCCGGTCACAGGCAATCAAACGGCACCAGGAAAGGAGCCCCCGACATGAGCATCGCCAAGGTAATCGAGATCTCCTCCACGAGCACCCAGAGCTTCGATGATGCGGTGAAGCAGGGCGTGATGCGCGCCGGCGAGACCGTGCGCAACATCCGCAGCGCCTGGATCAAGGAGATGCGGGTGAACGTCGAAAACAACAAGATCACGCACTACCAGGTGAACCTCCAGGTCACCTTCGTGCTCGAAGGGCAATGACCTCCAACGCCCCTTCCGCCCGCGCCCGCTTGATGAGCGGGCCGGGCCGGGGGAGGCCGAGCCCGATGTTCATCTTCTTCTCCAACCGGCTGGGCTGCCTGGGGTCGATCGCCGTGACCCTCATCGGCACGCTCCTGCTCCTGGGCATCCTCTGGCTCATCAATCAGTGACGCCGCCCGGCTAGACTTGCCCCGTGATCGGCCCGAACGCGTGGGACATCGCCATCGTCGGCGGCGGCGCTGCCGGCCTGGCGGCGGGCATCTTCGCGGGCGAGGCCCATCCCGCCGCCCGCATCGCCCTCTTCGACGGCGCGCAGAAAGTGGGGGCCAAGATCCTCGTCGCCGGCGGCGGGCGATGCAACGTCACGCACTGGCGCACCGCGCCCGAGGACTACAACGCCGCGTCGCGCGGTTTCGTGAAGAACGTGCTGGCCTCGTTCGACGCCGACGACACCGTCGCGTGGATGGCCGGCCTCGGCGTCCAGCTCAAGCGCGAGGAGACTGGCAAGCTCTTCCCCACAACCGACAAGGCTCGCACGGTTCTGGAGGCGCTCCTGACGCGCCTGGACGCCGTCGGCGCCACGCTTCTTACCGGCCACCGGGTGACCGCCGTGGCGCGCGAGGGAGATGCCTTCACGCTCGAGACAAGCCAGGGCCGCCACACCGCCCGGCGGCTCATCCTCTCGACCGGCGGACGCAGCCTCGCCCGCACCGGCAGCGACGGCGGGGGCTATGCGCTGGCGCGCTCCCTCGGCCACACCGTCGGCGACACGCATCCGGCGCTGGTGCCGATGGTCCTCCAGCAGCACTTTCTCCACGCGCAGCTCAGCGGCGTGAGCCACGAAGCGCAGATCACCACCTACGCTGGCGGCAAGCCGATCGATCGGCGCACCGGCTCGCTCCTCTGGACGCACTTCGGCCTCAGCGGCCCGCTGGCGATGGACGCCAGCCGCCACTGGCTCGTCGCCCGCGCCGGGGGCGCCCAGGTCGAGTGGCGCCTCTCCCTTCTCCCCGAACAACGCTTCGAGACGCTCGAGCCCGAACTGCTTCGGTTTGCCGCCGACCACCCCACCGCCACCATTCGCCGCGCGCTCGACCACCTCGCGACGCTCGCGCGCCATCCGGATGCTCCGCCGCCGGGCACCCTGGCCCAGCCCATCCCCGCTACCCTCCTCGACACGCTGCTCTCCTGGACGAAGATCGACCCCGCGACGCCGCTCGCGCAGCTTCGGCGCGACGACCGGCGACGCCTCATCCACGCACTGCTCGACCTGCCCCTTCCCGTCGAGCAGGAACGCGGGTGGAACTATGCCGAGGTGACCGCCGGCGGCGTGCCCCTCTCGGAGGTCGCGTGGCGCACGATGGAAAGCCGCATCACGCCCGGCCTGCACCTGGCGGGGGAGATCCTGGACGTGGACGGCCGGATCGGGGGGTTCAACTTCCAGTGGGCATGGGCGACCGGCCGGCTGGCGGGCCGGGCGGCGGCGCAGGGGCTCGTCCCATCCACATCCGCTTGACGCCGGAGGCGGCGAGTGTTCCACTGCCGGATGGCGGCGCGACGCGGGTAGCCGCGGGCGGCGCCTGGGGGAGTTTCAACTCGGACTGACGGGTTGTTGCGTCTGTCGCCGAAAGGAGCCGGCAATGAATCGGCCCGCGACGTCGTTGACCTCGTTCCCCGAGCCGCCGGT
Organism: Planctomycetota bacterium; assembly: GCA_023417885.1. GTDB lineage: Bacteria > Planctomycetota > Phycisphaerae > Tepidisphaerales > Tepidisphaeraceae > JAEZED01. The sequence continues at coordinate 21,844 of JAEZED010000149.1, forward strand.
CGCGGCGCATGCGCTGGATCGCGCCACACCGCCGCGCGAGGGACGCGCGCTCCGGCGTCTGCGCGCGGCGCTGGCGGAGGCGGACGTGGCGATCGCCGGCGCCGGCGAGACTGCGCGGGCGTGGGATATCCGCATGCTCGACGACCGCCTGCCGCGGCGCGTTCTGATCGACGGGGCGCTGGGACTCGGCGATGCCTACGTCGACGCCTGGTGGGAATGCGGCGACCTGCCGGAGCTGTTCAATCGCCTCCTGCGCCGCAGCACCGCCGCCAGGCTCTTCGACCGTCACATGCTCGCCCTCGTAACGCGCCAGCGCCTGGCCAACGCCCACCGACGCGCGGCGGCCTTCGCCAACGGGCAGGATCACTACGACCGCGGCAACGCGCTCTCTGACGCCATGCTCGATCGCCGCCTGACCTACACCTGCGGCTACTGGCGCCGGCGCGCCGCAGCCCAGGGTGTCCAGTGGTGGGATGGCACGCTCGACGAGGCGCAGGAGGCGAAGCTGGCGATGACTTGCCGGAAGCTCGGCCTGAAACCGGGCGACCGCGTGCTCGACATCGGCTGCGGCTGGGGCAGCTTCGCCCGGTATGCCGCTGAGAAGCACGGCGCGCACGTCACGGGCATCACCGTCGCGCGCCAGCAGGTGGAACTGGCGCGCGAGCGCTGCCGCGGCCTACCGTGCGACTTCCGGCTCGAGGACTACCGCGACACGCGGGGCGAGCGATTCGACCACGTGGTGAGCCTGGGGATGTTCGAGCACGTCGGCCATCGCAACCATCGCATCTACATGGAATCATCGCGGCGACTGCTGAAGCCGGACGGGCTCTTCCTGCTCCACACGATCAGCACGCGCCGGAGCCAGCCGAACCTCGCGGACGTGGAGATCAGCTGGCTGGACCGCCACATCTTCCCGGGACTCTGCATCCCCTCCCTCGCGCAGATCGGCCGCGCGATCGAAGGCCTCTTCACGATCGAGGACCTCCACAACATCGGCGCCCACTACGAGCCGACCCTGCTGGCATGGTTCGACAACTTCGACCGCAACTGGCCCGACCTCCGACCCCGCTACGAGCCCGCCGCCGACCGCTTCTACCGGATGTGGAAGTACTACCTCCAGATCGCCACCGGCGCCTTCCGCAGCCGCAAGTACGGCGTCTGGCAGATCGTGCTCAGCCCCGCGGGCGTGCGCGGGGGATATGAGCGGCAGAGCTAGAGATGGTCATTGGTCATTGGTCATTGGTCATTGGTCACTTGTCACTTGTGGTGGGGTGGTAGCGGTTGTTGTTTCTGGTTGGCTTCTCAGAGGGTCGTCGTTGGCATCCGTTCCGGTTCGTCCGATGCCAGGCCGTTGACGCTGGGGTGCGGGGCTGTAGACAGGTGGCCATGAGCACGGCGCTTGATCTGGACGAGCTCGAGGTCTTCAGGATTGCAGAGCGACTGTCGGACACGGTGTGGCGGATAGTGGGCAGGTGGGCGAACTTTCCGCGCGGCACGCTCGGCAAGCAGCTTGTTCGAGCGGCCGACAGTGTCGGCGCGAACATCGCCGAAGGCTTCGGACGCGGCAGCTACCAGGACAACCGCCGGTTCGTCAGGATTGCGCGCGGTTCGCTGTACGAGGTGCGCTACTGGCTCCGCCGCGCGCACGCCCGCCGCCTCGTCACCGCGGAGCAGGTTGCGACGCTGCAACCGCTACTCGGCGAACTCGCCCCGCGACTGAACGCCTATCTCAACGCCATCGGCCCCGTCAGACGAGATACGCCTCCCCAGCAAACCGATCCCCGCCGACACAAGACAAGGGACAAATGACAAGTGACAAACAACTCACCACCCGAACCGCTCTTCCTTCCACGGATCCCCGTGCATGTGGTAGCCGTTCTGCTCCCAGAAGCCCGGGGCGTCGGTGGCGCGCAGCTCGATCCCGCGGATCCACTTGCAGCTCTTCCAGAAGTAGAGCCGCGGCACGACGCCGCGCAGGGGCCAGCCGTGTTCCGGCGTGAGGTCCTCGCCGTCGTGTGCCCACGCCAGCAGGCTGTCGTCGGCGCAGAACGCCTCCATCGGCACGTTCACCGTGAAGCCCGCCTCGGCATGGCACATGACATACCTCGCCTCCGGCCGCGGTCGGGCGCGCTCGATCAGCGTCCGCGCGGGCACGCCCGTGAACGTGTTGTCCAGGCGCGACCAGTGCGTCACGCAGTGAATGTCACACTTCACGTCCGTCGCCGGCAGCGACCGCAGCTCTTCGTAGCTCAACTCATACGGCGCGTCGCAAAGCCCAAACACCTTCAACCGCCAGTCGGCCGAGGTCGGATCGACCTGCGGAACCTCCCCGTAGTGCAGCACGGGCCACTTCGCCGTCAGCACCTGCCCCGGCGGCGTGCGCGCTTTGGCGTCGCCGCGCAGCGTATCGGGAGAGACGACACTCGGACGTGACTCTGGCGCAGGAGACGACATGCCCGAAGCTTAGCTCCCCCGCCGGGCAGCCCAACACCCCATGTCACCGCTCCATGTTGACCGCAGATCACCCCGGAGCCGACAATCCGGGACATGCTCCTCCTCAGCTGCCTCCTGGCGCTTCTCCCGGGCGTCCTGGCCGATGCCCAGCCAGCGCGCTCCGCCGATCTCGTCCTCTTCAACGCGAAAGTCTGGACCGCCGACCCCGACCGCCCCGCCGCCGAGTGGGTCGCGGTGCGAGGCGGCGCCATCCTCGCCCTCGGCGACGGCGATGCATGGCAGGCGCACGCGCGCGACGGCACGACCTTCATCGACGCCGCCGGCCGGCGCGTGCTGCCCGGGCTCATCGACGCCCATGTCCATCTCGCCAACGCCGCGAGCGACATGCGCGCCCTGGACCTCCGCGCCGCCGCCAGCCGCGAGGACCTGCTCGACATGATTCGCGAGCACGCGCCATCGCTCCCGGAAGGCGCATGGCTCGTCGGCACGCGATGGAGCAGCGAGAGCTGGCCCGACCAGCGCCCGCCCAGCGCCGACGAGATCGACGACGCCGCCGGCGGACGCCCCGCCGTGCTCATCCGAATGGACGGCCACAGCCTGCTCGCCTCGCGCGCGGCGCTGGATGCGGCGGGGATCACGCGCGAGAGGCCGAGCGATCCGCCCGGCGGAACAATCGGTCGCGACGAGGCGGGCCGGCCCACCGGCGGGGTGTATGAGCAGGCCATGGACCTGGTGGAGGCGCACATCGTCCGGCCGCCGGTGGACATGGACGCACTGCTCCTGCGCGCCGTGGCGGAGGCGAACCGGCACGGCATCACCAGCGTCGGCGCCATCGAGGGGCGCGAGACCGTCGAAGCGCTCCGGCAGCTCGAGGCGGACGGCAAGCTGAACCTTCGCGTCTTCGCCTCCGTCTCCGGCGGCGGGGACACGGTGGAGCAATGGCTGCCCGTGCTGCGCTGGGCACAGGCCCAGCGCGAAGGCGGCTCCGGTGGCGACGCCGGCCTCGTGCGCGTGATCGGCTTCAAGGCGTACATGGACGGCTCCCTCGGCTCGCGCACGGCGTGGATGGTCGCTCCCTACGAGGACAACGAGATGGCGGTGGACAAGCCCGCCGACAACGCCGGCTTCCCCCTGGCGATGGCGGCCTCGGGCGAGCTCGAGGCGCTGATCCACCGGGGCGCCGGGATGGGGCTTCAGCCGATCGTCCACGCCATCGGCGACCGGGCGAACAGCACCCTCCTCGACTGGTACGCCGGCCTCCCCGAAGACCAGCGCAAGCGCCTGAAGCCGCGCGTCGAGCACACCCAGCACCTCCTGCCCGACGACATCGCGCGCTTCGCCGAGCTCGGCGTCATCGCAAGCATGCAGCCCTACCACAAGGCCGACGACGGCCGCTATGCCGAGCAGCGCCTCGGAGCCGAGCGCATCAGGAGCAGCTACGCCTTCCGCGGCCTGCTCGACTCGGGCGCCACCCTCGCCTTTGGCAGCGACTGGCCCGTCGTGAGCGTGAATCCGTTCCTCGGCATCCACGCCGCCGTCGCCGCCCGGACGCTCGACGGCAAGGTCTTCGTCCCGGAGCAGTCGATCAGCGTGGAGGAGGCGATGGTCGCCTACACCCGCGGTGCCGCGACGGCCCTGCTGAGCGACAGGATCGGCGTGCTTCGCCCGGGCAACCACGCCGACCTCGTGATGCTCGACCGCGACGTCCTGGACATCCCGCAGGACGAGCTGGACGAGACGCGGGTCCTCCTCACGATCGTGGACGGAAAGGTCGCATTCCGGCAGGAATAACCTCCCGGCGCGCTGCATCGGCGGCCGTACGTGGGCGCTGGCGCTGTCTGGCCATGCTGGTATGGTGCGGCCGTGGTTGAGCCGTTGAAAAATCCCAGCGGGCTGCCCCCGGAGGTGCCGGAGTCGGCCGCCATGCCGCATCCGGAGCTGGCCGGGGCGGTGCTGGCGTGCGTTCCCGATCTTCGCCGGCGCTGGCTCGAGCAGGCCCGGGCGGCGCTGCCGGAAATGCGGAGGATGAGCGACGAGGAGGTGCTGGATGACCTTCCCAGTCTCATCGAGGTGATCGCCGGCGCGCTGTCGGAGCCGGTGGCCGGCCACCGCGAGCTTTCAGCGACCGGGGGCATCCACGGCCTGACGCGCTTTCACCAGCGCATCACCATCGACGACCTCGGCACCGAGTATCCCCTCCTGCGCCAGGTGATGATGCAGGGCGTGCGCGGGTCGCTGCGCCGGCCCATGACCGAGCAGGAGGCCGACGCCCTCCACGGCGCGCTCGACCGGATCATCCACCTCAGCAACGTCGCCTATGCCCAGCTCCAGGAGAAGGAGATCCGCCTGGAATCCGAGGCGACCAGCCGCCACCTGGCGATGATCAGCCACGACCTGCGCAACACGCTCAACGCCGCGATGCTCTCCATCCAGTACATCAGCGAGCGCCTGCGCGGGCTGTCGGGGCAGACCCAGCAGCTTCCGGACCTGCCCGAGCTCCTGCGCGACCTCGACGACTGCCGCCGGATGACCATGTCCGGCGTCGAAACGATGAAACGCGTCCTCGACGCCGAGCGGCTCACCCCCGCCGCCGTCTCGATCAACATCCAGCCGGTCGATCTCTTCGTCCTCCTGCGTGGCGTGCGCACCGCGGCGGCACGGGCGGACGGCTCCAGCGACTCGGCCGACACGTCGCAGGTCGAGCTGGATTGCCCGGAGGGGCTGACGTTCCGCACCGACGCCGATCTCGTGAGCACCATCCTCCAGAACCTCCTGGGCAACGCCATCCGTTACGGGGGGGATGCGCCCATCCGGCTCGCGGCGCGCCTCTCGGACGACGGGGCGTGCCGGATCGATGTCATCGACCAGGGCCCCGGCATCGCACCCGAGCAGCTCGAGACGATCTTCGCCCCCTTCCGGCGTGGCGAGCACAAGCCCCCCTCCGGGGGCAGCTCAGGCGGCGGAACGGGCGGGGAGAGCGGGATCGGCCTTGGCCTCTTCATCGCCCGGCGCGCCGCGGAACTGCTGCGCGCCCGGCTGGAGGTCGCCTCGACGCCCGGCGAAGGCGCCACCTTCTCCCTCCTGCTGCCTCCCCCGCGCGGGGCGGTCGACGACGAGGCCTGACCGTGAGGGAGGGTGGTCGCCGAAGGCGACGCCGGCGGGCGGGGCACGCGGGGGTTGCAATGCAGGGGAAAGTTTCTGATTCCCGGACGTGAAACGGGCGAAACCGCGTTTTCAGCATCGAAAATCGCGGTGGAGGTCCGGGAACTCTCGTTTTCCCATGAGGGAAAGGCGATTTCCCTTAATGGAAAAGGGAATTCCCTTAATGGAAAAGGGATTTCCCTTAATGGAAAACGACTTTCCTTTAATGGAAAAGGGATTTCCCTTAATGGAAAACGACTTTCCCTTAATGGAAAGCGGCTTTCCCTTAATGGAAAACGGATTTCCCTTAATGGAAAAGGACTTTCCCTTAACGGAACTCGGATTTCCCATGCAGGAAACAGTACGTCGACGCCCCGCGGGTCGCCCCACCGCGGCGGCGACGATCGTGGCGCGCCTGGCAACGGGGGCTCCACGGCGACGGCCAGCGGGGCAACGGGCCTCGCGCGTGGGAGGCTGCGAGCGGGCGGGGAGGCTTCGGCGGCCGAGAGACCTTATATGGATCGTGCCCGAGTCGCGCGCGGCACTGGGAGGGGCCGTGTCCGGCGCTTGTAGCAGCGGCGACCCGCCGCTGCCCAAT
>JAEZED010000125.1 GCA_023417885.1 Planctomycetota bacterium
GCGCTACGACGTGTCGCGCCTGCTCCCCGCGGGCGACGAGACACCCGCGCCCGAATCGCTCCCGCGCCGCCAGCTCCCCGCAGCGTGAGCGGCGCGCGGACTCCGGTGTCCAACGCACCTCCGCCCTCCGCTCGGCAGGGCGGAGGCGATCACGCCTCGGCTTCGACGGCGTCGTCCACCAGCGTCACGTCGAACCCGCGCCTTCGGCGGCGTCGGGCGGCGCGCCAGGCGAGAACCGGCCACGCGAGAGAGGCGGCGGCGATCATCCAGAGTGGGACGATGAGGATGCGCGTCGTCTGAATCTTGTGACCGGGAACCGTGTATTCGTCTGCCCGCCAGTATGGCCGGAAGGCGTACTTAAAGTGGATCGGCCAAACGGAGCGATCGATCACAGTCACGTCCCATGACGAAGGGTACTCGATGAAGTTATGAGCCTTGTCGTGTTTGATCTCGAGCGTGCCGTCCACCACGAAGATGTTCAACGCCTCGTTCGGCACCGAGATCGAGATCGCGAAAGGCACGAAGAAGCTCACCGGCAGCAAGACCAGCGCAGCCACGCCCAGGACGAGCAGGCTCCATCGAATCGCGATCCCGATCCGCCGCAGCATGCGGGCACCCTACCCCTCGCCGCGCACGTCGTGCAATGGCGGGGCGGCGCCCCGGCCTCGGGTCAACGGGTTCCGGCACATGGGTTAGACTCCGGGCGATGATGACTGCCCGCGCGGTTGCCGGCTTCCTGGTGCTTGCGTCGCTTCTCTCCCTCGGGCGCGCCGCGCGGGCGGCGCCCGAGGCGCGTCCGCCCAACATCGTCATCCTCCTCGCAGACGACATGGGTTGGGGCGATCTCGCCTGCTTCGGCCATCCCGCCGTCCGCACGCCCAACCTCGATCGCCTCGCCCGGGAGGGGATGAAGCTCACCGGCTTCTACGCCGCCCCGTCGTGCACGCCGTCGCGCGCGCAGCTCATGACCGGTCGCTACGCGCCGCGGCTGGGCCTGAATCACGCGTTGCTCGCCGACAATCCCGCGGGCCTGGCGGATGGGGAGGTCACCCTCGCCGAGGCGCTGGCCCCGCTGGGTTACCGCGCGATGATGGTCGGCAAGTGGCACCTGGGTCACACGCGCGCGGAGCACTGGCCCACGCAGCAGGGGTTCGAGCGCTTCTTCGGCCTGCCCTACAGCCACGACATCATGAAGCCGTGGGTGCAGACGGACGTTCCGCTGCGTCTTTATCGCGGGCGCGAGGTGGTGGAGCAGTATCCGGACGCGAACACGCTGACCGCGCGCTTCACGTCGGAGGCGGTGGCGATGATCGGCGAGGCGGCGCGCGCCGAAGCGCCGTTCCTGCTTTACGTGGCGTGGAGCATGCCCCATCTTCCGCTGGGGGCATCGGAAAGGTTCCGGGGCCGGTCCGCGGCGGGGCGGTATGGCGACGTGATCGAGGAGCTGGACTGGAGCGTGGGGGAGATTCGTCGCGCGCTGGAGGAGGCGGGGGTCGGGGAGGAGACGCTGATCCTCTTCACGAGCGACAACGGTCCCTGGGCGCAGCTGCCCGCGAGAATGCTGGCGGGGGGCGTTGAGCGCTGGGATCACGGCACGGCCGGTCCTTTCCGCGGGAGCAAGGCATCGACCTTTGAAGGAGGCGTTCGCGTGCCGGCGATTGCCTGGTGGCCGGGGCACATTCCCGCCGGCAGCGCGACGGCGGAGATTGCGTCGGTGCTGGATGTGCTTCCGACGGTGGTGAAGCTCGCCGGCGGGGCGCCACCGGCGGCGGGGGAGATCGACGGGGTGGACCTGTCGGCGTTGCTGCTGGGCGAGACGCAGGAATCGCCGCGCCGCGAGGTGTTTCATTTCGCGGGCGCGCGGCTGGAGGCGGTTCGCGCGGGGCCGTGGAAGCTTCGGATCCCGCGCGAGGGCCCTGCGGAGCTGTATCACCTGGAGCGCGATCCGGGGGAGCTTTACGACATCGCGGAGCAGGAGCCGGAAGTGGCGGCGTCGCTTCGCGCGCGGATGGAGGCGATGGAGCGGGAGTTGCGTGGCGAGGGAGGCGGGCCCGAGGGCGAGGCGGCGAGGGAATGAACTGGCGCGGCTGTTACGGCGTAGTAGGTTGATGGTGCGTGTAGGCGGGCGAGCGGGGGGGGGGGCGTTGTGGATTGGGGGTCGATTCGGCTTGCCGAGGGGGCGCGAGGGGTGGTAAAGTTGCCGATGGCGGCGGTCCGAGCGCGGTCCGACCGCCCAACCCGCCTTGCCCGCCTCCCCGCGGGCGTTTGAGACGTTGTCCAACCGGTTCACGCGCCGGCGGTGCGCCGGCCGGCCCAACCACAGAGCGATATGGCAAAATCCCAAAAGCGCCTCGGCGAGATCCTGGTCGACTGGGGCATCATTACCCCGAAGGAAGTCGAGCGGGGCCTCCAGGTCGCCAAGGAAAAGCGGATGCGTCTCGGCGAGGCGCTCCAGGACCTGAAGCTGTGCACCGACGCCAACATCTACAAGGCGCTGGCGGCCCAGCAGGGGATGGAGTACGTCGATCTGGACAAGACCAGCGTCCCCCCGGGCGCCGTCAACTCGATTCCGGACGACCTGATCCGCAAGCACCTGATCCTCCCCCTCGGGAGCGAGAACGGCAAGCTCCGCGTCGCCCTGCACGACCCACTGGACATGGAGCTCCAGGACGTGCTGCGCTTCCGCCTGGGCAAGGACATCCGCCCCGTCATCGCCCCCAAGGGGCGGATCAAGGCGGTGATCGACGAGCTGCTGAACACGACGGCGGCCAACACGATCGACAAGACGATGGACCGGACGATCGACCGGCTGCGAGGCACGCTGGACCAGTCGATGGACCGCTCCTTTGACCGCTCGGTGGACAGCAGCCTGGACCGTTCGGTGGACAAGTCGATCGACCAGTCCGGCGTCGGCGATGACCTGGCCGACGATCCGACGCAGGCGCCGATCATCAAGCTCGTGCAGGCCCTGATCAGCGAGGCGGTGCGGAACCGGGCGAGCGATATTCACATCGAGCCGATGAAGGACCGCGTGCGGGTGCGTTACCGCATCGACGGCGAGTGCATCGAGCGCGACAACATCCCGATCCGCATGCGCGGCCCGCTGATCAGCCGCATCAAGATCATGGCGGGCATCGACATCGCCGAGAAGCGCCTCCCGCAGGACGGTCGCATCAAGCTGACGGTGGACGGCTCGCTCATCGACTTCCGCGTCAGCACGCTCCCGGCCTATCACGGCGAGAGCACGGTGCTTCGTATTCTCCGTCCCGAGGGCGTCCGAATCGGCCTCGAGAACATGGGCTTCGAGGAGGACGACTACAAGGTCTTCCAGAAGATCATCCGCCGGCCCAACGGCATCTTCCTCGTGACGGGGCCGACCGGCTCCGGCAAGACGACGACGCTCTACGGCGCGCTCAACGTGCTGAACCGGCCGGACAAGAAGATCATCACGGCCGAGGACCCGGTCGAATACAACTTCCCGGGCATCAATCAGTGCCAGGTGCGCGACAACATCGGGCTGTCGTTCGCCAAGATCCTGCGGGCGATGCTCCGCCAGGCCCCGAACATCATCCTGGTCGGCGAAATTCGCGACATCGAAGTGGCGGAAGTGGCGATCCAGGCCGCCCTGACGGGCCACCTGGTCTTCAGCACGCTCCACACCAACGACGCGCCGTCGGCCATCACGCGCCTGATCGACATGGGCGTCAAGCCGTTCCTCGTGGCCAGTTCGATCCAGGCGGTCATGGCGCAGCGGCTCATCCGCGTGCTTTGTGCCAAGTGCAAGCAGCCGGACAAGGAGCCCGACGAGCACTGGCTGCGCCTGGCCGGCTTCAAGCCGGAGGACGTGGAAGGGCAGCAGCTCTACAAGCCGCGCGGCTGCGACCATTGCAGCGGGACGGGCTTCCGCGGGCGGCTGGCCATTTTCGAGCTGATGCAGATGAACAACGAGATCCGCACGCTGGCTTTCGATCGTGCGGCGACGAACAAGATCCGGAAGGCGGCGGTGAACAGCGGGATGAAGAGCCTGCTGGCCGACGGTCGGATCAAGGTGCTGCGCGGCCTGACGACGGCGGAGGAAGTCGTGAAGGTGGCGCAGGTCGAGGGTGTTTTGAACCAGTGACGTACGATTCCCCGCCGCGTCGCCGCGCGCCCGCCTGGGCGGCGGGTGGTCGCGGCGAGGCCCGGTGAGAAGGACAAGACATGGCAACTGTTCAGATCGACCGCCTTCTGGAGACGGTGGTCAAGCGCAAGGCGTCGGACATTCATCTTGCCGTCGGCAAGCCGCCGACTCTGCGCCTCAACGGGCGGATGCGGGAGCTCCAGACCAAGGTGCTGACCGGCGAGGACACGGTCTCGCTCATGAAGGCGATCACGCCCGAGCGCATCCAGCAGGAGTATGAGGAAACGGGGTCGGGCGACTTCGGCTTCAGCTTCGGCGAGGACACGCGCTTCCGCGTGGCGATCTTCAAGCAGCGCGGCAACTGCTCTCTGGTGCTGCGGCGGATCCCGAACAACATCATGACGTTCGAGCAGATCGGCCTGCCGGCGATGGCGGAGCAGATCTGCCGGCGCCCGCGCGGGATCTTCCTGGTGACCGGCCCGACGGGGTCGGGGAAGACGACGACGCTGGCGTGCATGATCAACTACATCAACGAGAACTTCGATCGGCACATCATCACGATGGAAGACCCGATCGAGTACTACCACAACCACAAGAAGTCGATCGTCGTGCAGCGCGAGATCGGCGTCGACACCCCCAGCTTCTCCGAGGCCCTGCGCCGCGCCCTGCGACAGGACCCGGACGTGATGCTCGTCGGCGAAATGCGCGACCTGGCGACGATCGGCGCCGCCATCACCGCCGCCGAGACGGGCCACCTTGTGTTCGGCACGCTCCACACCTCCGGCGCCGCCTCGACGATCAACCGCATCATCGACGCCTTCCCGACCGACCAGCAGGAGCAGGTGCGCGTCCAGCTGGCCAACAACCTCATTGCGGTGCTGAGCCAGGCGCTGATGCCGCGCAGCGACATCGACGGGATGATCGCGGCGTACGAGTTCATGTACGTGACGCCCGGCATCCAGAACCTGATCCGCGAGAACAAGAGCTTCCGAATCGACTCGGAGATCCAGACGGGCAAGAAGTACGGCATGCAGCTGCTGGACGACAACCTCTGGCAGAAGTACCTGGCCGGGCAGATCAGCGCCGAGGACTGCATCGACAAGTCGAAGAACCCCGGCTACATGATGGAGCGCATCCGTAACCTGGGCGCCGACGTCGCCATCGCCGACGACGCGCTCATCGCCGAGGCCGAGGAGGCCGCCAGCAACGGGCAGCCGCAGCAGAACGAGGAGGCGCGCCAGGCGGACATCGCCGCGCGACGCGCCCGCATGCAGGGGAAGTAGGGCCGGGCCGTGAGGCGCGGGCAGCAGGACGACAGACGCGTAACCCGAGAGGACTCGAGACGACATGACGCAGATCGCCAATCCACCCGCGGGCGCCGGCGGCGGCGGAATCCCGCCGGTCGAACAGCTCAAGGGCCGTCCGCTCGGCCGCGTGCTCAACAAGATGGGCCGCGTCACGCGCGAGCAGGTCGTCGATGCGCTGAACTTCCAGAAGCAAAAGGGAGGCGCGCTCGGCCAGATCATGATCGACCTCGGCTACATCACCGAGGGCGACCTGAACATCGCACTGGCCGCCCAGCGGGGCTACGAGCTCGTCGACCTCACCAACGTCGAGGTCCCCGAGGAGGCGATCAAGGCCGTTCCCGCCCAGACCGCCCAGACGCACAAGGTCCTCCCGCTCCAGTTCGACGAGAAGCGCAAGCGCCTGCTCGTGGCGATGGCCAGCCACGACAACTTCCAGGCGCTCGACGACCTGCGCAGCCTGATGGGCTACACCGTCACCGCCAAGATCGGCGACAAGGCGAAGATCGAGGAGCTGATCAAGAAGCACTACCAGGCGGAGGCCGAGAGCTTCGGCTCGCTCCTGGGTGACTTCGAGGCCGACGAGAGCGTCAAGGGCCTGAAGGGGAAGAAGGCCAACGACTCGATCGACCTGGACGTGCTCAAGGGCGCCGCCGACGCCAACCCCGTCCGCAAGCTGATCAACCTGGTGCTGCTCCAGGCGATCAAGGACAAGGCCTCGGACATCCACTTCGAGCCGTTCGAGGACGAGTTCAAGATGCGCTACCGCATCGATGGCGTCCTCTACGAGATGATGCCGCCGCCTGCGCACATCGCCCCGGCCATCGCCAGCCGCATCAAGGTCATGTCGGGCCTGGACATCGCCGAGCGCCGCATGCCGCAGGACGGGCGCATCGAGCTGACGGTCAACAACCAGCCGGTGGACCTTCGCGTCAGCGTTCTTCCGACGATGTTCGGCGAGAGCGTCGTGATGCGTGTTCTCGACCGGAGCAACGTCAACCTCGACCTGGACAAGATCGGTCTGCGCGACGACGACCTGCGCACCATCCGCACGCTCATCCACAAGCCCAACGGCATCGTCATCGTCACCGGCCCGACCGGCAGCGGTAAGACGACGACGCTCTACTCCGCCCTGCGCGAACTGAACACCATCGACTCCAAGCTGATCACCGCCGAGGACCCGGTCGAGTACGACATTGACGGGATCGTGCAGTGCCAGATCAAGCCGGACATCGAACTCACCTTCGCCCGCATCCTCCGCAGCATGCTGCGTCAGGACCCGGACATCATCCTGGTCGGCGAAATCCGCGACCGGGAGACGGCCGAGATCAGCGTGCAGGCGTCGCTGACGGGCCACCTTGTCTTCTCGACGCTGCACACCAACGACGCGCCCAGCTCCATCGCCCGACTGCTGGACCTGGGGCTGGAGCCGTTCCTCGTCACCGCGACGCTCGAGGGCGTGATCGCCCAGCGACTGGTCCGGCGCATCTGCACCAAGTGCAGCACCGAGTACAAGCCGACGCTCGAGCAGCTCATGGAGCTGGAGCTGCGCGAGGAGGACGTGAAGGACCGCCATTTCTTCTACGGCCGCGGCTGCGACAACTGCAACAACACCGGCTACAAGGGCCGTTTCGGCATCTTCGAGATCATGACGCTCGATGACGACATGCGCGACATGATCGTCCGACACGCCAGCACGCAGCAGCTCCGTGCCGAGGCCCGCAAGCGCGGCATGCGCACCCTGCGCGACTCGGGCCTGCTGGCGATCTTCGAAGGCATCACCACCATCGAAGAGGTCGTCCGCGAGACGATCATGGAAGAGGATTGATCCCCCGAGCCTGCCAAAAACACCAGCCACGACGACGCCGGCCCCACGAGGCTGGCGTTCGTCATTTGGCCGCGCGCTCCAGCCCCTCCCGCGCATACTGCTCCGCCGCGTCGGTGCCGCGCGGTGGGGCTTCACCTGGCCAGCGGTAGACCTCCACCCACGGCGTCTGCTCCAGCAGTAGCGCCCGGCCGCTGGCGCGGAGGATCGCCCGCGGACTGTCCTCCGGGGCGTAGCGCTCGCCGGGCACGATGAAGATCATCCCGGGATCCACGCGGTCGCGCACCCAGCCGGGCCAGCGCTCCTTGTCCGTCACGCGCATTGACCGGTAGTCGGGTCGGTGCGCCACGTGCGGCCCGATCCACCCGTGCGCCGCAAGGGAGGGCGCGTCGGAGTACTTGCGGGCGAACTCCTTAGACTGGTTGATCAGCCGCTGCTGTGCATGGGTGGGCCACCAGTCACTGAAGCGCTCGGGGACCGACCGCACCTTCGAAATCTGGAACGTCGCGAACGAGATCGCGACCATCCCCGTTACGAAAGCGACCGCAGCCCACGGGCGATGCCGGGGCGTCGGGCTGCCCGCATGCTGCGGCACGGGGAACAGGCGCTGGGCGAGCCAGGCGGCGCCCAGTGCGGCGGCGACGATGAGGAAGCCGCTGATCTGCGCGTCGTAGTGTGCCTGGAATGCCACCTGCGGCACGCGGTTTTTCACCGAGAGGTTCAGCAGAACCCCCGGGAGGGCGGCGGCCGTCGCCCAGAGGGCGCGCCGGCCCATCAGTGGAAGCAGGCCCATCCCGCCGACCAGCGCGGCGAGGTAGAACGCCTTGCGCTCCCACATGAAGGCTTCGGAATCGGTGCTCCCGGACAGGCCGAGCCAGCGGATGTGCCCCCACGCCTCCCCGCCGCGGAACCAGGGCATGACGATGCCCATCGCAATCGCCGCCCACACCCCGGCGACCACGCCCAGCGCCAGGGCCAGCCGTGCCCGCCTCAGCGAAGCAGCGTAGATGGCGAGGCCCAGCACGCTCAGCGGGGCGCTCTCGCGCGTCGAGAGCAGCAGGAACACCAGCAGCCACAGCAGCAGCGCGTTGCGCCGCGTCGGAGCCGCGTGCAGGAGCATCATCGCTCCCACGACCATCGGCAGCCCCAGCTCGATCGGCTGGAACTGCGTGTTCCACGTCGCCAGCAGCGGCGGATAGAGCATCATCAGCAACAGCAGCAGCCCGGCGGCGCCTGCCTTGACGGTCACCGCCCGCGGGCCGATGAAGCGCTCGTCGAAGCACGCCTCCTCGAGCCGCCGGCTGGAGAAGACGAGGGTCAGCAGGACGCCGATCGCCACTGCCAGGCCCTGGAGGATCATCAGGTGGTGCGCGGTCGGTCGCAGCAGGTAGAGCGGGGCGACGAGCGCCATGATCGGCGAGAAGTGCTCGCCCAGGTGGTGCCGGCCAAGGACGCTCCCGTAGAAACCCTGCCCGTGGAGGATGCCCCAGGCGTAGTTGGAGTAGTTGCCGGTGTCGAGATCCTCGGTGTGGGCGCTGATGTGCATCAGCATCTTGCCCGCGACGAGGCCCGCCGTGACGAGCAGGGTGGTGAGCCAGAAGGACATCCGGCCGAGCATCGCGGCGCGGCTCGTCTGATCGACGCGGCTGGTGGCGCGATCGCTCGGCAAGAGAGGTCCCCAGCGAGAAATCCGGAGGCGGCGTGCCCCGTTGCGTCGCGAGCGTAAGCCCCCGCAGCAGCAGGAGCAACGAGCGATTCTGCCTAGCGCGATGCGTCCCCCCGGAGGGATGTCAAGGATGTTGAAGACCTGGGGAGAACTAACCAACCGGGGATCCGTACATCTGGGAATGTTGTGGCTTCTGGGAGGGCCTTGGGGTTGGCGTCCAATAAAAAAGGCACTGACGTCACGCGGGTTTCTGTTAACCTGTCCTGACACGCGACGTTCCGCTCCGCCTGCGGTCGGTCCGGGCGGACTCACCCGACGGGCCGTCTTGCCCCCGCCTCGTGGACCAAGCGGTCGCCGCGCCCGCCTCGCCAACGCCGCAACGGCGCCAGAAAAGTGCTGAAGCCAACCGCAACATAGAACGCCCCGGCCAGGCCCCTACAGGGCGCTTGGTCGCGTCCCCACCCCCCAACCGCCCCCCGCGCCGAGCCCGCCAAACCGTTCCCTTCACGGAGACCCCGAGGAATGCGCAACTCCGCCAAGACCCGTTCGCCGCAGGATGCGGCGCTGATCCGACTCGCCGCCCATCGCGCCATCGAGACGCTCGAGCATCGCCGGCTTCTCTCGGCCAACCTCGACCTGGGCACTCCCTGGGCCGACGATCACGGCCACACCGAGCCGGGCGTGGACATACCGCTCGCTCACCTGCCGCGCGAGCTTGCCCGCAACATCCACTCCGTGCGCGACGACGGCGCGCTCATCGACGCGACCGGTGAGGCCTTCCACTTCGATCCCGCGCCCGCCATGGTGCCGCAACTCCTTGAGGGAACCGGCGGCGGCGACGGCGGAGGAAGCGGGCCGTCCCTTGATCTGCCGATCCTCAGCAGCAACCCGTCCGCCACGCGCAAGGTCTTCCTGGACTTCGACGGCCATGTCGTGAGCGGCACGCCGTGGGACAACAACTACAACGACGGCGACCCGATCCACGCCCCGCCCTACAGCGTGGACGGCGACCTCTTCAACTTCAGCACGACCGAGATCAACAACATCGAGGAAGTCTGGCGCCGCGTCGCGGAGGACTTTGCCCCCTTCAACGTCGACGTGACCACGCAGGATCCGGGCACCGCCGCCTTCACCGAGGGCGCGCGGGCGCTGCGCGTGCTGATCAGCACCAACTTCGACAGCGCCGCCATGGGCGGCACCGGCAACCAGTGGTTCAGCAATGCCGGCGGCGTCGCCTACCTGGGCTCGTGGCGCTGGACGAGCGACACCCCCGTCTGGGTCTTCGAGAACAACCTGGGCAACGGCTTTGCCAAGTACGTCGCCGAGGCCGCCAGCCATGAGGTCGGCCATGCCTTCGACCTGAACCACGACGGGACGAGCCAGACCGGCTACTACCGCGGGCACGGCAGCGGGCCGACCGGCTGGGCGCCGCTGATGGGCGTCGGCTACGACCGCGCGCTGTCGCAGTGGAGCAAGGGGGAATACCCCGATGCCAACAATACCGAGGACGACCTCGCCGAGATCACCAAGAGCAGCAACAAGGTCACCTTCCGCTCCGACGACGTTGGCAACAGCATCGGCTCTGCGAAGAACCTCGCCTTCAGCGAGTCCAGCGGCGGGCTGCGCCAGTTCCAGGGCGAGGGCATCATCACCACGCGCACCGACGTGGATGTCTGGCGCCTCGACCTCGCCGGCGACGAGGGCCGGCTGACGCTCGAGGTCGCGCCCTTCTTCTTCCTCTCCGGCTACAACAACCTCGACGTCAAGGCCGACCTGCTGAACAGCTCCGGCGGCGTCATCCAGTCGGTGAATCCGACGAACGACGTCGACGCCTTCTTCGACCTCGACCTGGCCGGCGGCACCTACTTCCTGCGGATCGATGGCGTCGGCAAGGGAACCACCAGCACCGGCTACTCCGACTACGGCAGCATCGGGCAGTACGAGATCCTCGCCGACTGGGAGTACGACGAGGGGACCGACGCCTTCCAGGAGTCGGGCGGGCGCGTGGACTTCGAGGCCGAGGACTTCACCGGCCAGGCCGCCGGCACCGGCAACGCTTCCGGCAGCAACTGGAGCCAGTTCAGCGACGGCGCCGCCGGCGGCGGGGCGGGTCTGATTGCCGGCCCGAACACCGGCGTGGTGACGGGCGAGAACACCAACGGCCCGCGTCGCGACTACGCGATCAACTTCACCAACACCGGCACCTACTACGTCTGGGTGCGCCTCAAGGGGAACAACAACGTGGACGACTCGATCCACGTCGGCCTCGACGGCAATCCCGTGAGCCTCGGGCAGTGGGGCGTCAGCCCGACGACCCATCCCGACTGGCAGTGGATCAACAAGGGCGGCAGCGCCGCACGGCTCACCGTCAACGTCACCACCGCCGGCGTCCACACGCTCAACATGTGGATGCGCGAGGATGGCGTGAACGTCGACCAGTTCATCCTGACCAAGGACGCCAACTTCCACCCCGATGCCGGCGGTGGCGACGTCTTCCAGGAGACCGGCGGACGCGTGGACTTCGAGGCCGAGGACTTCACCGGCCAGGCCGCCGGCACCGGCAACGCCTCCGGCAGCAACTGGAGCCAGTTCAGCGATGGCGCCGCCGGCGGCGGGGCGGGGCTTATCGCCGGGCCGAACACCGGCGTCGTGACGGGCGACGCCACCAACGGCCCGCGTCGCGACTACGCGATCAACTTCACCAACACGGGCGTCTACTACGTCTGGGTGCGTATCAAGGGGGACAACAACCTCGATGACTCGATCCACGTCGGCCTCGACGGCAACCCCGTGAGCCTCGGGCAGTGGGGCGTCAGCCCGACCACCCATCCCGACTGGCAGTGGGTGAACAAGGGGGGCAGCAGTGCCCGCCTGGCGATCAACGTCACCTCCGCCGGCGTGCACCAGTTCAACATGTGGATGCGCGAGGATGGCGTGAAGGTCGATGGCTTCGTCCTCACCAAGGACGCCGGCTTCGACCCGAACGGCGCGCAGTCACAGACGCTCCAGTTCGAGGCGGAGAACTCCACCGGCCAGGCCGCGGGAACGGGCAACGCCTCCGGCAGCAGCTGGAGCCAGTTCAGCGACGGCACCGCCAGCGGCGGAACCGCCCTGATTGCCGGGCCGAACACCGGCGTGGTGACCGGCGAGGCCACCAACGGCCCGCGCCGGGACTACACGATGAACTTCACCCGGACAGGCACCTACTACGTCTGGGTGCGGATCAAGGGGGACAACAACGTCGATGATTCGATCCACGTCGGGTTCGACGGTACCCCGGTGAGCCTCGGGCAGTGGGGCGTCAGCCCGACCACCCACCCGGACTGGCAGTGGATCAATAAGGGTGGCAGCGCCGCCCGGCTGGCGGTCAATGTCACCTCGACCGGCAACCACACCTTCAACATGTGGATGCGGGAGGACGGGGTGAAGGTGGATCGGTTCATCCTGACGACCGACCCGAACTTCAACCCGGGCGCCTGACGCCCTGCGGCCCGGTAAGCCGCTGAACCCCTGGAATCGCCGCAACGCGACGCCGCCCACCCGGGCGGCGTCGCTTCGCGCGGGGTATGTAACGAGGGAGGGCAGA
>JAEZED010000007.1 GCA_023417885.1 Planctomycetota bacterium
CCCGCGGCGACCGCGAGAGGAGCGATATGACTGATCTTCAGTTTCATGGCAATGACTCCGATTGGTTGTTGTACCTGTTGATCCCCTTCACGCGCCCCGATGACTCACTGCACCGGCGCGTCGACGAAGACGAGCTGCTGGGCCGGCATCTCGATCGACACCTCGTAACCCTGCTCGTTCCGGAACCGCGCCGACTCCCACTGCTGCCGATGCACCGCGCGCACCGGACGACCCCCGAGTTCGTACATCCCCAGATCCCGCGCCTGCCACGACTCCCGGTACTCCAGCGGCACGTAGCCCGCCTCGCCCATCTCCTGCACCGGTTCGCCCTGCACCACCGGCGACGGACGACCCGGCTCCCCACGCAACACCGGCCAGAGCACCGCCATCAGTGCCAGCCCCGCCGCGGCGGCGGTCAGGAGACCGATGCCGATGCGCCACTGCCAGGCAGTCGCGGCAGGGGCCGCGGGCGCGGGTCGCGCTGCGAAGCGCTCCGCCGCCAGCGCCTGCTCAAAGCGGCGGCGGGTCTGCCCCAGTTGCGAATCGAGCCGGCGGCGCAGGCAGGCCTGCACCAGTTGCCGCTCGTCGGGAAGTTGTGGTGTCGGGGCGTTCATCAGGGTGATTGGGGTAAGTCAGGCGCCAGCCGTTGCCGAAGCCTGTCGCGCGCCCGCTTCAGCCGCATGTCGACGGCGGCGGGCGAGCAGCCGAGCACCTCCGCGATTTGCCGCGCCGGCGCGTTGTCGTAGTAGCGCATCACCACGGCCAGGCGCGAGTCGTCATCCAGTTCCTCCAGCGCCTGCCGGACCTTCTCGTCCATCTCGCGCCGGGCCAGCTCGTCCGCGGCGTCCGCCCCGGCTCCGGCCGGGGGCGATGCCTCCGTCGCGGCAAGGCGCTGCACGGGCTTGCGGCTGCGAAGCTGATCCAGCGCGCATCGCCGCACGATGTGCAGCAGCCAGCCGCCGAAACAGTCAGGATCGGCCAGCGTGTAGCGCTTGTGCCACGCCTTCAGGCAGGCCTCCTGCACGGCATCCGCGGCCAGCGCGGCATCCCGCAGCGTCGCGTACGCCACCGCCAGCGCCGCCCGCTCGTGCCGGTCGATCAACACGCCGAACGCGTCCGAATCGCCGGCCAGCGCCTGCCGGACGAGCAGGGCGTGTTCCCGGTCCGTGGGCGCATCGCGAGCCGGCAGGTCCTCCGCATCCGGCAGGGGGGCCGGTTCGGCGGCCGTCATCCATGAAGGGGCTTGATCCGAAACGATCTGCACGCGTGGCACGCTCCGGGACAAGTCTGAACTCGCGGCGGGCCCATCCGAGGGCCATGTTTTCATGATCAGGACGCACCCACGCCCCTCGATCTAACGCGCAAGAACGTGAAAGTTCGCGACATCGCCGGGAGGCTCAGGACGGGCGAGCCGGATGCCGACCCGCGGCCGGGGCGGGGGAACGCCGGGCCCTGGAGCCCGATTTCGCCCCCTCCTGCTCCGCCGACCGGCGGGTGGCGACGACTTGGGCCCGCTGGCGCACCTCCTCGACCGCCTCGGCGAGGGAGGTCACGATCCGGAGGTCCATCCCGTCGCCGGCCCGGACGCGATTCTTCGCCCGCTGCGTGTCGTATTGGACTGTCCAGAGCCCCACGATGGTCGCCGCCGCTGCAGACGCGTGATCGCTCCGCTGGGCCTGCGCCATCCGGAGGCGCTTGACGAGATATCGCGCTCGCGCCACGGCCCTTGGCGGTACGGCGCTGATCACCGCCACGTCCGCCCGCTGGCTGAAGACCTGCTCCAGCTTCTCGCTCGTCAACTCCTCGTCGTCCACCACCGTGACCTCGAAGCCGCGGCGATCGAGCAGGGCCTTCACCATCAGCGCCGCCGTCTCGTCCGCGGCATCCACCGAGGGGATCACCACCACGCGCGGAGTGACGGGCAGCGCCGCCTGGGTGGCTGTCGCTACGCGGGCCTCCGCCGGCTCGTTGAGATCGATGCTGTCGGAGGGGATCGGCTCCTCCTGGCGCGCCAGTTCCTCCACGATCTCGCGCATCGCGGTGCGGATAAAGTCGATGCGCTCGGCGGTGAGGTGCCCGGCGTGGCGGTCGCGCTCCGCGAGCGTGAGCGCGGGGAGCAGGACGTTGTCGAAGGTCTCGGTGAGGGAGTGCTCCTCCCGGTATTCCTCGACGACGTCCTCGGCGTCCTCGGCGTCGAGCGCGAGCATGCGCTGGTAGAGGCGGCTGTCCGGACTCAGCACCGGCTCGTCGCCGAGCAGCGTGTCGAAGAACCGCAGGGCCGGGACGTACTTGCCCAGGACGACGAGGCAGGTGGTCAGGGGCGTCGCGACCAGCAGCCCGACGGGGCCCCAGACGAACGTCCAGAAGGTCGCCGCGAGGATCACCGCGACCGGGCTCATGCCCGTCGTGCTGCCGTAGAGCATCGGCTCCATCACGTTGTTGCTCAGGAGCTCGATCACGACGAAGTAGCCCGCCGTCGCGAGGAACATCTCGTAGCCGGGGTAGTAGCCGATGCTGACGAAGATCGGGAAGGCGGCCGCCATCCACGGGCCGAGGTAGGGTATGAACCGGAGCGCGGCGCACAGCAGCGCCCAGAGCCAGATGCTGGGGAAATGACCACCCGTGAGGACGAAGGCGATCACCTCGAGGCCGATGCCGACGGCCAGCCCGTAGGTGCCGTTCACGATCGCCATGGCAACCAGGTACTTGCTGATGCGCGTGGCCGCGTCGTCGATCGCCTGCGTGGCGAGGTTCAGCTGCTGCCCGGCAGCGAGCTTGATCACCCGGTCGCGCAGGTCGTCGCGCTGAAGAAGGATGAAGAGGGCGAAGATGATGACGAGGCCCGCCGAGGCGATGGGCGTGGCCAGCAGTCCCAGGAAGTAGCCAGTGCGTTCCAGCGGGCTCATTGCCTCGACGATCGTCACGTAGAGGGGAGAATCCTCGCTGCCGCGCACCGGCTGCGTCGTCGGCCGTGTCGCCGGCTGCGCCTGCGTCTCGGTGGACGTTCCGTCGGCCGTTGCCAGTTCCGCGGGCGGCGGCTGCTGCTGCGCCGGCTGCGCCTCCTGCGTGGCGGGGCTGGTGGCGGGATCGGGTTCGAGGGCCTCCTCCTCGTCGCCGGAAAGGGCATCGTCCGTGTCTTCCAGTCGCTCAAGCGCCTTCTGCGCCTTGACGATCGTGCCTTCGTCGGAGCGGAAGGGGAGGTTGTCCACCTTCTGCTCGATGTTGTCGGCGATGTACTCGACATTTCGCCCCAGCTCCTGCACCCCGTTGAAGACCGCCCATCCCAGCGCAATCAGCAGGATGAACGCGGCGGTGATCACGATGATCACGCTCGCGACCCGCGGCACGTAGCGCCGCTCCATCCACTCGCACATCGGGCTCAGCAGGA
This sequence comes from Planctomycetota bacterium, assembly GCA_023417885.1. Classification (GTDB taxonomy): domain Bacteria; phylum Planctomycetota; class Phycisphaerae; order Tepidisphaerales; family Tepidisphaeraceae; genus JAEZED01. The sequence continues at coordinate 3,389 of JAEZED010000007.1, forward strand.
ACGACAGCAGCACCGCCACCGCCAGCGGCAGGAGAATCGGCTTGCCGACGTAGAGCAGCAACCCGGCGGCGAGGATGGCGACGAGCACCAGCGTCCGCCGGCCCGCC
>JAEZED010000057.1 GCA_023417885.1 Planctomycetota bacterium
ACCCGCCACTCCCGATCATGAAGACGCTCCTGCACACCGTCCTGCGAACCGTCCAGGGCTGGATCAACCGGCACACGCTACGGTCCTCGATCGCCAACGTCCGCTTCCTGCATCACTGGGAGATCCAGTGCTTCGGCGCCGACGGCCGCCTGAAGTGGACCGAGGCCTTCGACAACCTCGTCACGAACGAGGGGCTGAACGACATCCTCGAGAAGTACTGGAAGGGGAGCGGCTACTCGGCGTCCCACTTCGTGGGCTTGGCCGACGGCACGCCGACCTTCGCTGCCGGCGACACGATGAGCAGTCACGCCGGCTGGACGGAGATCCAGGACTACGACGAGTCCACCCGCCGCACGCTCACGCTCGGCAGCGTGTCGGGCCAGAGCGTCGACAACACCGCGGCGAAGGCCTCCTTCTCCATCAATGACTCCGTCACCGTGGGCGGGGCGTTCATCGCCACCAGCTCCACCAAGGGAGGCACCACGGGCGTGCTCGTCGCCGGCGCAGCCTTCAGCGGCGGAGACCGGGCCCTCCTCAACGGCGATACGCTCGCCGTCAGCGTCACGCTCACCGCCGCCAGCGCCTGAGCTTCTGGCGTTCGTCCGCTCCGCTCCGCACCCGCTCGCCATTCGCGCCATGCTCCAGCCGACGTCCTACACGCGGGTCAAGTCCGTGCGCCTTCGCGACGACAGCGGCGCCCTGGCGGATCCGGACGCCGGCGCCGATCCGTCGATCGCCGTCTACAACGACGGCGTCCTGATCTCCCCGACGGTCACCTGGACGAAGATCGCCACCGGGATCTGGCGGTACAGCTACACGACGCCGGCGACGGTCGGGAACGTGGAGGAGTACATCAACGCCACGATCTCGGCGGCCGCCATGCCCGAGATCTTCCGGGAGTACTTCGTCGCGAGCTTCGACGTGCCGGGCCCCTTCAAAGGCACCGGCGGGCACCGGATCACCGTCACCGTCACGGACGCCAACGAAACGCCGCTCGAGGGGGCGACGGTGAAGCTGCTCGAGGGAATCTCCGGCTACGCGCAGACCACCGACGCCTCCGGCGAGGCGAAGTTCGACCTCGACCCGGCGACGTACGAGGTCACGATCACCAAGGCCGGCTACCGGTTCGATCCCGACCAGACGCACGTCGTCTCCGCGGATCCGGAGACGCACGAGGTCACGTTCGAGATGACGCAGGAGGTCGTGATCCCGTCGGCCGACCCGGAGCTCACCACCGCCTACATCACGATCCGCGACTCGGCGGGGGATCCGGTGCCCGACCAGGAGCTCGTCGTCCAGCTCGTCGAGCCGACGGAGGCCAGCGGCGCCGGCTGGCGGCGCAACCGGGTGTCGGCCACCACCGACGAGAATGGGCTTGCTCAGCTCGCCCTGCTGCGCGGCGCCACGTACGAGATCTCGATCGGCGGGCGCGTCACGACGCCGGGCCAGTTCACCACCTCCGACTCGGAAACCTACGCCATCGCGGCGCAGCTCGGTTACAAGGAGAATGCCTGATGTCCCGCTTCGCACTCGCGGCCGCCGCGACGATCGGCTTTCTTGCCGGCTCGTCACGGCCTTCCTTCGCTCCCAGCGTCCGGGAGGGGCGCGGCACAACCCGGCCCCTTTCCCGATCGCGCCGCAGCTCGCTCGTGCACCACTTCTCCAGGGCGAACGGCCGCTACTGGGACATCGACGCCAACAACGGCTACCCGCGCTCGAGCCCGGCGCGGCTGAAGAAGCCCCGCCAGTGGCGGTGAGCGACGGCTGTGCGGCGGCTGGCGTTGGCCAGTGTGCCGTCCGTCCCGCGCATCCGACCCGCCGGCAAATGTGTCGAAGCGACCCCGTTCCAAAGCCACGACCCGCAAGCCGGCGAAGCCGCGCAAGGTGGCCAAGCCGACTGTCGCAGCCGGGCGTGTATCGAGTCTGAGGCAGCTGGCGGCCCGCCTGGGCGTCAGCGCCGAGGCCGCGCGCAAGTGGCCCGCGCACCCGACGTGGGACTTCGGCGCGATGCCGACGCCCGTTACGCCGTGGGATGCGGCGACGGTCGAGCGGGTGCGCCAGTGGCGCATCAGCAATCTCAAGGAGGACACGGCCGAGGCCGGGGCGGCGGGGCGGCATGCGCAGGATCGCAATAAGCAGGCCCAGCAGGCGGCGTTGGCGAAGACGCTGAAGGTCGCCGAGGAGGCGCGGCGCATCAAGCGCGAGAACGACCTGGCCGAAGGCCTGCTCGTGCGCCGCGAGGAAGTGGAGCGGCAGAACATTGAGAAGATCCAGGCGGTGAAGTCGGGGTTGCTGGGGCTCGTCGAGGAAATGCGCGAGACGTTCAGCGACGAGCAGGTGGAGGAGCTCGAGGACCGCATCACCGCACTGCTCAAGGCTTTCGCCGGCGACTGAGCCCTCTTTCTCACTCACTCCTCACTCCCCACTTCTCGCTTCTCGCCATGTCCGGCCCGATCAATCCCTTCGCGTTTCACAACGGCGTCAACAACGTCGTCGGCCATCTCCCGAGCGACGAGTACCGCGGCGAGCGCACCATCACGGCCGAGGATGCCGAGCGCGAGCCGTCGCGGACGCTCCAGCCCGAAACCCCTCACCCCATCCAGGAGACTGTCATGAGCACGCTCGAGGCCCCGGCTGCCGCCGCGGGCGAATCCGACCGGGATGATTCCGACCACCGTCCCACCTCTGCCGCCCGCCAGCTGTTCGGATCGGGCAGCGGCGCCGGCGACACCCCGCGCCGCCACACTGGAGGTCGCGCCGCCACGCCGCCGGAGACCATGGAGGCGATCGCGGCGTCGGTGAAATCGGGCGCCACGTACCAGCAATGCGTCGAGCGGTTCGGCGTCAGCGTCGCCACGGTCTCGAAGGCCTGCCGCCAGCACGGCGTCACCGTCGGGCGGGGTCGGCGCAGCGGCGGACGGCGTGGTGGAGACGGAGGTCGTCGCAGTGGCGACCGCGCGCCGGCGGCTCCAGCTCGCGTCGAGCCGGCGCCCGCTGAAACGAACCTGGAACAAACGACCCCGGATATCGCCGCGCCAGCCCAGGAGCCACTCGACGTGATCCTGCTCCGCGCGCAGATCGCCCTGGCTGAGAACATCGGCCGGCTCGACGCCGACCGCGCCCTCTCCGCGATCGCCAGCCTCCACGCCCTGCGGGCCTCCTGAGCCATGGCCAAGCGCGCGACGACGAAGGACAAGGCACGCGAGGTGGCCGAGGCCGCGGCGAAGGCCGTGAGGGCGGATGGGCGCAAGGCCCGTAAGCCACCCTCGAAGCCGGCGCCCAGTCCAGCCGACGCGGCCGCGCGGCCGCTCCGCCTGGAGTACGTCCAGGCGAAGACGCTGTCGCCCAACCGCCAGAACTGGCGCACGCACCCGAAGCGCCAGCTGGACGCCCTCCAGCAGTCGCTGGGTGACGACCAGGTCGGCTGGGCGGGGGCGATGCTCTACAACGAGCAGACGGGCCGGCTGATCGACGGGCACGGCCGACTCGAGATCACCGACCCCGAGGCGTACGTCCCGGTGCTGGTCGGCTCCTGGAGCGACGCTGGGGAGCGGAAGATTCTGGCGACGCTCGACCCGATCGCCGTGATGGCCCGGGCCGACGCCGGCCGGCTCGAGCAACTGCTGGCGGATCTCCAGCTCGACGGCGTGTCGATCGACGCCGGCGACGCGCTGGGCGACCTGCTCGCCTCGCTCCCCGAGCTCGTGCCGCCCGACGAAGAGGAGGACGAAGAGGATGGCGACGCGGATCCCGACGCGACGGATCGCGAGGGTGACGGCGAGGACTATGAGCCGTCGGCCAAGATCCTGCTGACCTGCACTGGCTCGGCGCAGCAGGAAACGCTCATCGACGTGATCGACCGCCTTGCGACGGGGGACAAGGTGACGCTTGGCGCGATCCGCGCCGCGTTCGACGGCGTCGCCAGCCGGGCGCTCAATGGGTGAGCCGGTCCAGCGGCACAACAGCGATGCACCACTCCATGTACTCCTGAATCTCAACCGATTCGGTTTCTGCCTGGATCCTCTTCATCGTCTCATCTTCCATGCCGTGCAACCGGAGTTCCCATAAGAAGTCCCTCCAGTCGGTAATCGGGCGCAGATCAATGCGCTCCCAATGCTCAGGAGGTCGGACCTCCGCGGGGGACTCCGACGTCTGGATTCGTTGCAATTCGCCGATGGCCCGTTCTCGGCTCCACGGGTCGTCATTGCCGATGGTGTCAGCCCGTCGGATGTACCGCAGGTCGCGATTTGCTCCGCTCCAGCTGATCAGCAGATGCGACTCCACTGTCAGAGTTCGGTCCCGCCGGAGTATCCCAGCCTGTAGGAGCAGGGCGTAGCCGACGCAGGTGAGGGAAGTCTGAAACAGTTGGACTTGAGGGGTGTCATTCATCCTCATCACCATACAGGCGGCGCGCAACGATCATTTTCCGCAGATATCGATAGTTCTGACCAGGTCTCGATGCTCCGCGGCGACAAAAACACATGCCGGCGGAAGGCGTACTTCGCCAGCCGCCGGGAGGCGAAGCGCGCCATGGACCAGCTCCAGGGGCACCGCCGGCAGCCGCGCCCCTCCGCGGGCGGCGGTCGCACGCGCGGAAAGCTGAACGTGTACCAGTGCCGGCACTGCGGCGGCTGGCACGTGGGGACGGTCGTGAAGCGGCGGAAGGGTGGTGGTGGGGGAGCCGCGGCCGTCGATCGCGAGACGGAATGACGCCATGCGTGTCGACGCCATGACGACCCTCGACGATCCGCAATGGTCGGAGGATCCGCCGAAGGAAGTCTTCGTCAATGGGGAGCGTCTCTCCTGGTGCATCGCCTTCGACATCGAGGAGGGTTGGGCCGATCACCTGCTGGTGGACGACACGTTCCGCCTGCGCCGTGACGCGGCCGGCAAGCTGATGATCGAGCGACGGCGCGGCGCCATCACGATCCTGCGCGAGAGCGAACCATGAGCGAGCAGATCTACGAGGCACGGGTGCAGAAGGGGGAGCACGTCTTCATCGTGCGATGGACCCGCCCAGACCTGCCGGTTGCTCATTCCGCAGCCATCGGCCTCGTCGGCACAAACGGCTTCAACTATCTCGACGCCATGGAGATGCAGCGTCAGATGGGCGTCATGTTTGTCCCGACGCTGTGGCCGGCTATCGACCCGCAGAAGGATCCACCCAATGAACATCACGCGTGAAGTTGCCGTGCGCCGTTCGGCGCGGCTGAAGATCCTCGAAGGACTGTTCGACCTGCCGCCGGCCACCACCAGCCGGCGGCGTTGGCAATTGCCGATCGAATCTCTCGACGCCCCTGTCCTCGGCGACTGGCGCGTCGGCCTGGTCACCGGGCCCAGCGGCGCCGGCAAGAGCGTCATCGCCGGCGAGCTGCTCTCACGCACCGGCGGCCAACTCCTGGGCGGACGCGACGCGGACGGCGTCGATCGCCCCCCCTTCGACTGGCCAGTCGACGCGATCGCCCCCGAAGGCTTCCCCAAGGCGCTCGACGTGCCGGCCATCACGGGCCTGCTCTGCAGCGTGGGGTTCAGCAGCCCGCCCGACTGGCTAAAACCCTACGGGCGCCTCAGCAACGGCCAGCAGTTCCGCGTGAGCCTCGCGCGGGCGCTGGCGGAGCAGATCCTCGCCATGCGGCAGGCCGACGCCCCCGTACCGCCCATCGGCTACGACGAGTTCGGGAGCCTCGTGCACGAGCAGGTTCGGCAGATCGCGGCGGCGGCATGCGCCAAGGCCGTCCGGCGCGAGGGCCTGCGCTTCGTCGCCGTCACCTGTCACGACGACGTCGGCCCCTGGCTCGAGGCGGATTGGGTGATGCTCGTCGACGGCGACGACGTGCGCCTGCGGGTGTACGTGGACGACGAAGCGGGCGAGCGGGAGCTGGCGGAGCGGAAGCGCCTGGCGGCGCAGGTCCTGTCAAAGGGTTCGCCCATGATCGAGATCCTGCCGCGGAGGTGTCTTCGGCGACCGGAGCTCATCCTCCGCGTGGAGCGGTGTGACGCTTCGGCCTGGGCACGGTTCAAGCGTCACCATTACCTCTCGGCCGACCTCTCCCGCACCGCAGCCTGCTGGGTCGGCCTCGTGCGCGAAGCGCGCAAAGAGGAAACCGAAGATGGCATGCCGACAGACTGCAGTCCGTCGGCTTTGATCGAGGCCGGCTTCACCCCCGCCGCCTTCACCGCAGTCATGCCGTTCCCGCACCCCCGGCGGCCGGGCTGGCGGGAGCACCGGACGGTCTGCCTCCCGGACTTTCAGGGCGTCGGGATCGGCAACGCCATGAGCGAACTGGTGGCTTCGATCTACGCGCGCACGGGCAAGCCCTACTTCTCGACGACGTCGCACCCCTCGATGATCGCCCACCGCCGGCGCAGCCTCCTCTGGAAGATGATCCGCAAGCCGAGCCTGCGCCCGCCGCACTCGGGCAAGGGCGCCGGCGCGGCCATGCGCGCGACCACGAGCACCGACCGCCTCACGGCGGGGTTTGAGTTCGTGTGCTATGCCGATTGTGTCGCTTCTAACCGTCCCTCGACTTTGGCGTTGACGAATGACCTCGTTCTGGTATGATTCTTCCGCTGCGACGCAGTTGAAGGCGTCGCTCACCTGCCGGGCTGTCTGGCGGGGCGGTTACGCAAAGTGGTCTGGTCGAAAGACTAGTCGCTTTGTACGCCTTGGAGCGACATTGGACGCTGCTGCCGCCTTCGGCAACTTCGGGCTTGGGTCCGTCACGCTGAAGGAGGATGCGCGAGGCATGCTGAATGTCCTTGCACCCTCGGCGCCGTATTCCTGCGGCCGATGGTTAACGCGGTGGTCGTGCTGACCATCTGCCGCGAATCCGCACAAAGGGCATTCCCATGTCGAACATCTATTCCGCTGATCACGTCCTCCCCCGTCCGGTCGAGGACCTTCCCGAATACGCATACGCCAGCGCGCGACAGTCACTCGCGGAGAAGCTTGTAGCCGCGTTCCCGCTTTCAGAGCAGGCGGCAACTGCCATCGCCGACGCGGTGGTAGATCCGAGTGGCGTCCGCAAGAGCATCGGCGAGCCGAGTGACCCCCGAGTCGAGGAGATTCGCGTCCCGGGAGGCAATCTGCTCGCCCTGCGCACCAATGTGTGGGCGCGGCAGATCATGCCCGACCCGCGGAACCCGCGGATCGGGCCGTCGCGTCGACATCCGATTGCCGTCACCCCCGGATCCGGGGGTGAAGATTCGCGCTTCCGGCCCGTTCCCGAGCCGCGGTCACCCTCCGATCGTCCCAGCGCCGCCGAACTTGTGGTCGAGATCGAGTCCCGCGACCACTTGGCATGGGCATCGATCCAGGCTGCCAAGTTCGTCCTGGCCGAGAACAACTGGTGCAACTCCATCGCTTCCCAAGGCGTCATGGAACCCGTCTGGCTCGCGGCGACGACTTATGAGCATGCCGACGGATCGGAGTCGAAGACGGTTCCGACGACGATAGAGGGTTCATCGCGCACAACCGCCGTGCACCACCTTCTCGCGGTGCCATCCGCCGAAGTCCCCTATACAAAGTCGGATGCAAAGTTCCGGGCCGACATTCGTCGGCTCAATGAAGCCCGCCAGAGTGGCCTGACCGGCGAGCAGCAGATTGCCATGCGGTGTGAGATCATCCCGGCGCTGATCATCGTCGGGTTCCGTAAGCACTCGGGAGCGTCGACAACATTCCCGACCGCGATCAAGTCGCTCGTAGCGTTACGGCATGTCGATCCGCCTAAGCCATGGGGCGATGGGCCGGAGAATGAGGCTTTGGCCGATGAGGTGCTAGACGAGTTGCACCGTCAGGGACTGATCAGCACGAACGAGAAGGCGTACCTTGCCGGCTCTTGCACCCGCGAGGAGGCGCAAGCCGCGCATCTACCCTCGGACCCGGCGCGCCGCTCCGCTCGGATTCTCTACCGCCTTACGTCCAAGGACAAGCAGGTGAAGGCGGCGATCCGGATCGCAGTCACCAGCCAGTCGACGCGCAAGCGGATCATGCCAAAGCTCGTCAACGAGCTTGCGACGGCGCTGATCCTCCGTGCAACGGATGCAGATCGGGAACGTATTGATCAGATCCGTCGGTACATGCGGCATGCTTATGGCAAGTCGGTGCATCGCGGGACTTGGGAAGCGACCGGCCGAGACACCGATGCACTGGCCGCTGCCGCCGCAGCGGAAGTCGCCGAGGCGATCGCTTCGAGCAACGGCAGCACATTGAGCGACCCCGGTCCCAGTTCGCTGGAACTTGCCGTCCGAGCTGCATATCCGCTGCTCGTTCAGAACCGCCTCAACGCCGATCGCGGCACGGCCAACAATGACCAGCCCGACAGGCGCACACCCGGCGAGATTCTGGACACGATGCGACGTACGCCCAAGGGCGTGAAGCAGCTTGCCCAGGCGCTTCGGGATTTCGAGAACGCTCGGCAGATCCGAGCCGTGGACGAGGCCGGCAACTTGCGGCAACAGGAGGACGGCTCCGGCGAACTGCTGGTGACGGACATCTACCTGCGCAATGAGTTCTCGCCCAAGGGCAAGGTCCGACCGCGGCGTTCCGGAACCACGCCGTCCGACATCTTCGTCGATCGGTTGGCCGAGTTGAGTGATGCCATCGAGCAGCTCAAGCGAGCTCATGTGGGAGTTGCGCAGGTTGTCGGCGATGACGGGCAAAGCCTGGCCGAGGCCGAGGGCATCGATCCCCAGCACTGCGCCGACTGGCGTAAGGCCTTAGGCGAGCTGGACGACGACCTGAACGCATGGGCACGTCGATTCCGGAAGCGCTTTGGCACCACCGCAGTACCCAGGAGCGATGATGGCGATCTTGACGCCCCTGTTGATGAGGACGATCAGCAGGAGTACGAAGACGCCTACGAGGAGTCGTTGGACGACGAACAGTCAGCACCAGCGGAAACCACCGCCTGATCGCCGTTCGCCCATCAGTCGTGATTCCACCGCCCCCGGCGAGGCCGCCGGGGGCGGTGCTTTCGACGGACCCATGGAGCGCCGCGCTCTGGAATCAGAGGTAGACATCCGGTAGAACGGCCCGCCCGCCGAGAGCCAACCCGGCGGGTCCCGACGCCGCCATGCCAGCCAAGAAGTACGACGATCTGAGCAAGGACGAGCTGATCCGCCTGCTCGAGGCCCGCGACCGCCGCGACGCCACGCGGTTCGGCCTCGTCTGGGAGGCCAACGAGATTGAGCGCGATAAGGCGCTCAACGGCGACTTCGTGGCCCTCGACCTCGACGCGGAGCTCTCGTGTGGCGGCGCGCCGTGGCGGAACCTAATTATCGAGGGCGACAACTTCGACGCGCTCCGGTACCTGCGGATGACCTTCGCCGGCCGCGTAAAGTGCATCTACATCGACCCGCCGTACAACACGGGCAACCGCGACTTCGTCTACAACGACCGCTTCGTCGACCGGGAAGACCTCTGGCGCCACTCGAAGTGGTGCGAGTTCATGTACCAGAGGCTGACGCTGGCCAAAGACCTCCTTGCCCAGGACGGGCTGATCTTCGTCTCTATCGACGGCAATGAGCTCTTTCACCTTGGCCTCTTGATGAACAGCGTCTTCGGCGAAAGCAACATGATCGCAGACGTGGTCTGGCAGAAGCGCTACGGGGGTGGTGCTAAGACGAAGCACGTCGTGAGCCTGCACGAGTACGTGCTGTGTTACGCCCGGAGCAGCGAGGCCATAGGGGAACTGACGCTGCCGCCAGACCCGGAGGCCCGTAAGCGGTATAGGTTCAGGGACAGCAAGTACGACACGCGCGGTCCTTTCTTCACGCAGCCGCTAGCGACCACAAGCATGGATTCGAGGCCGAACCTCCGCTACCCGATCCCATACAAGGGGGAGGAGATTTGGCCCGAGAAGCAATGGCAATGGTCTCCCGAGCGGACGATGCAGGCGCTCGCAAACGATGAGCTCGTTTTCTCAAAGGCGAAGGGCAAGTGGTCGGTCAGGTATAAGCAGTACCTTAAGGACGAGGAGGGGAACGAACGGGGCGCAAAGCCAATGTCGATCATCGTCGGTCCCTACACACAAGAGGGGACGAACGCAATGAAGGCACTGCTCGGTGACGGCAAGGCGTTCACGTTTCCGAAGCCGGTTGGGCTCATCGAATTGCTCCTAAGCTACATCGCTGATCCATCGGCTCTTGTGCTGGACTTCTTCGCCGGCAGCGGAACGACGGCCCACGCCGTGCACAAGCTCAACGCGGAGGACGGCGGCAACCGCCGGGTGATCCTGGTCTCGAACGCCGAGGCCACTGAAGAGGAGCCGGATAAGAACCTCTGCCGCGACGTGTGCGCCACGCGCGTGCGACGCGTCGTGGAGGGATACATCGACACGCCCGGGCTCGGCGGCGACTTCGCCTACCTCCGCTGTCGGCGCCTCCCGCCCGGCCGGCTGACTGAGATCGACCACGCCCAAGTGTGGACGGCCCTGCAGCTCACGCACTGCCCGACAGTGGCACCATTCGAAGATCGACCGGTGCTGGTCGCCGAAGGTGAGGAGGCGCGGCTGATCTACGTCCCGCACTTCCGGGCCAGGAACGCCCCGGCTCTGGCCAAGGCCGTGCGCGAGAGCACAGCGGCAATCGTGTACACATGGCAGCCGGACTTGGTGAAGCAGCGGCTGGGCGACGCCGAGAACGTGCAGGTGGAGGCCGTGCCCGACAGCCTGGCCCGGCGCTTCGGGATGCGGATCTGAGTCCACGGGGACCCCGACGATGGCGATCAAGACCCTCAAAGGTTTCCAGGAGCGGGCGATCGAGAGCGCCGTGAGCGTATTCGACCACGCGCGCCGGATGCTCGACGCCGCCGGCGAGGACGAGGCCGGCCGGGCGACGGCGGTTCACCAGAACGGCTACCTGCTCATCGAGGCCCCGACGGGCGCCGGCAAGACGTTCATGGCCGGGAACATCGTGGAGCGGCTCAGCGCGCTCGACCGGGTCGTCTGGTTCTGGTTCGCCCCGTTCAAGGGCGTGGTGGACCAGTCTGCCGCCTTCCTGCGCGAGCAGTTCCACGGCCTGAGGCTCCGAACGATGACGGAAGACCGCAGCGCCGTCGGCACGCGCGCCGGCGACATGTTCGTCACGACCTGGGGGCTGGTGGCCACCCGCGTGCGCGACCGTCGGAGCGTCCGCCAGACGGGCGAACAGAACCCGAGTGTCGACGACCTGGTCGAGTCGCTCCGCGAGCAGGGCTTTCGCATCGGCGTGGTCGTGGACGAGGCGCACCATGGGTTCCACGGCGATACGCAGGCGGCGGTCTTCTTCCGAACGGTGCTCAAGCCCGAGTACACGATCCTGGTGACGGCCACGCCGGATGACGCCGACCTGCGCGACCTGCAGGAGCGGATGCAGATCGGGAACATCCACCGGGTCAGCGTGAGCCGCGCCGACGCGGTCGGCAGCGGCCCAGGGGCCGGGTTGATCAAGCACGGGATCAAGTGCATCGCCTGGCGGGCCGAGGAGGGGACCGAGGCGCTGGTGGACTTCGAGAAGACCGCGCTGCGCGAGGCGACGACCCTGCACCGGTTCCTCAAGGGGGAACTGCAGCGGGCCGGCATCAGCCTCACGCCGCTCATGCTCGTGCAGGTCGATTCTCGACCGAAGTCGGTCGAGCGGGCGAAGGAGAAGCTGCTGGCGCTTGGCTTCACTGAGGCGCAGATCGCGACGCACACGTCGCAGGAGCCCGACGCGGGGCTGCTGGCGCTAGCCAATGACGAAGCGCGCGAGGTGCTGATCTTCAAGATGGCGGTGGCGCTCGGTTTCGATGCCCCCCGGGCGTGGACGCTGGTGTCGATGCGGGCGGCGCGGGACGAGGACTTCGGCGTACAGCTGGTGGGGCGGATCCTGCGCGTGCATCGCCGCCTGCAGGGGCGCGTGCTCCCGGAGGCGCTCCGGTACGGCTACGTGCTGCTGGCCGACATCGAGGCCCAGGGCGGGCTCGACGCGGCGGGGCAGCGGATCAACCGGCTACAGACGACCTATGCCACGGTCAGCCCGACGACGGTGGTTGTCCGGGTGGGCGACAAGGACCTCGTGCAGTCGGTTGGGATTGACGGGCAGACGACGTTCGTCCCGGCGCCGCCTGCGGGGGCGATCTTCGTCGAGCCGCCCGCCGTCGACCCGGAGGCGGCGGAGGCGGGGCAGATGACGGACCCGAACCAGTCGCTGCTCTTCGCGACGGCGTGGGCCCCGGAGGAGGTGCGGGGGGCAGTGCGGGTGGCGCTGAGCGTTCCGCCGCCGGCGTCGCGGTATCGGTACGCGCTGCGCGACGGGGTGCCGCGTCGGTTCAAGACGCAGGAGTTTCCCGCGGAGATCGACATCTCCGAGGACGATTGCGCCGAGCGGTTCGTGGTGTCGGCCGAGCAACTCCTGGAAACGCTGTTGGGCCACGACCGCGTGCGGGTTCATAAGCGCACGCTCGAGATCTTCACGCGCGAGATCCAGATGGAGTTCGGCTACGCGGTCCCCTCGCTCGAGCAGATGCAGCGGCGGGCACAGGCGGAGCTGCTGCGCTCGGGCATCTTCAGCCCCAAGGAGCTGCGCCGAGCCCTCGTGCGGCGTCTCCAGGCGATGCTCGCCGAGAAGCACGTCGAAGATACCGAGCGAGTGAGCGAGTACCTGGACGTGCTGCTCACGCAGTCCCCGAACCTGCTGCGCGAGGCGCAGCGGGCGGCGATGGCGGCGGCAGCAGAGATCCGCGAGGCGGCCGAAATCCCCGCCGAGGTAGAGTCGGACGTGCCGCTGCCGAACTCGCGGCTGAACGCCTACGGGATCAACCCGGCCGGCATGAACTCGTGGGAGCGCGGCTTCGCCGAGTATCTGGACGCCGATGACAGCGAGACGGTCCTCTGGTGGCACCGAAACCCAGCCCGTAAGGCGTGGTCGATTAACGTGCTGCTGGAGAACGGTAAGGGGTTCTATCCAGACTTCATCGTCGGAATCCGTCAGCGGCCGCGTGACGACAGTGGCCTGCTTGCGGACACCAAATACGCCTACGAAACCTCTCGTGAATTGCCGAAGCTCCTGGCAGAGCACGCCGCCTACGGCCGTGTCCTGATCCTGACGAAGAACCAAGCCCAGAAATGGGCGATTGCAAAGCTTGACGAGATAACGGGTCGCGGAGTCATCGCCGGGCCATTCCGGCTTAGTGAGGCCAGGTCGTACTAGGTCAGCACTCCGACTCGCCGCACAGTTCTCCGGAGCCCGGCCTCCTCGCCCGGCGAGAAAGTCTCGTTCGGGAACGCGGTCCTTGCAGGGTGCACTGGACAACAGTGCTCGCTCCCGCAGAGGAGTGGCCCCGGGATTTCGGCTCGGGGCCGCTAGCGGATGGCGCGGCGAAGTGCCAGCGGCGGGTGGTGTGGCTGAGTGCTTTCCGGCAGGACGAGGTCAAGTCGTCCACCACCTGCTCGACCGCTAGATGCGTGCCCGTCCCTGCACGACCAACTCGGTGAGCAGCAGCACGATCTGGCCGAGCGCGCCAACAGTGAGCGCCCCGGCCATGAAGCCCACGGCCATCAGGAGGTCCACGCCGCCCAAAGCCCGCACGAGACTGTTGGTGCTGACCAGGCTTAGCAGCGCGCCCGCCAGCCAGAGAATGGCTAGAAGGGCTTGAAGGATCGCAAACCCCGTCAGCGACCAGCCGATCGCTTTCGCCAGCGAAACAGGAGCCACCCAAGCAGCGGGTCGGCGCGGCGGGGGGCTCCGATACTCCATGACGGTCCGCTTCGCCCTCGGCCCCCGCGACTCCTGTGCCGCCCGCGCCAGTTCCTCGAGATTGCTCATCGCACGGTAGGATAGCCCGGCGGCTAGCCCAGTAACCCAACCGGCCATTTTCCACTCTGGAGGGGGAGTCAGATGCCCGCATTTGAGAACATCGACTGCTGCGAGCTCTTCTTTCTCGACATCGAAACTGCACCAGATCACGCGTGCCTGGCCGACTGCGATGCACGCGTGCAGGCGCTATGGGAACGGGAGCTAGAGCGTCTAAACCGGCGCGATTCCAAACCACCGCTCAGTGCCGACGAGGCCTACGTGCAGGAAGCTGCGTTGATGGCGCAGTTCGGTCGCATTGTCGCGATCGGAATGGGACGCGCGAGGAGAGACGACGCAGGTCAGCTCCGCCTCGTTGTGAAGAGCTTCGTGAGCCAAACAGAAGTGGCGCTGCTGGAACGCCTCGCACAGCCTCTGCGCAACGCCTCGCGTCAGCTAAGGATCTGCGGACACAACCTTAAGTCGTTCGATCTCCCATTCATCGTGCGACGCATGCTTATCAAGGGTGTCGCACTCCCCGATGCGCTCATCATTGCGGACAAGAAGCCGTGGGAGGTTCCGCACCTGGACTCTCTGGAGCTTTGGAAGAATGGTGGTCGGGAGTGGGCAAGCTTGGAGACGCTGGCCTGCTGTTTCGGGATACCCTCGAGCAAGGAGGCACTTGACGGCTCGATGGTCGGCGAAGCCTACTGGCGCGGCGAGCTGCGGCAGATCGGCGACTACTGCACTAAAGACGTCGTCGTTACCGCTCAAGTCTTCCGACGGCTGCTCGAGCGACCCCTCTTTGATGACGACTGTATCGAGGTGCTTGAAACGGAAGTCCTCTCGTAGCGCGCGGCAGACTCCCCTACCTGCAAGGCGCCGCGCACGCTGAATAGCGAGATGAAGGCCGCCTCAACAGGGTAGAATCGCGGGCGATGGCACCCGTCAATACCCACCCTTGCCCGAAATGCGGCCGGCCGCTCGAGCCGTCGGGGGAGACCACCACCTCGGATGATTCGGGGAGGATCCTCGAGCGGTTCACTGTGTACCAGTGCGACGAGTGCCTGGTGCACGAGGAGCTCTTCGGGGAGCGCACGGAGATGGCCCTCACGTTCGTGCTCGGCCGCGATGGCATGCCGCGCGACCCTGCGGATCCGGACAAGCCGCTCAATCTCCAGTGGGACGGTCCTGAGGCGCGCGACCCGCTCGCTTAGCGGCCCGATTTCCCGGGCTTCTTCCCCGTCTTCTTCGCCGCCGACTTCCCTGCCGTCTTCCCAGACGCCGCCTCCGCGGGCGCGCCGGCGGCATGCAGGTCGACGAGGTCATCCAGGCCGCACCCCAGGACGACCGCCACCGACGCGATCGTGCCGAGGCGCGGATCCTGGTATCGCCCGCGCTCGACGTCGTTCCATCGGGTCATCGCGCGCTTCCGCCCGGCCACGCTCATGTCGCCGGCGTTCCAGCCGGCGCGGATGCCCGCCTCCTCGTGGGTCATCATCATCTGCTCGCGCCGGCGACGGATCTCTTCGAAGCGGATTCGCATGGTGTCTCTCCGGAAAGGTGAAGGGGAGGGAAGAGGGGCGGGCTTATCCGCCCCGGTAGCTTCCGCGGCCGGCGCTGAAGCTCCAGCTGACGGCGGGGGGCTCCAGCTCCAGCACGTTGCTCCGGATCGTCCCGTCGGGGCCCGCTCGAAAGCACCACGCGCGGTTGTCCGGCAGCGACCGGGCCGAACCGGGCAGCCCCTGCGCCAGCGTCGCAAGGTACATCCCCTCGGGCGACGGGCTCCAGTGCAGCGGGTTGCCGCGCCGCACCGCGACGAGCGCCGCCGGCCGACTCCAGAGCGCCATTGTCGCCAGCGCTCCCTCGCACAGCTCCGCCGCGCGGGCCATGCGCCACAGGCGGCCGCGGCGGGCCGGGCCGTCCACTTCATCGACGCGCTCGGCGAGCAGGCCCAGGACTTCGGTGTCGCACTCGCTGACGGGCGTCAGCTCGTGCCGGCGCGTCAGCTGGGCATGGTTGCGGATCACCCCGTTGTGCACCAGCCAGCCCCCATCGACGGGGTGCGGATGGTTGTTGAGGTTGTCCTCCGGATCGCCATGGGTGGCGTAGCGCAGGTGGCCGACCAGCAGCCGCGCGTCCTCGACCATGCGCAGAACCGGGAGATGGTCGGTCATGAGCCCCGCCTGCTTGAACATGCGGAGCCGGCCGCGGCCGTCGATCCACGCGAGGCCGAAGGCGTGCGGGCCGCGCTGGACGTTGGCCTCGATGATGCGGGCCAGCGCCGCCGGGTCGAAGCGGGCCGTGGTGGGCTTGGCGGGGGACTTGGGGTTGCTGGAATCTCGACGGGCGATGAATCCGAAGATGGCACACATGGCGGGGTTTCCTTTCCGGGAATCGTGAGCAGGGGAACGGGGGAGGCAGCGCTTAAATGGGCCGACGCAGGCAGTGGCCCTCCGGAACGCAGCGGGCGAAGCTGCGGGGGAAGCAGCGCTTGAACAGGTTGATGCTCCAGCGGCAGGCGAAGCGCTCGGTCGTGCGACCGCGGCGGCAGTGCTGGAGGTGGTGCGCGAACTCATGCAGGAACGTCACCACGGAGAGCCGCGGCGAGAGGTTGATCCGGCATTCGGCCGGCACGTAGCAGTCGGGCAGGCCCGGATTGCACGTGACGTGCGGCACGTGAATCCCGTAGGCGGCGGCGAGCTCGCGCCCGCAGGCGTACAGCTTGGCCCGGCGCATTTCCGCGTCGCCTTGCCAGGGCTTGCTTCGGGCCAGGCGGCGCACCGCGCGAAAGGCCGCGGGGTTGAAGCGCATCGAGTCGTCGATGCACTCGGCGACGGTGGCGGGATAGGTGCGGGCGTTGGGCATGATCGGGTCTCCGTGTAGAGGGTGGGGGTGAAGCGAACGGGGCGGAGGCTCGGGGCCGAGCCCCCGCCCCGGCCGCCTCACGGCTGCCGGTCGTATTGCTTCGCGAGGCGTCGGAGGGTGCGCTTCGAAGTCTCAAGCGACGGCAGGTCCGGAGCGGCAAGCTCGCCGTGCACGTGAGACTGGCGACCCTTCACCCAGCCAAGCTGATAGAACAAGCGGGTGAGAGCCGTCTGGCCCTCGCCACCCTTGCGGAAGATCGGGCTGGTTTCCGTGACGGGCTTGGCAGTCCAGTTGGTGACGCGCTTTGCCTTGGCGGCACGCTCGACCATCCCGACGACCATCCGAACGTGGGCGATCACCTTGGCGACGTTCAGCGTCCCCGCGAAGGCCCGAAACTCCACCGTCGGGCGGCTGCCGTTAATCAGGTTGGTGAGATTCAGTTGGTGGTAGCGCGTCCGGGCACGCTGCGCCATCGACACGGTGTCATTGAACGCGATCCCCTGATACTGGCTCGCGATGGGCATGCAGAAGCTGCCCCGCTCGCGCGACTTCGTGCCCGTGCTGGCGTAGATGGCCTTTTCGAAGTTGGCGGCCATCGTCGTCACCTTGCGGACGAGCGACAGGTCGCTGCCGACCCCGACGTGCACGTGCAACCCGCACTTGCGGTTGACGCTCGCGCCATTGTTCCGGAGCCAGTCCAGCACGACCTTGATCTGGCGGAGGCCCTCGACGCCCTTGAGCACGGGCGAGACGATTTCCACCCCGACCTTCGCACGGCTGCGGGTGTGGACCGAACCGTCGCGCTGCGCCGTCCACCCCTGCGGCAGCTCGGGCACCTGAATCCCGTGGTGGTAGCCACCGACCGCGATCCGCCCCTCCGACACCAGTTGGCGGGGGACAAAGCACTCGATCTCGACTCCGAAGGTGATCTCTGACGCGTTCACTGGAAGGTTCCTTTCGACTGGGGTTCGTTGACTGCCTCTGACTGACAGAAATATAAGGGCTGCCACTTACCAAAGCAAGGGAAAATCACCGGAAATCCGGAAATATTCCGCCGCGTGACGCCCCGTCGTGCCCGTCCCGCAAATGGTCGCAACCGCCCTCGACAATCCCCTGGCCAGTCCCTCCGCCAGCCCCTCTCCCAGCCCCCTGGCCGTCCCCTGGAGCCCAGCCGAGCGCGCCGCCTGGCGTCCGCCTGAGCGCCTCAAGCCGTCGGCCTGGGCGGAGCGGAACAGGCGGCTGGCGCCCATTCGCTCGAGCCGCCCCGGCCCGTGGAAGAACCGCCGCCAGCCCATCATGGCGCCGCTGCTGGACCTGGCGGTCCGTCGCGCCGTGCGCGAGATCTGGGAGCAGAAGCCCGCGCAGGCCGGCGGCAGCGAGAAGTGGCGCAACTTCCTCGCTTACCTCGCGCACCAGCGGCCGGCCGGCGTGCTCTGGGTCATGCCGAACAAGGAGGACGGGGAGAAGCAGATCAAGAAGTACCTGCGCCCCCTCTTCGACGGCACCGACGTACCGGCGCTGCTGGAGCTCCGCAGCGACCGCAAGAGCGACAACACGCTCAAGAACATCCGCCTGATCAACGGCTTCGACCTGCAGCTGGCGTGGGGCGGCTCGCCGGCGAGCCTCTCGGCCGAGCCGCGGAAGATCGTCTTCCTCGACGAGGTGGACAAGTTCCTGGCGTTCACCGGCGTCGAGGCCAACGCCGTCGATCTGGCGCGCCAGCGGCTTCACACGTTCGGCCGTTCGAGCCTGCTGGTCGCCGTCAGC
This sequence comes from Planctomycetota bacterium, assembly GCA_023417885.1. GTDB lineage: Bacteria > Planctomycetota > Phycisphaerae > Tepidisphaerales > Tepidisphaeraceae > JAEZED01. The sequence continues at coordinate 18,388 of JAEZED010000057.1, forward strand.
ACGCCGACGACTCCGGACGGAGCGATCACGCGCGGGCGCGAGGCGTGCCCGATCCAGCTCCGCTACTACGTCGCCTGCCCGCACTGCGCGCACGAGCACACGCTCGACTGGGATAACCTGGTCTTCGAGAAGTTCCGGGAGCACAAGGAAGCGGACGGCCGACCGGCATCACCGGGCCTGCGCGCCGCGCTCATCCGCGCGAAGGGGGCGGCGTGGATGAAGTGCCCGAACCCGGAGTGCGGCCGGAAGATTGACGAGAAGCACAAGGAGGCGATGCTCCTGGCCGGGTACTGGGGCACGCCGGAGTGCGCCATCGGGCAGGCCGGGTGGCGGCTCTACTACGACGGGCGCGAGGAGGGGGAGAAGCCGCTGGGAGACGCCATCGGCGTCCAGTACTCCCGGCTCTACGACATGATGTGCAGCTGGGCGGAGGTCGCCGCGGCCTTCGTCGCCGCCGAGGGGGATCTCTCCAAGCTGATCGACTTCTACAACGGCTGGCTCGGCGAGCCGTTCAAGGACCTCCAGCAGCGCGTCGAGCTCTCGGTCATCGAGCGCAAGTGCCTGCCGAACCCGGAGACGGGATTCCGGCCGCACCCGGCGCGCCTGCTGCCGGCATGGGTCGGACGACTGGTCATGTCGATCGACACCCAGAAGGATCACTTCTACTGGCTCGTGCGCGGCTGGGGCGCGGGGCGGCGCTCGATCCGGGTGGATCACGGCATCGCCCACAGCTTCGACGCGCTCGAGGCGATCTCGGACGGCACGCGCTACCGGTACGTCGACGATGCGATGCCGGCGCGCGGGGTCTACTGCTGCGGAATCGACACCGGCGGCGGCATGGACGGGAAGGATCCGGCCGACGCCTCGCGCACCGAGCAGGTAATCGCCTGGTGCAATCGCGACCCGCTCCGCCGGCTGGCGCTCAAGGGCTCGAGCAAGCCGCTCCTGGACGTCATCAAGCCGCCGAAGAAGCAGCAGTACACGCCGCCCGGCGGCCGGCGCCCCAGCACCGTCTACTTCCTGCACTTCATCGACGCGCTGCGTTCGCGCGACCTGCTGGCGGGGATGATCACCGCCACCTTCCCGGTCGTGGATCCGGAGACGGGCGAGCAGATCGGGGAGCAGGATCTCTGGTGCCTCAACGACATCAACGACCCGGTCTACAACCGGCAGATGACCAACGTCCAGCGCGTCCGCCAGCGCAAGGCGGGCAAGATCACCGAGCGCTGGGTGGAGAAGACCGTCGGCGCCCGCTCCGACTACCACGACGTCGAGAGCTACAACCTGGCGATGGCGTACGGGCCGGCGGCGTGCCTGAACCTGCCGACCGAGGCGGAGATGCTCGCCGACGCCAAGCGGGCAATGGCGCGTCAGCAGCTCCGCGATCAGCGCGGCGGCCAGCGGCGCGGGATCCGCACGCCCGATGGCCGCGAATACCTGGCGAACCACCGGGAGTAGGCAAAACTGTCTCGAAAGCCTCTGAGAAGTGCGACGAGCCGTCGCACCCGATAGATTGGGGTTTGGCGTGGTCTTATTGGATTCGTCAACACCTATTGGAGGCACCGTGGCAAAGAAGAGCGGCAAGAAGGCGGGTAAGAAAGCCGTCAAGAAAAGCGGAAAAAGGGCTTCACCCAGGAAGGCGAGTAAAAAGGCCGCAAAGGGCAAACGCAAGTCCACACGCCCCTCGTCAGCATCCAAGCGCGGCACCGCCAAGAGAACCGGTGCCCGTAAGACGGCGAAGGCGGCCAAGCGGGGAGGGAGGAAGGGCACCAACAGCACAGGTCCGCGGCGCGACGCCAGGGGCCGCGGGTAGGACGTAGAATGAACCCGTGCCTGACTCGGAAGAAATCATCGACGTGCTAGACGAGTCCAGCGATATCGAGCGATCCCAGGAAGCTTATCGGGAACTGTCTGGGATAGCGAGCACCGTTGCACGGCAACTAGCGTTGGCGGCCATTGCTGTTATCTGGCTCTTTCATGTCTCACGCGAGGGGGCATTCGCGCTTGATGCGTCCTTCCAATGGCCGCTGGTTCTCGTACTGCTGTCTTTAGCTGCCGACCTCCTCCAGTACGTTGCCGGAGCTTTTATGCACGGCGCCTACGCGCGACTTCGAGAGCTCGGTCGGCCTCCCAAAATGAAAGACGGCACATCCCCTCCATGGCTTAACTGGCCGGCGGTCTCGTTATTTTGGCTGAAGATGGGGCTTCTGATCTTCGGGTACATTTTGCTCTTGCGCGTCATCCCGGTGTCGTTCGATCCTCCACCATCGTCGGCTCAACCCACCACCTTGACCGCGGAGTAAACCGAACCTTCTGGAGGCCGTGCGACTCTCCGGCTTCCGAAGAAAAGCGGGAGCCGCGGGTCCAACGACGCGGCTCCCGCCACGCCGGGTCACCGCGACCCGGAAGAGATGACGGCAAACCCCAGTCCGGCAACGGGGTGGTGCACTGCTCAATGTGCAATTGGCACAAGTACGGGTCAACCCTCGAGGTCGATACCGACTTGGGAGGCCAGCTCGCACGCCGCAACGTAGAGCGGGTCGTCCCCCTCGCCCTCCGCGACGTTGACGACGTAGATCCGCGGCGGATCGTGCGAATCGTCCACCGCGTGCAGCTCGACGCTGCCGGGCTGGCCGAGCAACGACGGCCCCAGCTCGAAGACGCTGACCTGGTAGCCGAGCGCTCGAACCTGCGCGAGCAGCGCCGTGACGGCCGATTCGGACTCGCTTGGCAACGTGCCTCCATCAACAAGAAAGGCCGGATGGCCTTGCGGCCACCCGGCTTCATCGTTGTCCCGGGCTCGTCACCGGCCAGGCCGGGAGAGGGGCGTCCGCGACTTACACCGGCATCCTATGAAGCAGGATCGGCAATGCAACAGGAGAATCCCACTACCACCGACCCGGTGGATCGACGCGCCGCCGGCGTCGTGTGACGGCCGCGCAAAAGTACAGCCCCGGCTGGGGGCGACCGGGGCTGCGAAGGCCGAAGACTGGAGAAGGCAGGGGGGACCTTCTCGGGGGACGTCTCCGGCCAGAAACGAGGATCGTTGCGCGGCGAATCATCGGCCAATGGTTCGAAGGATGCAAGAGGGTTTGCGTCACATAACGCAGATTTGATCCAACCCCGACGAAACGGCCCTTGCGGCATCGGGAGGCGGGTTCGCCGTGACGCGGCGTCGTCACGCAGCGCCAGAAGAATGGATGGATGACGCATCTCGCATTCGGCGGCGCACCCAGGAGCCACGTCAATGAGTCGAAACAACCGATCCGGGCGCGGCGGCAAGTCGCGCCAGGCCGATGCTCCTGCCGGAGCGACCACTGAGCAGCAGCAGCAGGGCGGCGAGAACGCCGAGAACAACCCCGGCGCCGGCGCATCTGCAGACGCACCGCAGACGGATGCACCTCAGACGGACGCCCCGCCGACTGATGCGCAGCCGACCGATAGCGCCGCCCAGGCGGACGCTCCCGAAGAGGGCGGCGACGCCGGCGCATCTGCGGAGGGCGGCGAGAGCCAAGGGAGCGCACCTGACTCGCCGAGTCCCGACGGGGTGGGCGGAGCGGAGGGCCAGGCAGGGGGCGAGGGCGACGACTCAGAATCGGCGAAGGCCCGCCGCGAGATGGCTGAGCGCATGGGCGTGGGCGCAACCGCCGATGCCACCCCGGAAGCGGGCACTGACTCGGGCGACGACACGGACTCCGCCGACGCTCCCTCGGATGAACCGACGGACGAGGCGGGCGACGAGACAGCCGCCGAGGAAGACCGTCCGATGTGCCCGAGGCACCCCGATGTGCGAATGGTCTACGCCAACGGGAAGGAGCACTATCACGACCGAAGAGATCCGCACTGGAGATGTGAACTCTGGATTGGATCTGGCGTTTGCGGCGCGATGCGAGACATGTCGGGTAAGCCCGTGGGGCGCAACGCGCACGCCGCGATGGCCACTGAAATCGGCGCTGCGACCGTCGAGGTCATCCAGGCTGGCGGCGTGACGATCGCCGTGCCCGCGCCGATGCCGGTGAAGGGGCTGGTGAAGCGGGCGGTCACCCCACGGCTCACGCCTGATCAGGCGCGCGTGCAGAACGGCCTCTTCCAGGCGCTGCAGGAGTTGGGCACGCCGGGCGTTCGTCGCCAGCAGGATGTCTACGGCTGGCTGCTGGAGCAGATCGGCCAAGCGGCGGACGGCGAGGAGTAAGAGGGCGATTTCCGCGGCGCCGTCCCTGGCCTCGACGTTTGTTTTCACCGACGGGGTCACAAGGCCTTGGCCACGCTCAGCAGCTCCAGCTCGATTCAGGAAATCCACGCGGAGTACGCCGACACGGCGAGCTACGCGGAGGACGGCGACGCGGACAAGTGCAAGCGGTTCATGACCGCCTGCCGGCTGCTGATCCTGAAGACGCCGAAGCGCACCGGCTCCCGCGCCACGAGCGAGACGGAGTACACGCCCGAGCTCTTCATGCAGCAGCTCCAGGAGGCGAAGACGTGGCTCGAGCAGTCAGGGCTGATGCCCCGACCCTCCGAATCGAGCGGCGGTGAGAGCACGCGGCCGCGGCGGACGTACGCCAGCTTCCGTGACTTCCGCGACGTGCTGTAACTCTCGACGGGTCACATGTGGCAAGTGCCTCGGCCTCCAGACTGAAGCGGGAGCCAAATCTCCCGGCGACTCTTCGGCGTGAGCGCGAGTCGTTTCGTTCCGACTACAACGCCGCCAAGCCGAACGCCGTCCGCCGGCGGCGCACCGGCCTGGGCGGGACGGCTGACGCGCACTACGCCAACGAGCGGGCCTTCGCGGCCATGCGCGAGGCGTCGCGCGACATGTGCCGCAACGACTTCGCCGTCGAGTGCACGCTCGAGAAGGCCGTCCTGCAGTCGGTGCAGCGGGGCTTTCAGCTCGACCCGGATACGGGCGATGAGAAGCTCGACGAGGAGCTCTGGGAGGACTGGAATTCGTGGGCCAGCGACCCGACCCGGTGCGACATCCAGGGGGAGGACGACTTCGCCGGGCTGCACGCGCTGGCCCGGATGAGCGAGTTCCGTGACGGCGACATCTTCGCCGTTCTCACCGACGATGATCGCGTCCAGCTCTTCGAGGCCGACCGGCCAAGGACGCCTCACAACTCGCGCAAACGGATCATCCACGGCGTCGAGCTCGACGCGTTCCGCCGGCGAAAGACGCTCTACGTCGCGAACGACGAGCTCGACCCTTACGTCCGGGTCGAGCGGGTTGGCGACACAACGCCGATCCCGTTCTACGACGAGCAGGGCAACCGGCAGGTCTTCCAGCTCTACGACCGGAAGCGCTCAACGCAGACGCGCGGCATCACCGCGCTGCACGCGCTCTTCGACGTGCTCTCGTACCTGGAGGACACGGTCTTCGCGGGCCTGCTCCGCCAGCAGTTGGTGAACAGCCTCGCGGTGTTCATCAAGCGCGAGGCCGGGTACCAGGGCCTCGGCGGCGACACCGCGCTGGGCCAGCTCGAGGCGGACACCGACGACGTCGAGGCGATCAAGCCGGGCATGATCCTGCGGGGCAAGCCTGGCGAAGACGTTCAGACGATCGCTCCGAACATCCAGGCGGGGGATCAGTTCGCGTTCCTGCGGTTTTTGCTGCAGGTGTTGGGCATGAATCTCGGGCTGCCGCTCGGGCTCGTGCTCATGGAGGCGTCGAAGTCGTTCAGCGGCTGGCGCGGCGAGTTCGAACAGGCGAAGCTCGGCTTTCGCGCGATTCAGCGACGCGACGAGCTGCGCTGGTACCGACCGATTTACACGGCACGCGTGCGGCGCCGGCTCGCGGATGACGCGGTGCTGCGGCGACTGGCGGCGAAGCGGAAGGTCAATCCGTTCGGTCACAAGTGGAAGCTGCCGAGCTGGCCGTACATCGAGCCGCTCAAGGACGCGCAGGCTCGGACTGAACGGATGGAGACGATGCAGACGTCGCCGCGGCGTAACGCAGCGGAGGACGGCGTCGACTTCGATGACATCATCGCCGAGACGGTGGCGGACAACGCCAGCGCGATCCGACAGGCGATCGAGGAAGCGAAGAAGATCAGCGACGAGACGAAGGTCGTCGTGACCTGGCGCGAGATCCTGAACCGCCGCATGCCAAAGGGCGCGCAGCTCATCGACGCAGCGGAGCAGCCCAACGTGCTCGGCGACGAGCCCATCACGACCGAAGACGACGGCCGCTGAACTCGACGCGTCCTGTTCAATGGCACGATGCCTGGTAATCTCGGCTATTTCGGAAGAATCGGCGGGTCCTTCCCCGGGCCCCCTCCCCCGAGGGGCCTTTTCATGTCGCGGCTTGCGCGAATTCTGAAGTCGCCGATTTAGGTTGACGGGTTGACGCCGGTTACCGCGGTTTTCTGCCTTCCCAGCCCCCTCCCCCAGTGCACGGATCCAGCAACTTGATCGGCGTCGGAGGCCCTCGTCTCGACGCATATGCGGGTCCCTGGGCCATGGAGGCCTCCCGGGCCATGGCTCTGGCGCGGTTCGCCGGTCAGATCGATGTCCGCCTCCACGTCGGCCAGCAGCTCGAGCAGCGTGCGCCAGACGGCGATTCCGTTCCCGTATCCCGGCGACCCGCTGCAGCCTCCAACGAGAACACGCCGTACGGGTTCCGCGGGGGTGAGCACCTCACCGACGAAGGAATCGCGGTCATCGAGGTGTCCGGCGTCCTCATGAAGTTCGTGGGCAGCCTGGACGACGGCACGAGCACCGTTCGGCTCCGGGAGAAGGTGCGGCGGGCGGCACGCTCGAGCAACGTGCGCGGGATCATGCTGGTCATCGACTCGCCTGGCGGCACGGTCGCCGGCACCGAGTCCCTTGCCAGCGACATCGCCCGAGCCGCCCGGTCGAAGCCGGTGCATGCCTACTTCGAGGACCTCACCGCCAGCGCGGCTCTCTGGATCGGCGTCCAGGCGAACGTCACCAGCGCCAACGCCACCGCCCTGGTCGGCTCGATCGGCACCTACCTCCTCGTCTACGACCTGCACAAGCTGGCAGAGAACGAGGGAATCGAGCCCGTGCTGATCCGGGCCGGCGAGCCGTACAAGGGCGCCGGCGCCCCGGGCACCGAGATCACCCAGGTGCAGCGCGCCAAATGGCAGCAGGACATCAACGCGCTCAACGAGCACTTCCTGCGCGGCGTCGCCCGCGGCCGGAATCTCCCGATCGAGCGCGTCCGCGAGCTCAACACCGGCGAGGTCTGGATCGGCCAGGCGGCGCGCACCGCCGGCCTCGTCGATCACATTGAGTCGATCGACGGCGCGATGAGCCGCCTCCGCCAAGTGATCAACCAGTCCAGCAGCCAGCAGTCCCGGAGCCTGGCCATGTTCACGAATCCCGCACTCGGCGAGGCCTTCGAGGAGGAGACCGCCGACGCCGAGGACGCCTCGCCGGCTGCCGACGCCATCGCCGCCGACATCGTCCAGGGCATCCGCCGCCTGGGCCTGCCGCGGTCTCTCGCCGGCGCCGGCCTGACGCTGGCGCCCAACACCGCGCCCACCGCGCCCGCGAGCGCTTCCCCCATCGACACCGTTCAGCAGCAGGAGACCGTCATGTCCAAGGACGCCAAGCCCCAGTCCAGCACGGCCGCCCCCGACTCGGAGACCACCGCCGACACCGACACGAGCGCGCCGAACGCGGACGCGAAGCCGCAGGGTGAGAAGAAGCAGGATCCCGCCGCCAGCGAGAAGCCGGCGCCGCAGGGCGATCCCACGTCGGCGAACGCGGGCCCCGCGACGCTCGCCGAGCTCAAGACGGCCTTCCCGGACGACGCCGCGTTCGTCCTGTCCGCCCTCGAGAACGGCGAAACCCTCGCCCAGGCGAAGGGCCGGCACAAGGAGATCCGCCTCGCGAAGCTCGAGGAGGAGAACCGTCAGCTGAAGGCTCAGCTGGAGAGCGGCAAGTCGAAGCAGGAGACGACCGAGAAGCCGAAGCAGGGCGTTCCGCCCGTCCCGGATCGCAACGCCGCCGAGAACGCCAGCCGCGGCGACCTCGATGCGCGTGCCGAGGCCGACAAGCTCATCAGCGAGACGATGCAGCAGCGCAACCTCGACCGGCGCACCGCCGCCTGCCGCGTCTTCAAGCAGCGGCCCGACCTCGCCGAGGCCCTCCGCCACGGCTCCGCCGCCTGAGCGGCGCGATCGCACCACCCCGAAATAGCAAAGTCGGGGGTGCCGGGTTTCAACCGGCACTCCCCGACCGACGGCACACCTCACGCAGTGCGTGACGTCTGATCGGCGCGCTCAGGCCGCCGCCTTTTCCGAAGTCTCAACCCGCTCCACCAGGAGTTATCCGCCATGTCCCAGGAAAATCCCGCCGGCCTGATCCAGCTGACCGCCGCCGCCGCGATCAAGCGGTTCCGCCGCGTCACTCTCAACACCGCCGGCAAGCTCGTCGCCGCCGCCGCCACGGAGCGTGGCATCGGCACGCTCGAGCACGAGTCGTTCGCCGACGGCGACGACCGCACCGTCCGCGCGAACAACGTCACCGGCTCGCGCCGCTGCGTCAGCGCGGCCGCTGCGTCGATCGGCCAGGACGCCTACACCGCCGCCGACGGCAAGGTCAGTCCGACCGCCGCCGCCGGCAGCTTCCGCGTCGGCACCTACCTCTCCGCCGCCAGTGCCGACCTCGACATCGTCGAGATCCTCTGGGAGGAGCCAGAGGTCGCCGACGTCGTCACCCAGACCGCAAGCGGCGCCCTTGCGCAGCACCTGCGCGTGAAGTTCAGCACCGGCAAAATGGCCGCGGCCGGAATCGCTGACAAGGAACTGGGCACGATCCTCGACGACGCTGAGGCCGACGGCGACGCGGTCCGCGTGCTGCCGCGCAACCGCCAGGGCCCGCGCCAGTACGTCGCCTCCGCGGCGCTGGCCGTGGGTGCCGAGGTCTTCAGCGCCGCCAGCGGCAAGGTCGGCGCATCCGCCAGCACTGCCTTCCGCCTGGGCATCGCCCTGACGGCGGCGGCCGCCGACGGCGACGTGCTCTGGGTCATGGGTGACCCGGGCGACAACGCCGTCTCGTAACGACGCAGGACCAGCGGGCCCGCCCGG
>JAEZED010000186.1 GCA_023417885.1 Planctomycetota bacterium
CGACGATCAGGACGTATACCGCCCTGGCCTGCCGGCAGCCGACCGTGGCGCCCCTTGTGGGTCTCCAGGATCTCGCCCTTCCCGACAACGCGTACATGGTGGCGCTGCGCCTTCTGGGCGACATTCAGGCGCGCCGGCAGCCGGATGCCCTGACGGAGGGGCTGATGCGCGCCCTGGTGCGCTGGCTCTGCGGCAAGGTTCTGGAGACGATGGCCGGCGCGGACGTGCTGGCCATGCGCGAGGACGCGGGGCTGACGCCGCAGGACCTCGCCGATCGGATCGGCATCACCCGCCAGCATCTCGTGTCTCTTGAGGCCGGAGAGGCGCCCGTCAGCGCCCGCCTCGGCCGCGCGATCTGTACCGTCTGCCGTGACGCAAAAGCCGGAGCGGGGTCCGCAGCAACCGCACAGACGGTGGTGGCGGGCTGATTACCGTGCGGGCGGCGCGGACAGTGTGCTTGGGGGCGGCGTGGTCCACGCTGCCCCTACCGCCACCCAGTGGAAGAACCGGGTCGGTACGGGGTGCTTGCAATCCGGGCCGGCCGTACGGCTTCCACGCCTCTGGGAACGATCCGCTCGAACCGAGAGCCCAGGACCACGCAACGCCCGAGCCGCATCTGAACAGCGGAGCCAAGGATCCGCACACCACCATCACCTCCAAGCTTCGGAGATCCACGTGACCGCGCCCGCCCCTGTGCCCGTCTCTCAGCTTCCCACCGCCGCCCGCATCGTTGCTGATGCGCTCAACACGCGGATCCCGGCAATCGTTGCCCTGTTCGGGGAGAGCTTCACTCGCTTCACTCTTTGGGTCGACGAAAGGCTGCCGGAGGTCAGCGATGGCGTGCTAGGCCGGCTCGACCGGGACGCTATCGTGCAGCTGCTGGACGACGTGCGGGACAGCGCGGGCTCGTTTGAAGCCGATAGGCCTAACGTCTATGGCTTGGCCGATGTCATCGCGAGCTATCCAGCTGAGATGCGAGCCATCGTGGTCCGCAACATCACAAGGGACCATGACTTACTGTGGCTCGACGAGACGAGCCATGTTCGCCTTTTGGAGGAAGCCCCGCTCAGCAATGAGGAGGAACATTGGATTGATGGTTGCCTGATCCTTCTGGCCGCATTGGGGTGGGAGCCCAGCCATGCGCATCTGCATCCGTTAAGAGCGCCCGCCCTGTACCATCCGCTGTCGGATCGGGAGGAGAAGGCGTTTGCGCTGACGTTTCTTGACTATCACGGTGTGGACAACATCGTGACGCGCTGCTGTCCGGATATCTCCGGCCATGGTTGCGCGCCAGCCTGTTCGCAGCGCTGCTGGCCGCCCAAATGGACCACGCTGAGGGCCTCGTCGCCGCAGGGGCGCGTTGACTGAGCGCAGAGCGGATATCGATCCTTCCACATCCCTATGAACATGCCCTCAAGGAGCGGACGCTCGGTAGCCAAGCGTCCGCTCTGGGACGGCAGAACGGAAGATCACCGATGCCGATGCACCGTTGTTCATGACCAATGTATGCCTTGCGCGTCATGTATAGTATAGAGTGCGCATGATGCGCGTATAGGCGAGCGCTTGCGAATGCAGAATAACGGCAGTTATCTAAAGACTTGCTGGATTGCGCTCAGCGAATAATATCCCTTTTTTAATCGATTGCGCGTGTGTCGTGACTTCTTACAGGAATAGCGAGGCGATGAACAAGATCACGACGACGCTTGCGGGGCTGCAGTTCTACGATCTCCGCTCGCTGCGCCAAGCGCTTCAGCAGGGCACTCCGCTCCGCGCGCAGCGCGACCCCGACAACCCTGCGGACGGGAACGCGGTTTCGATTTGGCTGGACAGGGACGTGGCAGCCCGCTGCGAGCTCCTCGACCTGATCGACGACCGCTTGCGGGATCAGCTGTGCTGGCAGCTCGGACACATTGAGCGGGGGCTGGCCCGGCATCTGGCGCCGCTGCTCGATGCCGGACAAGGGCTCAACGTGTTCTTCCACTCCGGTGGCCGAGATGGCGCTTGGTCCGTCGAAGTTCGGCTGGAAGGCGCCGCCGCGGAGGCGGCTGCAGCGAAGCTGATGACCGAGCGAGAGCGCGCTCGGCTGGTAGAGAAGTTGCGCGCTGCCGCGCATGCCGAGGAGCGCCATCTGGAGCAGGCCGCTCACGTGCTCGCCGAGCGGTTCCCAGGGTGTAGCTGGGACCTCGTCCCGGTCATGCTTCCGGAGGTGATCACCGACGGCGAGCCCCGGATCGAGTACCGGCGTGGCCTGCTCGACTGTAGGAAGCACCGCCAGCCCTCGAAGCGCCCGTGGCTGGGGCCTCAGGAGTTCCGCCTGGAAGACGTCGAAGAGAACGGGCACATCCAGCATCGGCGCGCCGAGGCCACCGAGGCGTTCGCGCCGATTGTCGATGAGTGGGTGCGCACCGACGAGACGCGCCGGGAGCGCCGCCGAGCCACGGATGCCGCTCGACGCGACGAGCAGCGGTGCCGCGAGGTTGCGAACATCCTTGCCGCCGCCGCGGCCGCCGGGGTGGTGCCCCGCTTCCGCCCCCGCCATCGGGACCACCTCCCAGCCGAGTGGCTCCGGCGTTACCAAGTCGAGCAGCTGGGCCTGCGGCCGGAGCATTGCCGCATCGTCGCAGCAATCGGGACGGACTACGGGACCACCCGCTACCTCTACGCCGCGCAGGTGGACGAGAGGCGGGTCGTTGAACACCGGGAGCGGCGCAGTGTGCAGGCGCGTGAGCGTCGGATGTGAGCCCGCTGCGATGAGAGCGAGGTGCCGTTTTGACCCACGGAATGATCAGTGACCGGGCCGTCGAACGGGCCCTGGTCACTGATCCTGAGCGACGACCTTCAAGGGCACCGTGATCACCGCCGATGCGGCTTTCACGCAGCACCATCCAAGGCGAAACCGCGATTGAGGTGGTTCACGTCTTCACCAGCCTGCCGTGCCATCGGTGCCGGTGCCGCCGACTTGTTGTGCCTGTCGCGCAAAGATTAGGCGATTGAAAATCTCCTAGTTGGGCCTCAATCCTGGCGCTCAGGGACTGCGGGGAAGCACGACACCTCCCGCCGAAGGGGCGATCTCGGCGAGGGCCTGCGCGACATCGGCGGGCAGGCGGACGCGGACGGGAGCCGTGCCCTCCTTCATGATGCGTTGGTTGGACCGGCGCTGGGCGAGATAGTTCTTCAACGTGCGCCAAGCGGCCGAGGCCAGCAGGCCGGCAGCGACCTCTGCGGTGTAAGTCTCGTCGAAGTCATCGGCTAGCGCCGCCGCGTCCCTCTGCTGGAGGATGCGCTGCGCCTCGGTAAGGACCTCGGCCGCCTCGTCGAGCCGAACCGTCCTTCGTCGCGCCATGCCGTCTTCCCGCGTTGTGCTGATCCCTCAGCAGAAACTGCTCCGGCCTGAACCGTCGGCAACGGGCGCCCTCCTTTCAAGGTGCTCATGCTCACGGTCAGGTTAGGAATAGCGTCTGATTGCCGCCCGCGAGCCAGATGACGTAGCGTCAGCGCTGCAATCAACCAAGGCGAGCGGCGGCATGGTGCAGTATTCACACTCGGTGCTGGCATGCCTGGATGTCGAGACCGTTCCCGAAAACGACCTGCTCCCGCCCGATACCGATTTGGCAGCGTTCCCGAAACTGCCGTACCATCGTGTGGTGGCCGTCTCCTTTGTCGAGGCGGAAATCGTGCACGAGGATGGCGGGACCGAGTGGTACCGGGTCACCGGCGTGCGTAGCGGCGGGCGCGAGGATTACACCGAGGCGCAGATCCTGAAGGCGTTCTGGCGGTGGTTCGCCGACCGGAAACCGCGGGTGGTGACGTATAACGGACGGGGCTTCGACCTGCCGCTGCTCAAGCTCCGCGCTCTCTTCCACGGCATTGCGGCGGATTCCTGGTACAGGGCGGGCGACAGGTGGTCGACCTATGGGCAGCGCTACAGCGCGGACTGGCACTGCGACCTATTCGACGTACTCAGCGACTTCGGCGCCACACGCAATCTCGGCGGGCTCGACGATGTGTGCCGGTCGATGGGCCTGCCGGGCAAGATCGGCGGGCACGGCTCCGAGGTTGCCGACATGGTGGCGCAGGGGCGCATCGCGGATGTGCGCGCGTACTGCGAAGGGGACGTGCTGAACACGTTCGCCCTCTACGTCCGTTACGCCCTGCTCTCCGGCCGGACCACGCCCGCCGGGCACAACCGGAGCCTGGAGAGCCTGCTCGAGCTCCTGGCCCATGAACGCGGTGACCGTGTCCATCTGGGCACGTTTCTGGACATATGGACCGAAAACGCCGCACGACGCGGCATGCCGCTGCTGGTGTCCGAACCGCCGGTCATCCGGTTGACCGACGGCGCCGACCGGCATCTGGAAAGCGAGCACGTGCTGCCCGTTTAGAACGGGCGTGCGACCACTGAACACGCACGGGCGGAGCAACTGTGGACGCGACGGACTTCCTCAACAGAATTGACGGGCTACGGCGCCATACCGGCAACGGCGTGAGGGCTCCTCACAAGCCTCTGCTCCTGCTGTTCGCGCTCGCGCGCCTGAAGGCTGGGAAGGCGACGATCAGCTACAGCGAGGCCGACAACGTCCTGCCGCGGCTCCTGCGGACCTATGGTCCCTCAGGGACAAGGGCGCGCGTGGCCGACCCGTTCGTCCGGCTCCGCTCCGACGGAATCTGGCAGCTGGATGCCAGACCCGACCTCTTCGACGGCAGTGGGCAGGGACGCCCCGCCGCGATGGCCGCCGCCGATCCGGAAGCGGGGTTCACGGACGAGGTGCTTGACCTGTTGCGGCGCGACCCCGGCCTTGTGGACCGGGCAGCCCGCCGTCTCCTCGACGCGAACTTCCCGCCGGGCCTGCACGACGACATCGCCGCGGCGGTGGGCCTTGACCTTGGGCCGGGCGAGGGGACCGCCCGGGCCCCCGGCTTCCGCGACGCCGTGCTGCGGGCGTACCGGTGCGAGTGCGCCATCTGCCGGTTCAATCTGCGCAGCGACGACGCCCTGGTCGGCCTGGAGGCGGCGCATCTGCGCTGGCATGCCCTGGGTGGTGCGTGCGAGCTCGGCAACGGTCTCGCCCTGTGCGTCCTGCACCACCGCCTGCTGGACCTTGGGGTGCTGACCCTCTCGGCCGACTTCCACGTCGAGGTGAGCGGAACCGTGAACGGCGGGTCGGCCGAGGCACTCAACCGACTGCACGGTCAGCCGATTTCCTTGCCAACACAGTCGGCGCACCGGCCCCGGTCAGAAAACATTGAATGGCATCGGCGCAACGTGTTTCGCGGCTGAGAGGTTACCTGCGGGGGCAGCCATCCGACTCCGTCACACAGCGCCGCTCGCATTTTTGTTGACGCAAAAGTGCGTGATCGGCTATGAAGGGGCTAGGGTTCCCAGTCCTGGCCTCCTGCGGGGTCGAATCTGGTGATCGGGAGATTATCCCGGACTTCCAATGGAATGTCGTCGGACCTCAGTAGAGGCCCGGTGAGGTTTCCGCAGGCACCGCGGCCACCAGAGGACCGACAGCATGGCCATCATCCGTACTTCATATCAGATTCGTTCCGCCGACTTCCTCCGCGACGTGAAGCATCTGCTTCGTCCGCTGATCGACGGGGTGAAGCTCGGCCACCTTGATGAAGCCGTCGCCCGGGGTTTCGGTTTCCCGAACAGGACGGCCGCACTCGACACCCTTAAAACCCGTCCGGTCACCGTCGAAGTGAACGACGCCGCCTTCCGTGCCCGGCTGGCCGAGTTCGGCGGAAAGGTCGCCTCCGGCATGTTCGCGTGGAACGTCCATGAGGCGGTGGTCGACGCCGGAACCAGGGGATCGGACATAGTGCAGGCGATCATCAACGGCGAACCGGCGACCCTGGTGCGGGAGTCGGCCTTGCGCATTCTGCGCGACGCCGACGGCAGTGCCGTTCCGTCCTTCGCTGAGGGTCTGCCGATCAAGGGAGACGAGATGCTCGATGACGACGGAATCACTGCCGAGGTAAGGGATCCGCTCGCCCCCGAAGTCATCTATGAGGACGAAGACCTGAGCACGAGCTGGGAGCACATGCAGACCTCGCGCGGCTGGCGCTGAGATCGCACCGGGCGGCGGAGCAATCGAAGGCGCTCCGCTGCGCCTCTTCGCCGAACATCAGGAACTCGACGCGAAGAGCAAGCCGCCATGGTCTCTTTCTACAACTCCCGCAACGAAACCATTATCACGGGCACCTTCAAGTCTGCCATCCTGCGCGACGGCAGCATGGTCACCGGCCAGGTGGTTGGAGCCACGGTCGGCAAGTTCGATGCCAGCGACGGCAGGCCCGAAACCTAGTTTTCACTGAGACCATCCGCGACGGCCATGCCGTTCTGATCGGCGTAGAGAATTTTCACGCGTCCAGCACATTTCCCTCGGAAGATGTAGAGGTGGCCGCAGAACGGATCTTTGCCGAGGGACTGCTGCACCAGCAGGGCCAGCCCGTCGAAGCCGCGGCGCATGTCGCAGGGCTCCAGCGCCAGATAGATGCGCACACCAGCCGGGATCGACAGCATCATGGCCGCTCCAGCACGCTGATCACTTGGCGCAATGCTTCGGCATCGACATTCCGACCGACCCGCAGCAGCCGTCCGCCGGCCAACTCGATCTCGATCATGCCGGCACCGCATGGAACTGGCGACGTGAGGGGAAGAGCCGGCGTGGTGTCCGCCACCTCCACCGGCGCAAAGACGGGCGGCGGCTCGGCTGGGGTGAGCATCTGGCGGCGCCAGCGGAACAGCAGGCTGGGATCGACCCCGCGCCGCCGGGCGACCAGCGACACGCTCACGCCCGGCTCGTAGGTTTCCGCCACCAACTGCTCTTTCTCCGCCTGCGACCAATACCGCCGGCGGGGTGCCGCCTCGACGATCTCCATCACCAAGGGAGCGCTCGCCGTCATAGGGACAGCACCAAGACTATCCCTATGACAGCGAGCGTTCACCTCCTCCGCAGCGGCAAAGCGGCGCGACCACCGGCCCAGAGCCCGACGTCCAATTCCATGGGCTTCAGCGTAGGCTTTCAGCGTCAGCCCGCTGCCCTTCCAGGCCTCAAAATGACCGCGCCAATAGCTCTCCAGATCCTGACCCGACATCCTCTTACCCCGCTGAGCTGCGACTAGCGGAATATTTCATGAACCATTATCATGTCGGATATGTCGTCACGCAACGCTTATGGTTGTTCAGACACTCATCTCATCAACCGCCAACGAAGTTGACAACACCGTGTGGGTGACGCCGATGGCGATCGCCGCCTGGACGCCGCCCGCTACCGGCCGATGCGGCCGGCGCGCTACTCCGACATCGCATGACCGCATATTCCCTCAAGCTAAAGCATTAACTGAGTGCCGCACCGCGTCCACCACCTCGATGCCAGGGACGCCGTCCCCAGCGAGGGCTTCGGCGACGCCCGTCGCGAAGACCTCGTGCCCCTCCTCGATCATACCCTGCTTGTCCGGCGCGTTGCGCCAGCCGCCGTCACGGATCTTCTCCTCGAGCGGCCGATCAACAACGACGTAGCGCACCTTCACCCACGGGGGCGCCACCGACCGGTTCAAGGCTCGATGCGCCGCCTCTAGGTTGGTCGCGTCGAGTAGCGCGTCGCGCCCGCAGGCAAGGAGCTTCCGGACGCGCTCGCGCGCCACCGCAAAGACCTGGGGCTCGAGCAGCCGCGGGCTCTCCCCGCGGATAGCGTCTGTCGAGACTATACCCTCGGGGTGGTTGCGCGCCGCCCAGGTGCTCTTCCCGGCGCCCGGTGGTCCGACCATGAGCGTCAGGCGCTGCCCGCACCGCGGCCAGTCCCAGCCAACCTCCTCCTTGGGAAGCCACTCGTCGGCGGCTTCCCAGAGATCTGCCAACTCCTGCACCTTCGCCAACGGCGCCGGGTCGAGATGCGCCATCATAGCCCGGAGCGCGTTGCCCTTGCGGCATAGATGGACTTCGTTCCCAGAGAGCAGATGCCCGCCGACCATGCGGATCTCCGGGAGTTCGAGCTGGAAGGGGTCGATGCGGACCGGCGGCGTCGGATAGTTCGCCGACGGCGGCCGAGACCACGGCGTCGCCGGCGAAACGAGCCGCGACAACGCCGGCAAATGGCGGCGGACGATCGCCGTGCGGACGTCGTCGAGGAAGGGAAAGAGCACGCGGACGTGGCCGCGCCAAATCCTCTTCGCGACCTCCTCGCACCGCCGCGTCGCGAGGAGCGCGAGCGTATCGACCCGGACATCGTCCTCCCAGACGTCGACGAGACCGTCTTCCCAGCACGTAGCGCGACCGCCGACGCCCTCGGCCGCGGCAGCTTCTAGGACGCCGCGCGGGTCGAATTGGAGCTCGTCATCGAGGCCGAGCAGCGCCTCGAGTAGGCCGCGGTTCCATCCCGAGAGCTCGACCGAGGCCGCCCGCGCCATGCGCGGGATCAGGCCGGTCGGCGCCGCTGCTAGCGACGCCGCCCAGGTCTCCGTATCAATTCGCGAGATGTAGCCC
>JAEZED010000026.1 GCA_023417885.1 Planctomycetota bacterium
TCGCCACACCGCCCTCCTCCTCGTCCCCGTCGTGCGTCTCGGCCTGCTTGCGGCGCACCTTCTTCTTGACCTCGGCCTTCACGGGCGGGGCGATCTCGACGGCGGTGCCGCCTCCCTCGCTGTCGGCGCCGGCGAACCACTCGCGGATCGTCATCGACAAGCCGACGCTCACCGTGCTGGAGGCAGCATACTTCTTGCCGTCGCCCGTGGTCATGTTCTCGGCCGCCAGCTTGTCGGTGATGTCTTTGCTCTTGATGCCCAGCTCCTTGGCGAGCTGGCTGACGCGAATGCCTTTTGCCAAAACGATCTCCCGCGGTCGTGCCGCTTACGTTCAGAATCTCACGGAACACTTCGTGCCGATGCCGTTCCGTCGCCATCATGCGCCTGCTCCCGAAACCCGCCGTCCGGCGGAGGGAGCCGACCCGAGTCATACGTCCGAATGCCCCCGGCGGGTCGATGCCCGGGGCCCGGTCTCCGCATTTATCCACCCGTGGGTGGATTCTGCGGCGGCAACCGGCCTTCAGCCAGCGCCGCCTCCTCGCTCTGTTCGTCGGCGAACTCCTTCGCCGCAGGATCCGACGTCTCCGACAGGTAACGCCCGTCGGGGCCGTGGATCGCCCGCTCCTCCGGGCTCAACTCGTCTCCGCCGCTCCCGTTCTCGTCGTGCGTGACGATTTCCGGTGCATATCCGTCGGCCGACTCCATCGGGCCGCGCATCTGCTCGGCGGCGTCGCCGAGCGCCTCGGCACCTGCATCATCGACGCCTTCGCCCGCGTCCACGTCAAGGTTGCCCGCCGAGCCGCTCTCGGACTCGGGCTCGGGTCGCACGGACGGGGACGACGCGGGATCGATGCCGGCCTGCTCGCCGAATCCGGCGCCGGAAGAGGCGAACGTCTCGGGGGGCGGGAAGTCGGCGCCGCCGCCGTCCAGGGGCGCCCCGGCCAGCAGCGCGTGGCGGGCGGCCTCCTTGGCCTCCTGCTCCGCCTTCTTCTTCACTTCCTGCTCCTTCATCACGATCTTGGCTTCCTCGGTGCAGACATCGACCATGCGCTCGGCAAGGTCTTCCTCGACGCCGAGCTCGTCGATCAGCGGCTGCTCCCCGACTTCCTCGATGTCGCGCACGTCGATCAGGCCCAGGGCGATGATCTTGTCGATCAACTCCTGGTTCTCCTGCACCTCCGGCACCTGGCGCAGAGTGCGCTCCAGGCGCTCGATGTTCTCCTGGAACTCCTGCGGGGTCAGGATGTCCACGTCCCACCCGGTCAGCCGGGCCGCAAGACGCACGTTCTGGCCGCGCTTGCCGATCGCCAGCGACAGCTGGTCCTCGTTCACGACGACCGTCGCCCGGCCCAGCTCGAAGCAGAGGCTCACTTCGGCCACTTCCGCGGGCTTCAGGGCGTTGGCGATGAGGATCTGGCTCGACTCGTTCCACCGGACGATGTCGATCTTCTCCCCGCCCAGCTCCTCGACGATGTTCTTGATCCGGCTGCCGCGGACGCCGACGCAGGCGCCGACCGCATCGACCTTCGCGTCGATGCTGGAGACGGCCAGCTTGGTGCGGGCGCCCGGCTCGCGGGCCAGGGCCTTGATCTCGATCGTCCGCTCCCCGACCTCCGGCACCTCGCGCTCGAAGAGGCGGCGGATGAGCTCGGGATGGGAGCGCGAGAGGATGATCTTCACCTGGCTGGGCGTGTCGCGCACCTCGACGATGAGCGCCTGGATGCGCTCCCCCTCGTTGTGGTACTCGCCGGGAATCTGCTCGCTGCGGGGCATGATCCCCTCGACGCGGCCGAGGTTGACGATCATCGTCGGCCCCTCGAAGCGTGCGACGGTGCCGGTGACGATGGTGCCGACGCGGTCCTTGAACTCGTCGTAGATGCTGCCGCGCTCGTCCTGCCGGAGGAGCTGGATCATCACCTGCTTCACGGTCTGCGCGCCGATGCGTCCCATCGCCTCGAGGGGAAGGTGCTCGCCGCTGCGGTAGATCCTGATGTCGCCGGTGTCGCGGGTGACCTGGACCTGGAACTCCGAGGCGTCCTCCACGTTGTACTGCCGGCGCAGACCGGATGCGATCGCCTGCTCGATGTCGAGGAAGACGCTCTCCTTCTCGATGCCCTTGTCCTTGGCGATATTGTCAACAATGCGAAGCAGCTCGGCGTTCATTTCGGTTGTCCGGGTTGTCTATTCAGTTGTGCCGCCACCAATACAAAAAGCCGCCCGAACTTCGGGCGGCCCACGTGGCTTGAGCCGGACGCGGCGGGGATGAACGCTCCCCGCGACGACCGGCCGAGTTCCTCTCGGCGGATCAGGCGGGGCCGGGCCAGTCGGAGCGCCGGCGCGAAACCGACGTCCAAGGCCTGCCGGAGAATGTCGTGGGGCGCTGGCTCATCGCATACGAGTCATAAAGCGCTCCAACGACAGCCGCGGCGGGCTCTGGTGCCACTTGGGCTGGCTCAGGTTCATCCCGGTCATCTCCGGGCCAAAACACGTAGGCCTTTCGCGCGGCGACCGTCGCCGGGCGAAGGGTGCGTCCTCCGGCATCCTCTGCCGGAACACGCACGATCCGCCGGACGGCGATGCAAAACGCCTGCCCAGCGGCTCATCCAACAGTAAAGCCCCCAAGTTCCAACGTCAACCGGACGCAGCAGGCGTTGGACTTACGAAAAATCGAAAACCGATCCCGCCGTTCTCCCGGCCCCGGACAGGGCGCCGGAAGTGCCCGCCGGGCCGTCAGGCCACGCCCACCTGCTCCGTCGCGAGCGAGAGATTCGCCCCCGTCTCCTCCGGCTCGAAGACGTGGGCACGCTCCAGGTCGATGCTCAGCCCCGCCATCTCCCCCACCTTCAGGCCGGTTGTGGCCGACACCCGGGCCACCACGTGGGGGTGGTGACGCGTCGAGAGATATACGTCCATGTCGCTCCCCAGCGGCTCGACCACGTTCATCATCGCCTCCAGCGACCCGCCCCCGCCGTGCCCGTTCAGTTCGAAGTGCTCCGGCCGGATGCCCAGCACAACGTGGCGCCCAGCGTGTTCCGCGACGCGGGCCGCAAGGCCCGGGGGTAGGGCGAGGCGGAAGCCGTCGCCCGGCATCGCCAGCTCTCCCACGAGGAGGATTGGGCCGTCGGTCGATTCGCCGGGCGTGCCGTCGCCGTCCTCATCTCCACCGGCGCGGCGGGCGTTCTTGAGAGCGCCCTCCTCGAATACGAGCCGGCCGCCTTCGTCCTTGATCATCCCGTGGAAGAAGTTCATCGGGGGCATCCCGATGAAGCCGGCGACGAAGCGGTTGACGGGGCGCTGGTATGTTTCCAGGGGCGTGTCCGCCTGCTGGATGACGCCGTCCTTCATGACGACGATGCGGTCGCCGAGCGTCATCGCCTCTTCCTGGTCGTGCGTGACGTAGATCGTGGTCGTCTTCAGGCGATTGTGCAGGCGCTTCAGCTCGGCGCGCGTCGTCACGCGCAGCTTGGCGTCGAGGTTGGAGAGCGGCTCGTCAAACAGGAAGCAGGCCGGATCGCGCACGATCGCCCGCCCCACCGCCACGCGTTGCCGCTGCCCGCCGGAGAGTTGCTTGGGCTTGCGTTCGAGGAGGTGCTCGATGTCCAGGATGCGCGCCGCCTCGCGGACGCGGCGGTCGATCTCCGCCCGGGGCACGCGCCGCAGCTTCAGGGCGAAGGCCATGTTCCTGTAGACGCTCATGTGCGGGTAGAGCGCGTAGTTCTGGAAGACCATCGCGATGTCCCGGTCCTTCGGGGCGACGTTGTTCACCACCCGCTCCCCGATCGAGATCATGCCAGAGCTGATCTCCTCCAGCCCCGCCACCATTCGCAGCGTCGTGCTCTTGCCGCAGCCGGAGGGGCCGACCAGGACGACGAACTCCTCGTCGGCAATGTCGAGGCTGACATTGTCGACGGCCTTCACGCCGCCGGGGTAGATCTTCGAGACATTCGTGAGCGATACGCGGGCCATGGGTACTGCAATCCTCCAGGCGGTGCCGCGGGCGATGCTAACGCGCCCGGGCGACTCGACCAAGCCGGGCAGGCCGCGCTAAGCCTGCGGAAAGTGCCCCAGCGCGGCCTCGATGACGCGCTGTCGCGCCTCGGGGAGCGGCGCGTCGATCCGCGCGCCGGCGGCACGCGGATGCCCGCCTCCGCCGAACGTCTCGGCAAGCTTGGCTACGTCCACCTGCCCCTTGCTCCGGAAACTGAGCTTGACCGGCCTGCCGCCCGCTGCGTCGGCATTCTCAGCCAGGAAGATCGACATCTCGACCGAACCGATCGCCATCGGCCAGTTCACGAGGTCTTCCGTCGCGGGCATCTTCGTCTGCGTGCGACGGAAGTCGTCGGCCGTCACCTGCATCACGGCAAGCCGCTCGTCGGCGAGGAGTTCCAGGGAGCTGTATCCCGCCGCGTGGAGCATCATGCGCCGGGCGCGTTCCGACTGGTAGAGCCGCTGGTAGAGCGTGTTGGGCTCGACGCCCGCCTCGAGACACTCGGCCGCGAGGTGCATCGTGCGGGCGCTCGTGTTGGAGTATGCAAACCACCCGGTGTCGGTCGCCATCGCGACGTAGAGCGGCTGGGCGAGCGCCGCGTCGATCGTGACCTCCCAGCGCTTCAGCAGGGTCATGGCGATCTCAGCGGCGGCGCCGGCCTGCGTGTCCACGAGCTTCAGATCCGCCCAGTCCTCCTGGGTGACGTGGTGATCGAGGACGAGCTTCCGCCCCGTGAACGCGGTAACCGGCTCACGCAGGCCGGGGAGCTGCGACCAGGTGCCCGTGTCGCAGACGAGCAGTGCGTCGAACTTCGCCAGCAGCCCAGGGACATCCTTCACGTCGCCGATGAAGTGCCACTTGATGTTCGCATCGCCGTAGACGAACTCGTACTTGAACGGCTGGGGCGTGAGGATGAGGCATTCGGCCTCGATCCCCTTGCGTTCCAGGCCCAGCGCCATGGCGGCGGTGGTGCCGAGCGCGTCGCCGTCAGGGCTGGCGTGTGTGGTGAGCAGCACGCGCCGGCACCCGGCGAGTGCGTCGATCATCTGCTGCACGGCGTCGTTGGGCATTGAGCGACTTTAGCGGACATCCGGGCATAATCGCCCCCGTCAGCCGGCGATGAGGGCGATGTCGGCGTTCATCCGCTCGATGAGGCGCTCGACGCTCGGGAAGCGCAGCTGGTCGCGGACCCATCCGACGAGCGCGAGATCCATCTGCCTGCGGTAGAGGTCGCCGGAAAAGTCGAGCAGGTACGCCTCGACCTGGCGCCGGGCGCCTTCGAAGGTGGGCGAGGTGCCGATGCTGACGGCCGCCCGGTGCTCGGCGCCATCCACGTGCGCCACGCCCGAATAGACGCCGTCAGCCGGCACGAGCTGGTCGCCAACATCCAGGTTTGCCGTGGGAAAGCCGATCGTGCGGCCGCGCTTGTAGCCTTCGATCACCTTGCCGCGGAGCGTGTACGGACGGCCGAGGCATGCCGCGGCGTCGGCCACGCGGCCGCGGGCGACGAGCCAGCGCACGAGGCTGCTGCTGACAGGCACGACGTGCATGTCCGGTAGCGTGACCTGGTACGGCTCGACGACGGTGAAGGCGACGCCGCTGTCGCGCGTCCATTCGCGCAGCTTCCCGACGTTGCCGCGCGCCCCCTTGCCGAAGTTGAAGTCGGGGCCTTCGACGATGTGCGACGGCCGAGCGTCGTCGCGCAGGCGAGCCCAGAACTCCTCCGCCGTGACGCTGAGGACCTCGGCCGTAGGCTCGAGCTCGACGAGGTGGGTGACGCCGGCGGCGCGGAGGAGGTCGCGCTTCAGCGGCACCGGCGTGAGCCTTGGCGGCGCAATGGCCGGCTTGAGGACGCTGAGCGGATGCGGCTCGAACGTGACCAGCGCGACGGCGCTGGGGCCGGCCTCGACCATCTTCCGGATGATGTGGGCGTGACCGAGGTGAACGCCGTCGTAGTTCCCCACCGACAGCGCCGCCGCCCGTGGCAGCTTCGCCAGCGAATCGAGCCCGGAGAGCACCTGCATCGAGCGAGTCTACGCAGAGCCGTCAGCCGCCGGATTCTTCCGGATCGGGAAGGCTCTCGATGAAGTCGGCGAGGCCCTGGGCGTCGGGGGAGCGGGCGGTGCGGACGTAATGCCCGCTGGTCGCGACGCCGGCGCAGAGGCAGGCGTCGAGCTGGAGGCCGAGCAGGCGGGCGGCGACGAAGCCGGCGTTGAAGTGATCCCCGGCGCCCGTGCTGATCTTCGGCTGGCGCGTGAAGGGGCCGGGCACGTCGGCACGGTCCTCGAACGTGGCCGCGGCGGCGCCGGTCCGGGGATGGACGACGCAGCAATCCAGCTCAAGCTCGCCGCGTATGCCAGCGGCGATGTCGAGGTTCTGGGCGTCGTCGGTGCAGGCGATCCCCAGGACGCCGCAGACCTGGCGGGCCTCCTTGAGGTTGAGGCCGAGCGTGACATCGACGTGCTCCTGCATCTTCGCCAGCAGGCGCAGTGCGTAGCGCAGGTCGTCGCGCGTGCGCTTCTCGGGGTCAGCGAGATCGATGAAGACCGCGCGCCGGCCGTGGCGGCTTTCCGGGAGCTGGGGAAGGACGTCGGCGATGAGCCTTGCCCAGATGCGGCTCATCTGCGGGATCATGGTCCAGTTGACCATGCCGATCAGGCGCGAACGCGAGAGGAGGTGCTCGAATGTCTCCGGGCCGAGCCTGCGCGTCATGTTCTCCCAGGTGATCTCCGCGAGCGGCTCGAGCTTCCCGAGCATGAGCTTGCCGTCCTCAAACTCCAGCGCATCGGTGTGGGCCGGCGGCGCGATGCTCCGCACGTCGGCGCGGCGGGCGAAGTCGGAGAAGATCGGGTCCAGATCCGGGTACCCGAGGTTGCCGACGTAAGTGACGTCCAGGCCGAGCCTGGCCAGCGCGTCGGCCATGATCGGGCCGTTGCCCCCGATCTTGACGCGGCGGACGAGGATCTCGTAGTTGCTGCTCTGGCCTGCGGCGCCGGCGATCTTCCGCGCCAGCCGGTCAATGGTCGGCACGGTCGCCGGCTCCCCCGCCGGCCCGCGCGTCTCGACGACGCCGCAGATCTCGTCGATGAAGCCGTCAAACCCGCACAGGACGGGGATGGCGGCGAGATCTTCCCGCCTTTCCCGCAGAGCCTGGGCCGTCCGCCGGCAGAGTTCCTGGCGCGAAGACATGAAGGGTCATAGGCGGGGCATCACCACGAGGCGACCCCAGCGAACGAAACAAGCCGGGCCGCGGGCGTGCGACCCGCGACCCGGCGATGCTGATGTTATTGGGGCGTTTTCGCAGGCTCACTCGCCCGCTTCGCCGCCCGCGACCTGCGCCTCGCCACCGTCGTTCGTGGCGGGCTGCTCCTTGAGGAGCATCTTGATCGCATCCTCGAGATTGCCCGGCTTGAGGCCGATGCCGCGGACGACGCCCTCGCGATCGACGATCGCGTAGGTCGGGTAGAACTTCACGTTCCACGCCTTCTGCGTCTTCAGCTCCGGATCCTTGGCCGTCGGGTACTGGATGTTGTGCTTCTGCACCGCCTGGGCATAGGTCTCCTGCCCGCGGCTGCTGCTGCACACGCCGAGCACCACGACGCCCTGATCGGCGTACTTGGCGGCGATCTCGTTGTTCTTCGGGATGGCGGCGATGCACGGGCCGCACCAGGTGGCCCAGATATCGACGACGGTGATCTTCCCCTTCAGGTCGTCGTTTGTGAAGCCTTCGACCTTGATGAAATCGGTCAGGGCAAGCTCGGGGGCGGGCTTGCCTTCCATCGCGATGTATTCGGGGGGTCGCGGCGTGAAGTAGAACGAGCCGGGGAACTTCACCGGCGCGGGACGGGCGGCGTTGTCCTGCTGCTGCTCCTGCCCGCTGGCGGGAACCGCAAGGGCGATGCCGAGGCCGAGCGTCGCCACGAGGGCGGCTGAGATGATCCGGATGCGCATGGGGTCTCCTTCTGGTGGTGCTGGGTGATGTCGCGTGGTTCGAACCCGGGGCCGAAACTGGACTCAGCCCGCCGCCCCACCGAACCGGCGCGAGTCAGCTTAACATCAGTAACAGCCCCACGCGAGGGTTGTGTTTCACACCAAGAGGAGATGCAAACAGATGTCCCTGCTCCGATTCCTGCTTCTGTCCGTTCCGCTGTTGCTGGTCGCCGGATGCGATTCCGTGCCCGAGACTCGGCCGATGGACGAGCCGCTCGACGCTGCCTCGGCCCTCGAGGCCGACCAGCGTATGCAGGAGAGCCGCGAGCGGCTCCTGGAGGAGCAGAGCCGTGACTAGGCCCGCTTCGCGGCCGTCAGTTTGCCGGTGGAACGGCCCGTGCTAACGTAGCAGCGAGCAATGAACAGACCTGTTCCCATCAAGCGGATGATCTGCCTCGCGGCCGCCCTTGCCCTTGCCGGCTCGAGCCTGGGGTGCAAGGGGACGAACGAGCCGGAGTACGCCCGGATCGCGCAGCAGCCCGTGAAGGTCGACGAGGCGATGGCGCTGCGCGACTGGCGTCGCACCAGCGCCTACTACGGCAGTGGCAACGTGCTGGCGGGGCCGACCAACACCTCCTTCGAGTGGGACCTGGGCGACGAGGGAACCGACGAGTTCCTGAGGCGCCGGCGGATCGCACCGCTCACCGAGCCGCTCGTGGCCGCCGGGAACATCCTCCTGATCCCCTTCGCCCTCATCGTCGATCCGCCGAACGAGCAGCGGATCTACGAGGGGACGGTGATCCCCCCCACCTACACGGCCGCGGTGCCGTTGAGCGAACTCCAGGCGGAGACGTCGCAGGGTCGGCGGGCGCTGGCGCGCAGCAGCGCCGACGTGCGTCGCCCGCAGGAAGAGCCGGGCGAGCGCAGCCTGCCGGATCGCACCGGCGCCACGCCCGCGACGCCCGGCGATGCCGGCACGTCTGACGGAGCCGGCGCGGGAAGCGACGGTGGCGGCGCCGGAGGGAGCGGGACTGGCGGAAGCGGCGGCGCGGGAGGTGGCGGAAGTGGTGGTGGCAGCGGGAGT
>JAEZED010000162.1 GCA_023417885.1 Planctomycetota bacterium
CGACGAAGCGACGAAGAGACGGAGCGACGAAGGGGCGGAGGCAAGAGACGCAGCGACGGAGCGACCGAGCGACGAAGGGGACCGAGCGGAGCGCGCTCTAACGCCTCTCCCTCCGGGAGAGGTGCCGAGGCCGCAGGCCGAGGCGGAGAGGGCGCTGTGCAGAAGGCACGGAAGCACGGAGGCACGAAGGCACGAAGAGAAGAAGCGACGGAGCGAGGCAGCCGCGGCACCGCGTGGCGCAGGAAGGACGCTCAGAAGTCACGGAGGCACGGAGGCACGGAGGCACGGAGGCACGAAGTGGAAGAGAGAGCGCCTTTGCCCCCGTCAACTCCCAACTCCCAACTCCTAACTCCTAACTCCTACCCCCATCCACTACACTCCCGGCATGCGATGGTTCCGAATGTCCCTGGGTGACGGCAAGCGGCCGCCGGTGGAGTGGTGGAAGGCGAAGACAACGACGGAGAAAGGCAAGCCACGCGACGGTTGGCCCGAGGTGCTCAATCACGTCTTCTTCAGGAACAAGCCAAAGAAGATCCAGGCGGCGTACGCGGATGGTGGCGCCAGGCTGATCTACTACTGCAGCGGCGGGGGAAAGCACGTTGTGGCGGTGGCGGACGTGATCGGCCCGCCGGAAAAAACCAACTTCAAGGGCTTCGTCTACAGGGTGCCCGTGAAGCTCGTCGGCCCGAAGTGTCGCTGTGACGCCACCGCTCCGGTTTTCCCCTTGCACGTTCCCCCCGGTTCGTTCGCCGAGCTGCCGGCGGGCGTGGGGCCGGCGCTAGCGGCGGCGATCTCTAAAGCTTGCGGCCGATCAGGCTGCATTCTTCAATGCCGCTCGTCCGGGAACGACTCGACGGCGTGAAAGTGTGCCCACCAGTGATATACCTCCCCGTCCTCCCGCCATTCGCCGAAGAGCAGGACTCGGTCATTCGCAGCCCTGTAGAGCGTGGCTGTCACGCTGTCTGAACGTGCCTGTTGCCCGTCGCGATAAGACCAGGTCCCCTCGTAGTCGTCACCCTCGCGGCGGTGGAGCGTGAGCGAGTAGGGGCCGGTGGCGCTCGCCAATCCAATGACGAGTTCCTCACCGTTCCGCAGAATCGCGCGACGAATCGTGCCGCTGCTCTCCTCCCCGACGGGAGACCACGCAACATCGCCGAGAAACTTCAGGAGCTTGCGCGGCCGCGGCATGATGGGTCGACTCTGGCCCAGTCGCCACGATCTGTCAACGGGGCCCTGCCCTGGATACTCGGCAGGCAAGTTGTCAGGGCAGCACCGGCATCGCGATCTTCCTCCGCACCCTCCGTGCCTCCGTGCCTGCGTGCCTTGGTGCCTCCGTGTTTACTGAGCACCCCACCAGCGGCACGCGGCGCCGCGGCTATTGCGGGGTCGGGCTGCCTTGTTTCTTCTTCGCCCCTTGCGATCACCGGCGCCGCAGGCCGGCGAGGGCGAGCAGGGCCAGGCCGCCGAAGGCGGCGCTGGGCGTGGGGACGACCGATGCGGTGTAGTGAAACGTGAGGTCGGCGCTGTAAGTGAGCGCTGGCAGCTCGTTCATAATCCCAAAGGTCAGTGAGTTGAACGTGAGCGTGATGTGCGTGATGTCATACCCCAGCAGGTCGCTTGGCGGTGCAGGGAAACCGGTGGCATCGGATTCGAGCCGGGAGTTTCCCCCGCCGACAAGGGGCGTGGTGAACCACACGTACACCCTGTCATTGAGGTCGCCGTCACTCAGGAAGCCGGTCACGAAATCGAAGCCGGCGCTGCCCGGCAACTCGACGAAGGTCGTTCCGACGTCGGCCGCGGTGTAAATGCCGTCGAAAAGGCGCGGAGAGAGGCTACTGTCTCCCGCCGTCACATAGAGCGAGACTGAGTCGGGGGCCTGATCGATGGCGCCGAAGCCTCCGACGAAGTCGAACGTGACGGAATCGGCCGCGGCGGGACTCGCGACGGCGAGGAGGATCGTGGCCAGAGCAGCGAAGGCAGACTTCATGACCATCCTTTCGGGGATATGGATTCCACGCGTGCACCGGCCGCACCGCGACGGCACCGTGGCAGGCAAGTCATACCCGAGGTGAGGAAGCCGCAGCAAGAGAAATCCGCCCTTACCCCGTGGGCCGACGGGCCTCCCAGAGCGGCAGCCGCGGCACCCGGGGAAGCGCAGTGATCTTTCTCCGGACCCTCCGTGCCTCCGTGCCTCTGCCTCCACCGCCCCTCATTCCGACACGCCGAACTGCGCGAAGAAGGCGTTTGCCAGGGCGCCCAGGATCGTCGTGACCGACGGGTTGGCCGCCCAGGAGGGGGTGCGGTAGAGGCTGACGGCGCGCGAGCCGGGGGCCATCGCCTCCACCTTCTGCCAGAGGGGCTCGAACATCGGGGCGTGGACACGCACCGAGGCCAGCTCCTCTTCGCTCTCCACCCCGCTGAGCAGGAGACAGAAGACCTCCGGCTCGGCCTCGGCGGCGCGGAGAATCACCAGCCCCGCCGTCGCGCAGAGGGAGACCCACTCCACGCGGACCAGCGGATAGTCGCGGATGGCGATTCCCTCGAGGAACCATCGCGGCGTGTCGATCAGGCGACGTCGGAACCGCTGGGCGAGCGACATGTTCACGGCGTCGTCCATGAGCGGGGGCGCCGTCTGCAAGGGCCCGGCGCCGCCGATGGCGATGTGGAGCATCCTGACGGTCGGCATGCCGGGCAATGTAGCGGCCCGCGGCGACGGGGTGCCACTCCCGCGCGCCGCCGCCCCCCATCTACCCTCTGCCAACCCCCATCTACGGACCCTATCCGGGGAACGGTCCGCGAATAACGGCGATGATGGGCGGGCAAGGCGGAACGGGGCGATAAGGGCGTTGTCCGCCGCGGTTCCGGAGGTGTCCGAAGCGTCTCCGGACAACTCCGGAAGACCGCAAGACATGTCCGGAGCCCTTCCGGCCATGTCCGGAGGTTCAGAAGACATGTCGGGAGAACTTCCGGACATGTCCGGAGCGCTTCGGGAGGTGTCCGCAAGACCTCCGGCCATGTCCGGAGAGGCTCCGGCCATGTCCCGAAGACCTCCGGACATGTCGGGACGGGCTCCGGACACGTCCGGAAGGCTGCCGAACCGGTCGCGGCGTTTGCCGGCGATCTCTTTGGGTCCTCGCTCATGGACCGCCGGGCCGCCGCCCGTGTCGGCCGGGCACGCGGACGGCTCGGGAACCCCTAACGACCTGAACCCCCGCCCCCCTGTCCGCCCCGCCGCCCCGCCGGGAACGGCCAGCGGCGTCGCGGCGATGTCGCCCGAGCCTCCGGCGGACACGACCGCCCCGCTGACGCCGGCCTGCGGCAATCGATAAACGGAAGCTCACGGCACGCAGGGGATTGAGCGTCACGCGGCGTACAGGTCGGGCTGGAACTCGACGAACATCTGGCGGATCGCGGCGGCGGGGCCGAGTTGGGCGACGGCGTCGGCGATCGCCTGGTACTTCAGCTCCAGCAGCTCGGGGAGCTTGGCGGCGTCGAGCTCGCCGACGCCCTGGTCGACGTAGTGCATCAGCACGAACTCGAGGAACTCCCGCCGGGCGCCGGTGTACTTCGTGAAGATGCGGCCCTGGTGGGACGCGACGCGCTCGAGGCGGGTGATCGGCGCCTTCGTGAAGGCGATGTAGGCCAGCACGTCGTAGATGTCGCTCTGCTCGGCGTTGATGAGCTTCGCCGCCTCGGACAGCTCGGTCTCGCCGAAGCCCTTCTCGCTCAGCGTTTCGAGTAGCGCCTTGCGCGTGTCGGGCTGCCCCCAGAGCCTGCGCAGCTCCGCCTCGTCCCTGAACAGCGCCGGCAACTGGCCGAACAGGCGCTCGATGAACTGGGTGGCGGAGATCGGCGTGCCGTCGGGGCTCCAGAATCGCGTGGCGACCATGTTCTGAATCTCGCGCTCCTTCCCGTCAGCGAGCTTCACCTTGATCTTCTTCGGCCGCTCCGGCGGAACGGGCTCTTCGCCCGGCTCCGGCCCGGGCTCCGGGTCGCCGCCCTCCTTCTTCGGCCGCTTCACCTTCGGCTCCGGCTCCACCGGCTCGCCGTCCCATTCCGGGTCGGAGAAGTGCTCGTAGGCCTTAACGAAGTCCCAGATCGTGAAGTAGTCCTTCCCCTCGTAGAGGCGCGTGCCGCGGCCGATGATCTGCTTGAACTCGATCATCTGCCGCACCGGGCGCATCAGCACGATGTTCCGCACGTTCCGCGCGTCCACGCCGGTCGAGAGCTTCTGCGACGTCGTCAGGATCGTCGGGATCGTCTTTTCGTTGTCGCGGAAGACGCGCAGCCAGCGCTCCCCCTCGGCCCCGTCCTCCGCCGTCACGCGGTGGCAGTAGTCCGGATCGGTGCTCGTCTTGTACTGGTTGATGAGGTCGCGCACCGCCAGCGCGTGCTCCTGCGTGGCGCAGAAGACGAGCGTCTTCTGCCGCTGGTCGATCCCCCGCATGAACTGCCGGACGCGGTTGGCCTCGCGCTCGCGGATCTCGATGACGCGGTTGAAGTCCGTCTCGACGTACCGCCGGCCCTGCTCCACGTCGCCCTCGACCACCTGATCGTCCGGCGTGTAGACGTACTCGTCGAGCGTGGAAGACATCTCCTTCACGCGGAAGGGGGTGAGGAAGCCGTCGTTGATCCCTTCCTTCAGCGAGTAGACGTAGACCGGCTCGCCGAAGTATTTGTACGTGTCGGCGTTGTCCTTGCGCTTGGGCGTGGCCGTCAGGCCGAGCTGAACGGCGGGGGAAAAATACTCCAGGATCGCGCGCCAGTTCCCCTCGTCGTTGGCCCCGCCGCGGTGGCACTCGTCGATGATGACGAGGTCGAAAAAGTCCGGCGGGTAGTCGCCGAACGCCGGGGCCGGGTTCCCCTCGGCGTCGCGGCCGGTCATGAAGGTCTGGAAGATCGTAAAGAAGACGCTGCCGTTCTTCGGCACCTTCCCCTTCTTGCGGATGATCTCCGGGTCGATCCGCACGAGCGCGTCATCCTCGAACGCCGAGAAGTCGAGGTAGGCCTGGTCGGCGAGGATGTTCCGGTCGGCGAGGAAGAGGATGCGGGGGCGGCGCCCACCACCCGCCTCCGGAGTTGCCCCGGCGAGGCTCGCACGCCAGTCCTGCACGTTCCACTTGCTGTGAAAGAGCTTCCAGGCGATGTGGAAGGCGATGGCCGTCTTGCCCGTGCCGGTGGCGAGCGTAAGGAGGATGCGATCCTTACCCGCGGCGATCGTTTCCAGCACGGCGTTGATCGCGTTGTGCTGGTAGTACCGCGGCGGCCATTGCCCGCCCTTATCCTCATACGGCACCGCCCCGAACGCCTCGCGCCACGCATTCCGCTCGGCGTAGACCGTCTCCCACAGCTCGTCCGGCGTGGGGTAGCGGTCGGCGTGCCCCTCCGCGCCGGTCTTCATGTCGATCTGGTAGAGGCCGACGCCGTTGGTGGAGTAGGCGAAGCGGGCCTTGAGCATGCCCGCGTAGCGCTTGGCCTGGGCGACGCCGAGCGTGTCCGGGTCGTCCTTCTTCTTGGCCTCGACCACGGCCAGCTTCTGCCCGCGGTAGATCAGGACGTAGTCGGCGACGTCCCCCTTGGCCCGCTTGCCGCTGCCCTCGAGCCGCCCGAGCGTGATGACCTCCCGCCGAACTCGGCTGCCGTCAACGACGCCCCACCCCGCGGCCTTGAGCGCGGGGTCGATGAGCTCGGCACGGGTTTCGGCTTCGTTCACGGCCGCGGCATTCTAACCGCAGTTGCACGTCTCATGAAGCTGGCTGGCGACCTGATCGACCAACTCCGGATGTCGCCGGCGCAGACGCTGCTGCTCCAGGATGCTGTTGATCAGCTCCACCACTTCCGCCTCCCGGCTTTCCTCAGGACGGATAAGCTGGTTCTCGGCGAGCCAGTAGCTGACGGTGCACCAAGCCCAAAGGGGCTTGTCCTCGGCGAGGAAACATGCGGGCGGGGGGAAGTTCTTCGGTCCCCGCTCGCCCTGGATGTACTGCGAGATGAGCTGGCGACTTTTGCCGATTCTGCGGGCGATATCGGCTGCACTGACAAAGTCGCACTCGTTGATGCGCAGGACTTCGGCCCCGACCTTCGCGTCGCAAACGTTGTGGATCGCCGAGATCAGGGCATCCTCGAACGAGTCCGCCGTCCGGCTGAACTCGATGAACAGGAGCCCCGAGCGTTGACTGATAGTCGCGTCGTCACAACCGGCCTTGAAGAACGAATCCATCACCTCGTCGGTGAGGTCCGGGACGCCACCAACGATCAGGGCGAAGTCGTACTCGCGCTGGCAGGGTTGGAGGCTCTTCTTGGCCATCGTCTTTCTCTTACTCTTTTCCATCCCCCTCATCGTCGGCAGTTTGGCGGTGTGGACACGAGTCAACGCGGCTGCGGACTTGGCGGGCGTGGTTCCCCGCGTTCTTGGGCGTGGACCAGACCCCAACCTTGCAGCCGGTCCGATCGTCCTGAGGGCAGTAAAGGTAGGCCCAAGCGTGCCCCTTGCATGGCATCACCCGCCACCCGAGGGCCTCGGCATACTGGACAACCTTTTCGATCTCGCCGTCGGGGTGTCTCTTGCGCTTCGCTGGCACTATAAGACCTTCTGTTGACACTTGTCAACGCCTTGGCCAAAGGCGGAGTCTAAGTCTTTGTCAGGCCTTGACCCCGGGTCGGCGATTGCCGGCCCTAGACGCAAGATAATAGTAGCCAAGCGACGGCAGTGGGAGCAACGCCGTTAGGGAAAACGACGGGTTGTCCACGAGCCTGCACGGGCAGGAGGGTCAGTGGACGCCGACCTTCTCCCGTCCCACGCCCGCTTCGAGTCGCCCGCTGAACGCTTGGTGCAGTAGCGACTGCTTCAGGGCGGCAAGCGCATCGAGCTTGCGCTCAGCGACTTCGGCAAGCCGTGCCGTTTCCTCACGCATTCGCTCGAACCGTGTGACGTGGTCGCCGATTTCGGGTCCCGGCGCTAGGGGAACGGGGAATCGTGCCAGCGCCTGTCCTGTAAAGTGCTGGATGCCCGCGCCCGTGAAGTGCGGGCGGAGGGCACCGGTCGCATCGCAGAGGTGCAAGTAGTACAGGAACCACTTCGTGTGCGCAGGTTCGTGGAAGCGCACCCGGTGGATTGCCTTCTGGATGAAGATCGGTTCGTCGCTGTCCCAGATGGCCGCACGTCCGGGATAGCCTCCCTCGCAGATGAGCAGGTCGCCTCGGCGGGCGCTGAACTTCTCCGCCTCGGAATCCTCGAACCGCATCTCCAGAACGTCGGTGAGGTCGAAGTCGAACCAGCGGACGTTGAGGTTGCGCAGGTATGGGCGCGGCGTGCCTCGGTTCTTCCGCTTGTCGAGCATCTTGCCGAGGCAGTGGTCCGCAAGCGCGCTCACTGGCTTCTCGGCCCAGCCCTCCCGGTTCCCGTTGAAGACGGAGTCGAGGGTGCTGATGAACAGCTCCCGGGCGTTGGCGAGGTTCTTCTGGGCGTTGGCCGTCGCCGTCGCGATCCCCGCGAACGCCTCATCCAGAATCCCCACGATCCGCCTCTGCTCCGCCAGCGGCGGGAGGGGGAGCCGCACTTCCTTGAGTCGGGTCGCCGAGAGTTCCTTGAACGTTGTCCCCGTGCCGAGGGCGTTCAGCAGGTCAACGTTGGCGTACAGGTAGTAGTACAGGAACTTGTAGTCGAGCCGCTTGCCGGGGATTAGCCCCTTGCACCCCTGATTGAACGCCATTGGCACTTCGTTGATGACGAGGTGCCCGATCGGCGCCCGTGACGAGAGAATGACCGAGTGCGGCGGAAGGAGCTTCGCCGATGAGTTCCGCATCCCATCGTCGGAAAGGTTCCTTTCGGTCTCGCTGACGTACGGGCTTGGGCGCTTACCCATCTCCGCCGGCGTAATCCACGCGTGCTTGCCGTTCCAATACGCGGCAACCTTCGTGTCGGGCGTGCCGCCGTTCAGGACTTCGCACGATTCGCCGATGGTCGTTGTTTCCCAGTCTGGCTTCACAGCGTCCCCCCGATCTCTTCCAGAATCTGCGCGCTCTCCGCGTCCAGCGCCTTGATTTCCTCGATGATCTCGCGCGGGTCGCGCAGGGCCGCTTCCTCCGCCTTGTTCGGGTTCTTCACCGTCAGGTCGAAGCTGGCCTTGTCCACGTGCTCCACGTCCACGACCCAGCTCTTCGGCGAGAGCTTGTAATCCTGCTGGAACGCGACGAACTCGGCCAGGTCGTCGTCGTTCAGCGCGCTGGTCTTGCCGAGGCTGCGACCGGGGTCGAGCTGGTAGTACCAGATCTTGCGCGTGGGGGCGCCCTTCTCGAAAAAGAGGACGACCGTCTTCACGCCCGCCCCGAGGAACGAGCCCGAGGGCATGTCGAGGATCGTGTGCAGGTTGCAGCTTGTCAGCAGCTCGGCCCGCAGGGCGCGGCTGGCGTTGTCGGAGTTGGAGAGGAACGTGTTCTTGATGACGATCCCCGCCCGCCCGCCGGCCCTCAGGCTCTTGATGAAGTGCTGGAGGAAGAGGAAGGCCGTCTCGCCGGTCTTGATCGGGAAACCCTGCTGGACCTCCTTGCGCTCCTTCCCGCCGAACGGGGGGTTGGCGAGGATGATGTCGTGCCGGTCCCTCTCCTGGATGTCGGCGAGGTTCTCGGCGAGCGTGTTGGTGTGGACGATGTTGGGGGCCTCGATCCCGTGGAGGATCATGTTCATGATCCCGATCACGTAGGCCAGGCTCTTCTTCTCCTTGCCGTAGAAGGTCTTCTCCTGCAGCGTCTTGAGCTGGGCCGTGGTGAGCTTGCCCCCCGGGGGGTGGCGGAGGTACTCGTAGCTCTCGCACAAAAAGCCGGCGGACCCGCAGGCCGGGTCGTAGATCGTCTCGCCGATCTCGGGCTTGAGGACGCGGATCATGGCGCGGATGAGCGGGCGGGGCGTGTAGTACTCCCCGCCGTTGCGCCCGGCGTTGCCCATGTTGCGGATTTTGGCCTCGTACAGGTGGGAGAGCTCGTGCTTCTCCTGCTGGGTGCCGAAGCGCAGCTCGTCGACGTGGTCGATGACGTCGCGCAGGTTGTAGCCGCTCTGGATCTTGTTCTTGATCTCCCCGAAGATCTCCCCGATCTTGTACTCGATCGTGTTGGGGCCGGTCGCCTTCTGCTTGAAGGCATGGAGGTAGGGGAAGAGGGAGCGGTCGACGAAGTCCTTGAGGTCGGGGCCGGTCATCGCCCGGTTGTGGTCGAGCTTGCCGTCCTTGTCCTTCGGGGCGGCCCAGGTTTCCCACCGGTAGGGGTGGTCGAGGATGTGGGCGTAGCGTCGCCCCTGAAGCTCGGCCTCGGTCGCGCGGTCGCGCTCGAGTCCATCGAGGTACTTGAGGAAGAGGAGCCAGGAGGACTGCTCGGTGTAGTCCAGCTCGCTGGTGCAGCCGGCGTCCTTCCAGAGGACGTCGTCGATGTTCTTGAAGGCTTGCTCAAACATATGGCTCGTGGCCTTGGGCCTCGTGCGGCCGTCACACGTCTACGAAAAGGAGAAGCGGAAGGCGGGTTCCGCGGGCGGAATGTTACAGGGATTAGGGCCCGACTGGAACTCGGCCCGCAGAAATAAGGCCCCCTTCTGTTCGCCCGATGCCTCGGTTCATTCGGGTGGTCAGCGTGGTTCAGGGCAATGAGTCCCGGCGCGGTCGCCGTCGTCGTCAGCATCGCCCGCCTGCTTGTGGCGCAGGAAGAGATCTTCCAGCGCCTCCTCTCCGCCGGCGGTGGCGTAGGTGTAGCGGAGGTAGCGCCGCCAGGCATCGGAGGCGGTCTAGGGCTCGCAGGTGGTCGCGGCAGAACTCTCAAGCGGCACGGAGACGGCCGGTGCGGGCGAGGTCGCGGTCGAACTCGACTTCCTTATAGAAGGTCAACCAACCGGGGTGGTGTCGCAAGCGCGCGAGATCGATCGACTTCGATGTGAAAAATTATCCTGGGCGAGTGAAGGGCGCCCGCGGTCGCGCCGAAAGAGGGAGTGTTCCTTCATCGCATCTGCTTGGCTGCAATCAGGGCAAGGCGTTCTGGGGTAGCGGGTGTTGCGGGGGAGGCGTACCAGTCCTGGCGGAACGTTCGTCTGCCTGCGACGGAGGAATCAAGTATGGGGAACAAGAGCTACATGCCCACCCGCGAGTCGGACCAACTGGCCGTCTGCCAGAACCTGGTCGCGGTCGTGGGCGCCAATATGCCCGGTTACAAGGTGTCGGTTGAACTCATGGATGAGTTCAGCGCGGCAGTAACGGCCGCGGCGGCCGCCCTCGCCACCGTCCAGAACCAGACGACGCGCACGAAGGTGACCATCGCTGAGAAGAATGAGAAGATGGAGGCGATGCGGCGGCTCGCCCGCGCCGTTGTCGGGATTGTCCAGTTCACGCCCGGTGTGACGGATGCGATGAAGCTCGCTGCGGGCGTCACCGTTCGCGCCCAGCCGTCCCGCCACCCGGCGCCGATCGTCAAGCCGATCGTCGTTGTGAACCGCGTCGAGGATCGGCGGGTGTATATCCAGCTCCGCGGCGACGAGAACACCCGCGCGAAGCCACGTTTCTGCACGGGCGCCGTTGTCTTCAGCCACGTCGGCGAGACGGCGCCGGCCTCGGTGCACGAGTGGGATTTCGCCGCCACAGTCACGCGGACGGACGTGGTGCTCCCCTTCCCGCCGAGTGAGACGGGCGACACGGCATGGATCAGCGCCTTCTGGCAGAACGGCAAGGGAGAATCAGGGCCGGCGTCGCAGCCGATCCGGATCAACCTCCCGGCCGCCAGCGTCGTTCCGACGGAAACGGAAGAGGCCGCCTGATAGGCGAGTGCCTTGCGATATCCCAAAGGGCCGCGGCATGGGTCACCTGCCG
>JAEZED010000216.1 GCA_023417885.1 Planctomycetota bacterium
GCGGAACCGTCATGGAGATGTTGACTCATATCCCGAGTCGCCGCGCAACAACCTGATCGCCAGCCACCCCCAATGCGCGGGTGGCCCGGCCGGCAGCGTGCGCTCAGCCAGCCCCGTGAGCAATCACATTGATGGCGAAGTTGCGCCAGTGCTTGAGCCCTTTGGTCGAGACTGCAAAGAACGGCAACCTGTTCGCCGTCAGCGCATTTGCCCTTCTCGCTGCAAAAAATCACGGAACAATACTGCCTGAAAAAATAGACTCACAGGGTTCAGAGGAAAAAATCGCAAAATTCGAGAGCATCGCGAAGGCCAATGGGTGTCTGCCTTATATAATCGGCCTTAGAGGATACGCAAGGTATGTAACAAGTATTGAAGAAATGGATCACCTGAACGAAGCGAGCTACAGAGCGGGGTCTCAGCTCGGGGTTATTTCTCGAGAACTTGCCAAATTCAAAGACACCATGGAGAGGATCGAGCATAAATTTCTCGTAGCCAGAGTGCGGGATGCCGAAGCTACGATTGAGAACATCGAGAACTTCAAGTCAGAGATCGAAAATTGGGAGAAATGCTTTGTAGTCGAGAATTCTGCCGAGCGATCAGACAGACCAAGTTCCTGCAGTAATGAAGATCACAGCTTACGAATCAACAGGCTGTATTCTTTTGCTGACAATATATCTACAAAAATAAAATCGCACTCCCCAGGATATGCATCGGCATATTCTATTATATTTGGATATTTTTTGAGTTCTGGTTTGGGAATTGCATTCACGATGCTGGCGGTAGGGGTCAAAAATAGAAGAAGGTCAGATGACGGGAAAGTAAACAGGGTATTGCAAGAAAACCTGCTGGACCCACCGAACATCATCGGCGAATGACCGGATCGCTCACTCTCAGGCGTTTCGTTGCGCTTCTGGACAGGAAATCGACAAGCCCGGCGCTCGACGCCGTTCACGGGGCCGTTCACGGGGCCGTTCACGGGGCCGTTCATGGGGATGACGAGCATGGTAGAGCAGGCGCGCTTTCGGCCGACGTTGCTGGTGGGGGTCGGCGGAACCGGGTGCGAGATCGCCGAAGGAGTCTACGCACGAGCCAAAGCCATGAGCGCGGTGTCGGCGGGACGCTTGGCCGTGATCGGCTTCGACACGGACGCCAATGACATGTCGCGCCTGCAGGCCATCGGCAACCGTAACCGCATCCAGACCAGTTCCACCGATACGATCTACCAGATCCTGTCCAAGTATCCCGAGGTCGAACAGTCGTTCTGTCTGCCCCGGGAAGGGCTGCCGGATACCCTGCTCAACATGCGGCTGCTGGACGGGGCGGCGCAGATCCGAATGCTGTCGCATCTGGCGCTGTTCACATCGCTGAAGACGGGCGCCGTACAGAACCGGGTCGGGGACATCCTGTCGCAATTGGGCCGGCACGACGGCCGGATGGAGTTCGATGGAGCGATCAACATCCTGGTCACCGGCTCTCTGGCCGGCGCCACCGGCTCCGGTTCGTTCCTGCAGGTCGCCCTTCTGCTGCGCCGCCTGGCAGAGGACCGGGCGATCAAGGCCTCGGTGCGCGGCATCTTCCTGATGCCCGACGTTTTCGTGCGCGGCGCCAATCTGCCGACCGGCCAGATCGGGAACGTCTTGGCCAACGGCTATGCCAGCCTGAAGGAACTGAACGGCGCGATCGCCCGCGCCGAGCGCCAGCGGCCGGCACGCAACCTCATGTACGAGTTCGGCCCCGACATGGTGCTGCGCGACGGCGAGGTCCCGTTCCAGAGCGTCACCCTCGTCGATTTCGAGAATTCCGCCGGCGGCAACCTCGGTTCCAGCATCACCAACTACAAGGAGATGGTGGCCCGCGCCGTTTATCAGCAGATTTTCACGCCCATCGGGCTGCGCATCGCCAGCGTCACCATCAACGACGCCCTGGCGAAGCTCGGCGCGGCGGCCGCAAGCACCAGCAACATGTTCAGCGGCGTCGGGATCTCGGCCGTAGCCTACCCGGCGCAGGAGGTCGCCGATTACCTGGGCCTGCGGTTCGCATTGGAGGTGCTTTCGGGCGATTGGCTGCGCCTGGACCGGATGTACATCGACCGGGTGCGGCGCCACGAGGAGCAGCGCGCTGCGGGCAACCTCACCCTGCAGCTCGCCGACCAGGGCGACGCCTATCTGGAGGATCTCGACCAGCTCGCCCTGCGGGAGCGCATCGCGTTCTTCGCCGAAATCCGCCGCGGTCTCCATCCCGTGGTCGCCAACCCGGAAGGGGGGGAGGACGAAGCGCCGCTCCATGTCACCTACCTTGACGCGCTGCTGTCCCATCTGATGGAGACGTTCTGGAGCACCGAGCGCTTGCGGCAACTCCGCGACAGGCCGCCGATCGACTCCTCGGTCTTCCGCGCCCGCGACCGACTGGAATCCCTGGTCCGGACCAACGAGAACATACTGGACGACGATCTCCGCTCGGCCGAATCCAGTCTCTTCCAACGGCCCGAAGACCTTTTCGTCAACATCATCGCCACCGAGGACGACCTCGCGGAGGGCGACCTGCGCCCCTATCATCTGCAGAGCTACATCGTGAAGGGCGGCCCCCACCCCGTGCAGGTGCGGGCCTTTCTCTACGCCTTGCGCA
Organism: Planctomycetota bacterium; assembly: GCA_023417885.1. Lineage (GTDB taxonomy): Bacteria > Planctomycetota > Phycisphaerae > Tepidisphaerales > Tepidisphaeraceae > JAEZED01. The sequence goes on from JAEZED010000216.1 coordinate 2,626, forward strand.
ACGAGGCGATCCGCCGGCGCAACCAGATCGACGTCACGGTCTTTCGCCAGCGAATCATGGCGGCGGCAACCGTTTTCGACGAGGGCGTGGCGGAGAAGCACGACGGTTCGACGCGTGGACACGCACGCATTCTCGACCAGTCGCGCCGGTACGCCAATCCCGGCCTCCTGGACCGGTTCACCAACAAGTCGGCGGCGTTCGTCGGCAGGTACACATCCTTCTACAACACCAGCGTCATGCACATCCGCCGCTATGTCGAAGCCTCGGTGACGGCGAAGGTTCTCGACCTGCTGGTTGCGGAGATCGCCGCGCTTTCCGATGCCTACGCCGGGCTGTTCACCGAAGTCGGACGGGTTCTGGAACGGTTGGGGGCCGATGTCGACCGCGAGGAGCAACGGCATGCGCCGGGCGCCGGCTCCTTCTCCGGCAATCTGTTCATCAACGCCGATGCCGAAGGCAAGCGCGCCGTTTGGGACGACCTGCGCCTGCGGACCGCCGGCCTGCGGCAGAACGAAACGGCGAACCGGGGGTTGAACCAGGCGATCTATCGCCAGCACCGCGACGCACGCAAACAGCGCCGCTCTCCGGGCTTCCGCGAGTTGCGGTCGCTGTTCGAATCCTCGGTCATCGACGGCTTCGCGGCGAAGACCGTGCGCACCGACTACGCTTCGGTTTGGAACCTGTCGATCATCGAGGCGGCCAAGCGTGAAGCGGGACGGCGCGGAACCGATTGGCGCGCGCGGATCAAGGAGGCCGTCGACATCGTGGCGTCCCAGGCCGAACCGTTCCTGACCTTCGACGACCAGGGCCGCGGCCAGCGCATCATCTTCTGGGCCGTGTCGCCGACGGTGAAGGAGGAATACAACGACGACGCCGAGTTCGATGCGTTGTTCACGCTCAAGCAGGGGGAGCAACCGCTTGTCCTGCCGGAGTTCTCCAAGCACGAACTGCTGTGCGTCAATCACCGCGTCAATCACCGCGTCAATCTGGAGCTCCGCCATCTGGCGAAGCTGAATCCCGGCGGACTACCGTCCGCCAACGTCAACGAGACGCCGCGCGGCCGCTATTTCGGCGCCTATGCCGACAGGGTCGGCCGGCTCATCGACGAGGAGATCACCTCCCGCGCGCTGGGCTCGGACCGGCGCTACACCTCCACCGTCACTCCGCACATCCATCGCGACTGGCACCGCGGCGGCCGGCTTCCCGAGATATTCCCCGAGATCCAGCAGAAGGAGCAGCTGGATTCGGCGCGCGCCTTTATCGTCGCGCTCGGGCTCGGGCTCATCCAGCGCGAGAGCGATTACGGCCGCGCCGTTGCAAATTTCTCCACCATCGGACGGGTTCCGCATGGCGGGCTGCGCGGCCGGCTTGCCGAAACCAGCCGGCTGTGGGACATCCTCAATGCCTTCGAGCAGCGCGCCGACATTGTCCGGGCCTCGCTGGACGCCTGGAGCGCGGAAAAGGGCGCGCTTCTGCCGGGCTCAGACATGAATGCGCTGACCCTCGTGGACGAGGTCTGCGGTGTGGGCACGGTGCTGCACATCCTCGAGATCGGGCGGGAGCGCCAGGAAATCGAGCAGCGGGAGTTCGCCTGCGCCAACCTTTTCGCCGCCAGGCGCATTCTGCTTTCCGAGATCGCCGACGCGGTTCTCGGCCATCTCGAACCGCTGGGCCGCGACGCGGTCGTGGCCGACCTCGAAACGCGGAGCTGGGAGCAAGGCTTCGCCGCCTTCCTGGCGCAAGGGACGCGCGAGGAGACGGCCCGCAGCCTGCGGCAGGTACATGACGGCGCCGTCGCCGGCCTTCAGAAAGCCTGGGCGCCGGCATGATGAAATCATCTCGGACGGCGCCCTCCGCGACCGAAGCGGACGGGCGCCTCGTCGTCGTCAACCTCGACCGGGGCTGGCCCTTCGCCGATCTGGTGCGGCGCTTCGCGCTCGATCTCTACGGGCGCGGAATCACCGGCGCGGTGGAGTTTCGGACCATCGGCGGCGAACGTGGGCGCCGGGATCAGGACAGTCTGGTCTGGGGAACCCGCTGGCCGCGGATATACGGCAATGACACGGAAGCCTTGCTCGCCGACCTGTTCGAGGATCTTGCGCTTCTCCACGAAGTACGCCTGAGCGATCTCACCATCGTCATGGTGCTTCCCCATCCCGCCGAAGCGCCGCAGGTGACGGAAGAGGCGCTGGCGCTGGGCCGGCGCTTCGCGGAGCGTCTGGCCACCGTGCCGCAGGTATTGCAGAAGCTCGGCCGCTGTGTAGCCGTCCGCGACGCGGCCCGCTCCTCGGAGGACGATGTCCGGGCGGCGTTGGGATTGATGGGCGAGCGCTTCCTCAACGATCCGGAACGCCAAGGCGGTCAGCCGTTCGACGGCATTGCCCTCCTGCGTCAGTCGCGCGTGCGGAACGATGCCGAAGAGGCGCATGCCCGGCAGTTCATTCTGCTGCGCTGCCTGCTGGAGATCATGGGGCGCAGCCACGAACGCTCCTCCGGGGAGGGGACCGGCACAGCGAAGGATGCGGTCGCGGCGGCCCGCCGCGCCATGAGAGGCCGCATCGTCGCCCTGGATTTGGAGGGCAATCATCCGATCCTCTCCTCCGAAAGGATCGGCGGGCTGCTCAACGCCTTCTACGGACAGGCGGCCGCCCAGCCGGCCACGGGCGGCGATCCGGTCGGAGATGACGGCGTCGACGCGCCGAACGACGAGGAGACGCGGGTCGATGCGATCCTCCAGCAGATCGAAGAGGAGGTTCAGGCGCGCGACCAGGAGATCGCCCCGCCGCGTCCCGCCCCCCAGAGCTGGAACCGCTATCTGGATGACGCCACCTACTGGTCGGCCGAATTGGAGAAGCGGTTCGTCGACGAACTGCAGGAGGACCTCGACTCGCTCGACGAGTGGAGCAAAGTCAGCCTGAAGACGCTCGAACAGCGGAAGATGAGCCTGCATCAGACCGTTACCGTGACGCGGGAACGGAATGTTCGCGAGAAGATCGGCGGCCTGACATTCGTCAATGCCGGCCTGTCGGGCGAAGCGGCCCAGGCGCTGAAACGCATGAAGGACAAGGTGTGGAGCAAGCGCGCCGAACTCCTGGCCATGGCCAGCGACAGCCGGGCGAAGCTCCTGTTCGTCCGCGTCGTAGCCTCGGAAACGACCATGCCCGCGATCCCGCAGACCGAGGTGACCGCGGACCGGCTGGCACTGCGCAACATTCAGGAATACGCAGACTACAGGAATGCCGCGAAGCAGGCCCAGACAAGTCTGCGCCGGCTGGTGCCGCGGGGCTATATCTGGCTGGCGTGGCTGGTCTCCGCGGCGGCGCTGGGTACCATCCTCGCCCATGCCGCAGCACGGCGGTCGATGCAGGCCGGCTTCCTCGATGCGCTCCTTTTCAATGGCTGGCCCATCCTGCCGATCGCCTGGGCGCTGGCGACGGGGGCGGGTTTCCTCATGGTCCGGCGCGTGATCCAGATACGGCGGAACGCTCTGCGCCAGGCCGTCGACGATCTTCAGAAGGCGAGGGGGCGACTGACCGAGAGCGTCCATCTGGCCATGAGGGCGGCCCTCAACTATGTGATTCTCACCAGCCGAATTCCTTGGCTCGATCTGCTTCACCAGGAACTCGACCGGCGCGGCGCCGAGAACGACCTGGGCGCCTACACCCGGGCGCTGGTTCTGGTCCGACCGCGGGCGCACCGCAAGGTCCAGCTCGCCTCCGACGAGGAGAGGCAGTTCCATAACCGTCACCACCGCGACGTCGCGGGCCTGCGCGTGACGCGCTGGCTGCCGGGCATCCTCGTCAAGATCGATCCGTCTGCCGATCTGCGGCCCGCGCCCCTCGAATTCGCGCTGGGCGTCGACGGCAGCCGCTTCACCCTGGATACGACGGTGTTCCTGGACGAGACGAAGGTACTGCTCACCGACGTGACCAGTGATGAGGTGACCCATGTCACTTGACCATGCCGGCCTTCGCCCGCCGCCGCCGGCCGCAAGCATGCGCCAACGCTGGTGGACGAGCCGCGCCCTGATTCCCGCTGCCGTGGCCGCCGCCGCCGTCGCCGGCTGGCTCAGCTACGAGGTGACGAGACGGGGCGTCGCACCCGTCAACGCGCTGGATGCAATCCGGCGCACAGGGCAGAGCGCGCTTGCCGTCATCGGCTTCGTGGCCGGGGTGGCGCTGCATGCCGCCCGATGGCTCATCGCCCGGACCGGCTTGAACCCGGCCGGCGCCTATTTCTGGCTGGACATCGTGTTGAACATGGCCGTCGTCGCCGCAGCGGCCGGCCCGGCGTTCCTCGTCCTCCTTCTCTTCTGGTGGGTTCCGGGGATCCGCCCCCGGAACGAGTTCGAGGCGATGCGCCCCCGCTCCGGCGCGCGTGCCGTGACCAGAAAGATCCTGGTCGCCGCCATCCTCTTCGTCCTCCTCATCCATGCGGTTCAGGGACTTGCCATTTGGTTCGGAGACGACGCGGCGCTTGATCGGACGGTCGGCTTCTTTTGGGGCGGCATCCTGCTCATGGCGCTGGTCTTCTGGGCCCGTACGCCGGGGAACATGGCGGCCAAGCGGCTCCCGGTTTCGGCCGGCGCAGGGAATTTCCGTCCCGCCACGGCGCTGCCGAAGCTGTTCCAGGCCTATGTGAGGGCAGGGGAGGGGCAGGGGCTGCTGTTTTCGGATGAGCGACAGTTCGGCGACCTTTCATCCGTTCGGCGGACCGCAGGGCGCTTCGTACCGAGCGAGCGTGTGGGTGCCGCGCTCGGCCGTTTCGTACAGCGGACTTCGGAAGAATTGCGCCTCAGTGTGGACGAGGCGCGCAGGCTGGAACAGTTTCTGGTGGCGATCGGGCGCAACGACATCGCGAGGATGGCGGGGCAGGAGCGGCCCAACGTGAACGTCTACTTCGAAGAGCCGCTCGGTGAACTGCATGTCCGCGCCCTGGCCGAGACGGTGTCGCTGGCCCAGGACGAGGGCGGCGCGACCCTCGTCCTGTGCCCGGACATCGCTTACGGATGGGTGAAGAAAAGCCTGTGGCGCGTTTTCAGGGAGCATTGCACCGACGTCACCCAAACCTGGTGGGGCCAGGACGACGGCACGTTCGATCCGACCACCATCCCCTCCCTTCTGCTGGTCACGCATGAAGGGCTTCAACAGCATATCCTGGGCCGGAGCGCGGCCGATTTCGACCGCGTTCTGGAGCGTCTCCGGCTGATCGTTCTGATCGACGCGCATCGATTTGACCCGTCGCTCCTCCACCAGCATCTGGCGCTGCTGTGGATGCGCGTCCCGGCCGAGCGTGTGCGGGTGATCGCACAGGGCGCGCCGCGGGCCGAAGCACGCAACCTGCACGTGGATCTCTTCCGAGCCACCGGCCGCACCTGGCAGGAGGCCTCGTTGCGCTCGGAAGCCGCCACGAAGCTGTACACCCTTGTCTGGGACCGGACCCACGCGGCCCGCGACGCCCTTCTGAACGGTGTCGTCGCAAGCGGCGACCGCCACGGCATCGATCTCGTTCCACTTCTGCTGCTGCCGGCCCTACGGCTTGGCAGCGAAAGCGTTTACCTGGACGCCTGGGAATGGAAGGAGGAAGCCCGCTGGGCCGAATTGGAGGATCGGTTGCAAGGCGACGTCTCGATCTCCAAGGTGCGGACCGAACAGCAGCCGGCATTCGGACGCGAGCCGACGGTCGCGCTGATCGAGGATCGGGGCAACCTGCACGACTCGCTCCTGAACCTCTACCAAGCCCAGCTTCCGGCGGAATTCCTGGTGCTGGTCGCCTCGCACGCCTATCCCTTGCGGGACTTCCTGCTCGACCCGGAGCGGATGAACCGGGCGATTCAGGGTTCCAGCAACTCGCCCTTCCACCCGATCGCCCCGCGGCCGCGCGGCGGCCTGCGCGAATTGGCGCTGGTGGTTCTGCTGCGCCTGCTGTCGCCGCCCGCCGCGGGGCGGAACTCGCGCGCCGCGGCGCTGACCCGCATGGAAGCGGCGCGCCATTTCGACGCGCTGGGCAACCCGGCACTTCTTCGCGCATTCAAGGTGTCTCCGACACGTCATGGCATCGAAACCCTGCTGAACATCCAGTTTCCCGGAGAGCCGCTGACCGTCGAGATGGACCGGCGCCATGCCGACCGGGCGGCCGGCATCCCGTCTCTGGCAAGCGGAGGAGATCTGGACGACGACGTCCGCTATTTCTGTGCCGGACATTCCCAGATTCCCGAAGCGATGAAGCCTTTCGTTCCGCTGACCGACGGCGGCATCAGCCAGAAGGAGATCGGTTGGGTGGCGCGCGACGATCACGGCCTGGCTTTCGTCGCAGGCACTGCAATCCTGGTCCGTGGGCGCCATTACCTCGTCATGCGCGTTTCCAACGCCGAGGTCGAGGTCCAGGCGTTCAACGATCCCCGGGGCCGCTTCCATGTCGGGGGCAGCGTCGGATTCCGCTTCTGGCGCCTCTACCGCCTGCTGTTCGACGAGCGTACGATCCTGGCCGAAGCCCCGCGCCAGGAATCTACCGGCATCGGGCGCACGGCGATGCTGTTCCATGCGCCGATGGAACGCGCGACCGTCGGCTACGAGGTCACCGATACCCTTGGCGGCACCCGACGCCCCGACGCCATGACGGTCCGCCTCGAAGGCAACAGCATGGTTCGCCGCGATCACCAGAGCGTGAATGTGGCCGCGTTCCGCTATCACGTTCCGCAGGCTGACGGCGCCGACCCGTCGCGTATCGCCTTCACACTGGCAGCGCTTCTCGGCGACCTCCTGGAAACCTTGTTCCCGGCTCTCGGCCACCGGATCGCCGTCCTGTCGCCCCAGGCCGAAACGATCGTCGGGCAGCTGCAGGCCCGGTCGCGCGACGACAAACTGGCCGAAGTCCTGCTGCAGCGCTACCCGCGCATGATAGGCTGGACCCAGTTCGGCTACGATGCGCCACCCGCGTCGGCGGCCGAGGTGCAGGAGGCGGTCGGCCGCCTGATCGCCGGTGCCGACAACACCGGGACGGACATGCGGTCCGGAGGATCGCCCGCCCCGGGAGAGGGCGATGAGGGATGCCGCATCGACCTGCTGGTGGTCGAGGATTGGCCGGCCGACCTGGGCGTCGCGCGGGCCGTGCATGCCTATTCGGCACGGATTGAACGCGCGCTCGCTCTGTTCGCTATCTGGCTGGCCGAGAAGGCGGAGGAGGAGACGCTCTATTACCGCTTCGGCACCGACCGCCTGCCGGACGCCTTCGACTTCCAGGGCGCCGCCCGCATCGCCCAGGCCGCCGCAAACATGCGTTCGGGAGGGGGGGAGGCGCCATGACGGCCCTCACCGGGCACCGACTGGCGGCTTGCTTCCGGTTCGCCGTCGTCGGGCTGCTGCTGGCGCTCGCTTCGGCGCCCCCGGCCTCCGCCAAGATCGTCGGGATCCTGTACGACGATTCCGGCAGCATGGCCGGCCGCACGCATCTGCCGGCGTTCGGCGCCCAGGTTCTGGCCTCGACGCTCGACGGTCGGCCCGGCCATGACCAGGTGCTGAGTGCAAGGCTGTCGGACTTCAATGTCGAGCTCAAGCGTTCCGGCAGTATGCTTGCGCGGGTGCAGGACCGGCATGGGGAGGCGACCTCCGCGACGATCGAGGCGATCGAAAATCTCGGCCTCGGCTTTGTGCATCGGGAGAGTTTTGAAACCCCGGTCATGCATCAAGCCTTTCTCGACACCATCGCGAACGGCTGGGTCCGGGCTCAGGGCGGAACGCCGTACGAACCGCTGGAACTCGTCCTGCGCCAACTGGTCGAACGCACGGGCACGGACGACCAGGCCTTCCTGATCGTGCTCACCGACGGTGCCTTCTTCGACGGCAAAAGGCCGGGTCCTGGACGCGCTGTCCTCGAGCGGGCGTTCCGGGCCTACAAGCAGCGTTTGAAGGGAAGCCTGCGGGTCGAGTTCATCCTGATCGGCCCGGACGACGACACCCGCAGGCAGGTTGGCGAGCAGGGCGTTCGGGACGGCCTGCTCTCCGTTTTCAACGGCGGCGCGAGCGACGGCAACCATCAGGTAGACACCGTCGATGATCTGCGCCGCGCGCTGTTCGACATCACGGCGCGCATCGCCTCGACCGACCGTTCGGGGGGCGGCGATCTCGTCCGGATCGACGGCGACCGCATCGCCGTCTCCAGCCCCTTCTCGATAACCCGGATCATCAGCGTTGCGGCGGGAGCGGCGGATCGGCCGGTTCCCGAGTTAGCCGAGACGAGCTTCGCCGCGACGCCCGCGATGACTCTGTCCAGCGCCATGCGCGGGCCCGACACGGCCGACGGCTGGCGGAACGAGCGGTTGCGGGCCACCACCACCCATTTCCGCTTTCATCCCGCCTTGCCCGCCGGCCCGGTGGCCCTGCGTTTCGACCGGCCGGTCGAGGATAAGGTGATGCTGCTGTTCGAGATCGGCACACGGCTGGAACTGACCGTGCGCGACGGGCAGGGGAGCGTCGTGCCGCCCGGTCCGGACGGCGTGATCGAGCTCATGCAGGGGCATCCCTACGCGCTGAACGCCTCGCTGAGCGAACCGGCGGGCCGGCCCGACCAGCGCGAGCCCTTCGACTTCGCCAAGCTGCCGCCATCCGCCCGGCTCACGGCCTGGACGGACCCCGGAGGACGGAGGTCCGGTCTGCCGCTCACGCTGGACATTCCGAACAATCGCGCCCACGGGGCGCTTCCAACCGACGCCACGGGCTCATACGAGGCAGGGGGCGCCTTCACCATTCCCGGCTTCGCCATACAGGAAGGCGCAAGGCTGAAGCTGCGCGTCGTCAACCCGGCCGTCGCCTATGGCATCGGCGTGCAGAGCGCCGTCCCGTGCCCCACCTGCGGACCGGACGAGATCATGGCGCCACTCCTTCCCGGCGTGACGAAGGACACCATCGGCCGATTGACCGTGTCACAGACACAGGGACGCCCGGCGCAGGTGACCGTCGCCTTGCGCGATGCTCCCGCTTGGCTGGGACTGGTTGACGCCGCAGGCGCCCCCGTTCCGCCCGACCGGCCGCTGCCGCTGTCCGCCGGACAGCCGATCACGCTGGACCTGCGGCGCGATCTGTCCGGCGTGACCGGCCTGGGGCGTCGGGAGAGCCGGGTCCTGGTCGAGGTCAGGTCGCTGCCGCCATATGTGGGCGTGGCCACCAAGCCCATGGCGATCATTCTCGAACCGCCGGATGTCGCCCTGAACTATGCCGGCCACTCCCGCGGACCCGCGTCGGGGCCGCCGCTCTTGCTGACCGGAGCGGACCTGGAGGCCGGCGACCAAAGCCTGTTCTTCGAGATCGCGAATTCCCCGGTCCCACCCCAGGCCAGGCAGATCCGCGTCGAAGCACCGGGTGACCTGTTGAATGTCGGCATCGAGCTGAAAGACAGTCGGCTGGCTCTGCGGGTGGGTAGCGACCATTGCGCCTGCGCGCTGTGGTTCCGGCAGTTGTTCGGCGCCCTTCCAGATCGCGTCACCGTGAGCTACCGTCTCATAGACGACCTCGAACCGGTGCCGGCGACCGTCCCCATCCGGCTCGACCCCGAGGCGTGGGAAGCGCTGGAAAGCTGTTTGCCGCTGATCCTCGCGGCGCTGGGGGCTGTCTACGTCGCGATCGCGGTCAGGACGTTCTTCTCGACCCACCGCTTCCCGAGGGGCAGCGTCGCACAGATTCTTGATCGCAACGCCACGCTGCCGCGCTATGACGATCTAAGGCAGTGGAGCGTACGCAGCCTGGGCTTCCTGCTCCTGCAGCGGTTGCATGCCCGCCGCGTTGTGGAAGGGCTGCTTCTGGAGGCCAGACCCGACGGGGCGGCCGTTCTGCTCATGGAAAGCGATCAGGCCTTTGTGATCGATCGATTGGGCCAGTCGATAGGGCAGATGCGGCATGACCAGCCGACGCTCGCCGACGTCCTGATCTTCTGGGGTGAACGGCTGAGCCGCCCCAGGGGCCCCAAGTCGCTGATCCTGATGCGCGAGTTTCAGGCGTGACCGCCATCAGCTTGCGTTTACAGGAATTACTGAGGTGATGTGGTGGACGGCCCTTTTCCCCAAATGCCGGTGAAAAGCGTTGGACGTCGAAGACACCACCTCATAGGAGCCAGCGATGGGCGTGACGACAATCGGTCTGGATCTGGCGAAGAATGTTTTCCAGGTTCATGGCATTGATGGCGACGGGAAGGTTTCGGTCCGTCGGCAGTTGCGACGGGGCGAGGTGCTGAAGTTCTTCCAAGGCGTGCCTGGTGGGGATGGAAGCGTGTGGCACGGCGCATCACTGGGCGCGGGAAATTGCGGCGCTGGGCCATACGGTGAAGCTGATGCCGCCCGCCTACGTCAAGCCCTACGTGAAGCGCGGAAAGACCGACGCCGCTGATGCCGAGGCCATCTGCGAGGCGGTGGCCCGGCCGACGATGCGCTTCGTGGCGGTCAAGAGCATCGATCAGCAGGCAGCCTTGATGCTCCACAAGACTCGGGACCTCTTGGTCCGGCAGCGGACGATGCTGATCAACGCCTTGCGCGGTCACCTCGCGGAGTTCGGGATCATCTCGGCCAAAGGGCCAAGCGGGACGAAGGCCGCCATCGAGACTTTGCACGAGGCGCAGGATCGTCTTCCGGAGCTGGCGCGACGGGCACTGCACGGCCTCGTCGATCAGCTCCGCCTGCTCGGCGAAGAGATCGACCGGCTGGAGGCGCGCATTCTGGAGTGGCATCGCGCCAGCGACCAGAGGTCGCGACGACAGGCCGGACACATGGATGCACCCGACCAACCGTCAACACGAATTCTCCTCTTGCGCCGAGAGGGCCGTCCACCACATCACCTCACAGCATCGGCCAGTCGCGGTGGTAGGCCATCTCGCAATGCTGCGGGATGGTATGGTTGGCCGGGTATTCGGTGGGGTGTAGACGTTGGCGTTCACCTGCGTGCGCGGCGTCGGTTGGTTGATGTGGGTGAGCAACTGGCTGGAGAACGGACGCAGGAAGCGATCAAGCCCGTCCACCGGCGTGGATTCGAAGCCGCGGAACAGCAGCGCCCCGCGCTCGTTCAGCAAGTCTCTGATCGTGTCGGCGCGTTCGCCGGCCCAGTCGATCAGCTCCGTCCCGTCCCCTGGTGGAGTGATCAGACCGATGAAGGAACCCGCGATCGGATCCACGACCGCAAAACCATGCGCCATGGCTTTCCCTCACTGGTAAGCGATATGAATATACCGCAACGTTATAGGTGTAATATGAAGGATATGGAAACGCATCACGCGATTTTATTGAATAATTTACACATTAAAATGGTGAATTGGTGTTCCTTGCAACTCCTCTATGGTGGATGACTGCCCAGCGCTTCTTTCCTGGGAGCGAAGTAGGTGCGCACCTGCGCGCTGACGCGGCGCCGGCACCCTCCAGAGCGTCCGATCTGGCCTGCGGGCGGTTTTTGTTCAAGTTTTCAGCGCATCAACCGCTCGCCAAGTTGACAACGCCAGGCATCGATATTCGAGGTCTCGACCACAGCTCAAGGATGTGTCCGGCGGGCGCTTACGGTCTGCTGGTTTCGTTGTTCTTCTTCGCTTTCGCCTTCTTCGCCTGATCGTGATGCCACTTGATGGCGAAGAACATGCCCGTTCCTAGCACGATAATTTTGAACGGAAAGAAGACCAA
>JAEZED010000227.1 GCA_023417885.1 Planctomycetota bacterium
CCCCCGACGGGGCGCCGCGGGGGCGGGGGCCGGGGGCGCCGCCTGGCGGCGGCGGTGGGGGGAGGGGGAGTAGAGCGAGCCCGGAGGAGCGGCCGGAGGCGGAGGCGCGTGTTGACGCCCCGCCCGACGGATCGACCAGCCAGGGGTCGACCAACCGCCTGGTGGCCTACGTGAAGCGAAAGCGAGCGAGCGCATGATCCACACCCCCACCCGCACAGCCAATCCCGCCCAGACCCGGAGCGAATCTCCGTCGCACCCGGTGATGAGCGATCGCGAGCAGTCGGATGTGGAGGATCTGCTCCATCGGCTCTGGCCGACCGCAGATCCCGCCCGGTGCGCCAGCACGGCCGAGCATCTCAAGCACTTCCCGTTCGAGGGGGTGATGGAGATCGTCCAGAGCTACCACGGGCAGAGCTCGCTCATGCCGGAGGTGGAGATCATCCAGGAGACCAAGCTCCGCTACCCGGAGATCGCCCAGCGCGTGGCCGCGTCGAAGCGGCGCGCCCAGCTCGGGAGCGAGACCGCGGCGGCGCGCACGGCCCGGCTCCTCGCGGAGTACCGGCAGGCCGAGGCGGTCGCGCAGCGGGATGAGGCGGAGGTGAGGCAGGCGGTCGCGAAGCTCTCTGACGACGATCTGGCGCAGCACCTGGAGGCCGCCCTGGCGAAGCTGACGCCGGGGATGGCCGACCGCTACCGAAAGTGCAACCCGCGACAGGACCTGCCGCTGATGCGGCTGATCTGCGTCGAGGCCCGCGCCGCCGAGACGGCTACTCCGGCCGGCGCTCCAGACGGGTCCGGAGCTGCCTGATCTCCCGGAGCATCGACGTCTCGCGGCGGGCGCTCTCGGCGCGGTCGCGCCGGTAGCGCTCGCCGTCGGCCAGGAGCTGGCGCAGTGCCTCGCTGAAGTTCGCGGCCCGACCCTCGCGCACCTCGAGCAGAAGACGATCGTCCTGCGCGGCCGTGATGCTCACGCTCCGCTTCACGCATCGCGCGTAAAGATCGCCCGACACCGGTGCAGGTGAGGCGGTGGTAGTACCGGGGTGCGACCCGTGTGTAACCGATGTTGAATCGATCGCCGGTTCCACCGGCACAATGTGTCGTCGGTCGCTCACGTTCGCGTCATTATCGCAGCGTGACATCCGAGCAACAATCGGCGCGTGCGCCCGCGACGCTCAACACGTCGCGCAGCGCACCCGCCACCCCCGCTGTCCTGGCCGACACCTCGTCCAACACGACACGCGTCACAACGCGCAGCAGAAATCGAGACCCACGCCCAGGGACGATCCGGCGCGACTCCTCCCGCCGCGCGCGTCGGCGCACCGACGGCGGCGGGAATATGGGTGGCGGGCGGAGTGGCGGGGGCGGGGGTGGGGGTGGGGTGCCGACGCCGGAGCGGCTGAGCGGGTGGCTGCGCCGACAGATGCGCAACGGGCGGAGCCTGGCCGACGTCGCCGGCTGGCTGCGGCTGCCGGACGTGATCGAACAACTGGGCGCCGGGCGGGTGGCGAAGCACCGCAAGGAGATCGAGAAGGAGCTGCGCCGCACCAACGCCGAGGCGTGCAGCGGCACGCGGATGGACGACTGGCTGACCGGCCGGGAGCACTACTACGCCCCGGGGATGAAGCTCACCCGCGTGGGGAGCCGCGACGGGACGATCTGGGGCGGGGGGCTGATCACGCCCAGGTGGACGCCCCCGCAATGCGTGAAGCTCGAGGATCAGCTCGACGGGATGACCAAGCTCGAGGCCGACCACTACACGCCCAGCGACCTGTCGATCACGGCGATCCAGATCCAGCGCATCCGGGCGATGAAGGGGCACCGGGTGCGGAAGCCGCGCGATGACGCCGACCGCCGGGACGACCACCAGCCCAACGACCCGCCGGTCATCGTCTCGCTGCGCCAGACGGACGACGGGCCACGGTTGGGTTACGTCCCGTTCACCGGAGGCGACGATTAGAGCGACGGCGTCACTCTTTCGCGAAAGGTGGGGCTCGCGGTTTCGGTCGCACGAAACCCGCGCACCGGCCGCATCGCGCCATCCCGGGCGTGAGCGCGGAGCGTCACGCAGCGCCAGAAGAATGGATGGAGTTGGCAGCACCATGACGATGACCCTCGATCGGGAACTGGAGCAAGAGCAGGACTCCGTGCAGGACCGGCAGTTGGACGCCGCCGCGGCCCGCACCGATCTCTCGCCCGAAATCAGGAGCATGCTCGCCGAGTGCGCCCTGTCGGAGATCGAGCTCCCGACCATGATCGAGCGCCAGTGCCACAACCTGAGCGAGGCGCCCTGGGGCATGACCCAGGAGCGGATCGCGAAGGTTCTGGGGTGCCGGCGCGAGACGGTGTGCCGGGCCCTGAAGCGGTTCACGGAGAAGCGCGACGCGCTGATCCGCTGGGCGGCGGCGCGCCGCCTGGGCCCCGACGTTGTCGAGTCGCTCATCCAGGGGCGCATCGCCGACTGACGCCCTCACCCGCCCCCACCCGCGCGCCATGCGCCGCACCCGATCCACCTTCCGCCTGGTTCTCGGCTTCGCGCGGGAACTGGCTCGCGACCAGTGGGACACGGCGATGCTCTGCCTCCTGCTGCTGATGCTGCTGGCGATGGGGATCGCCGGGCTGATCTACGAGCCGCCCGCGGCCCCGGATCCCGAGCCGCCGGCGGTCGCTCCGTTCTGAATCGACACACCTTTGCCGCCTCTTCGCCGGAGCCAGTCCCGGCGCGTCCGCGTTGTAAGCCCCAGTGGCGAGCGTGCGCGCCGGGCGGCGACGGTGCACCTCCCACGGACAAGACCATGAGCACCATCTGGACCCGCAGCTTCTGGAAGGCCGTCGCCGAGCGTGGCATCAAAACCTTCTGCCAGGCAGCCGCCGCGATGCTCGCCGCCAACGGCCTTGGCGTCCTCGAAGCGGACTGGATCGGCGTCCTCTCCGCCTCCGGCATGGCCGCCCTGATCAGCGTGCTCACCAGCATCGGCTCCGGCGCCGTCGGCGAATCCGGCCCCAGCCTCGGCGGGGGCGAGACCCTCAAGCCGCGCGGCTGAGTTCCTCGGCCGGCTCCCTTTCAACCCTACCC
>JAEZED010000067.1 GCA_023417885.1 Planctomycetota bacterium
CGCCGCCTGCAGCTGCGCGAAGACGCCGCTTGCGGAGTAGAGCAGCGCGAGGATGCCGACGATGCCGGTGAGCGTGAAGAGGGACAGGTCCTTTTCGGCCTGCTGGCTTCGCACCTCGTCCACCACCTGCGCGGCTTCGGGGCCCATGAGCGTCTCGATCTCGCCGATGACGCGGTCCTGCGTGCCGGCGCCGGAGATGGAGTCGAGCTGGCCGAAGATGAAGACGGTCAGCATCAGCAGCGGCGCGAAGGAGAGCGCCGTGTAGAACGCCACCGCCGCGGCGTGGGTCATGGCGGCGTCGGTGATGAAGTCGGTGACGGCGGTCTTCACGACGGCGAACCAGCCCCCGCCGCGCGCCGGCTTCGGGTCGCCGCCGGCGCGCAACCGGTCCTCTCGTGTGACGCCGTGTTCGGCCATGTGCGAGGCTTACCGCGCCCCCGGCGTCGCGGGAACGCCGCATTTCGCGCCGGAAGGGGCGCCCCCGCCTCAGGCCTGCTCGTCCTGGCGGCGCGTGATGGCCTCTTCGTTGGCCGGCGCCTGCTTGGCGGAGTGGGCGGGGCGGGCGTGCTTCGAGGGCTCGATCCGGATGCCCGCGCGCTTGGCCCATGCCTGCGTGAGCTCGGCGCCGAAGAAGAGGATGATCGCGGAGTAGTAGACCCAGATCAGCAGGACCACGACGCTCCCCGCCCCGCCGTAAGCGCTCGCCGGGTCGGCGGCGCCGAGGTAGAGGCCGATCAGGAACTGCCCGAGGATGAAGAGCCCGGTCGTCACGGCGGCGCCGAGCCAGACCACGCGCCACGGCACCTTCGCATCCGGCAGGAACTTGAAGATCATCGCGAAGAGCAGCGTGTAGAGCAGTGCCGAGACGACGAAATGCGCGACCTGTAGCAATGCCCCCTGCTCCTCCTCCCCGCCGCCGCCGAAGACGGCGTTGATCATGGCGGTGATGATCAGCGAGGCCAGCAGCAGGAAGAGGATCGCGAAGACGACCGTCATCGACAGGCCGCGCGCGCGCAGCCAGCCGATGAATCCCTCCTCGGGCGCCTGCTCCACGTCCCAAACGCGGTTGAGCGCCGCCTGGAGCTGCACGAACACGCCGCTGGCGGACCAGATCAGGACGATGATCCCGAGCACGCCGGTGAGCGTCTGCCAGGCGGAGCGGCTGTCCTGCTTCTCTTCCTGCTCGAGCCGGACCTCCTCGACCACCTGCCCCGCTTCGCCCCCGATGAGCGACTGGACCTGCCCGACGACGCGCTGTTCGGTTCCCGTGCCGGCGATGCGGTCGAGGTTGGAGAAGACCAGCGTCGCCAGCATCAGCAGCGGCGCGAAGGAGAGCGCGGTGTAGAAGGCGACCGCCCCCGCCTGCGTGAGCGCGTCGTCGGCGATGAAATCCCAGAAGGCGGAGACGATCATCCGCCACCACCCCAACCACCCCGACCACCCGCTCCTGGCGCCAGCGCCGCCTTCGGCCGTCTCGGTCATGGCCACCCCATACCGCGCCGCCCCGTCCGCAGGGAACCGCGATTCCGCCCCTCAGCCGCGCAGCCTCTCCGCGAAGCGGCGGACGCGGTCGGCGCTCACCCGCCCATCCTCCTTCAGCGCGGTGCCCACGATCACCCCGCTCGCCAGAGGGCGCATCGCCGCCAGCGACGCGAGCGTCACGCCGCTTCCCACGATCACCGGCATCGCCCCCGCCGCCTCGCGCACGCGCGCGATCTTGTCGATCGCAGTCGGCTTGCCGGTGCCGCTCCCCGAGACGATCACCGCGTCGGCCAGCGCCCGGTCGCGCAGGTCTTCCACCTCGCGCTCCAGGTCATCCGGCCCCGCCGAGCCGAGCGGGCGGCTGTGCTTCACGTCCACGTCCGCCCAGACCTGCACCGCCTCGGCCCCGAGCGCCCGGCGATCGCGCAGCAGGTCGGCGGCGATCCCCTCGATCACGCCCTGATCCGTCACCCGCGCCCCCGCCAGCACATTCACCCGAATGAACGGACACCCGGCCGTGAAGGCGATTGCCAGCGCCGCGCGCCCGTCGTTGCGGAGAACGTTCACCCCCACCGGCGTCCGGCCCGCCACGTCGCGCACGGCGAGCACCGCGGCGGTCATCGCGGAGACGGTGATCCGGGGAACCCGCGTGCGGTGGAAGGGGACGTCGTTGAAGTTTTCGACCATCACGGCATCCGCCCCGCCCTCGACAAGGGCGGCGGCGTCGCGGCGGGCGGCGTCGAGGACGCGGTCGAGGCTCCCGCCATACCCCGGGGAGCCGGGGAGGGCCTGGAGATGCACCATTCCGACGAGGATGGGCCGGTCGCCGGACTGGAGGGATAGGGGGGAGGCGGGGCTGTTCACGCGGCCAATCTACCGCGGCGGGGTCGGTGGGAGGGCAGGGGAGCAATTTCGACGGCTCGAAGTTCCCTTGCGACTTCCGGCCCCGGCGGTCATGCTGGTTCTGAGCCGGGCTCCCGCGACCGTAGCGCGGGGGCCGTTTCGAATACCAAAGAGAAGAGGGAGCCCTCCATGCGAGTTCGCATTCTTTCCATGCTGACGGCCATGCTCATGGTCGCATCGACCGCCGACGCGCAGCAGGCCGGCGCGCAGGCCGAGCCGCGCCAGCCCGAGGTGACGCTGAAGGTCGGCGACAAGGCCCCGCCGCTGGGCAAGGGGGAGTGGGTGCAGGGCGAGCCGGTGACCGAGTTCGAGTCGGGCAAGGTATACGTGATCGAGAACTGGGCGACCTGGTGCGGCCCGTGCATCGCCGCAATCCCGCACATCAACGAGCTTCAGAAGAAGTACGCCGACCAGGGCCTGGTGATCATCGGCCAGAATATGTGGGAGTCGGACGCGGCTGCCGTGAAGCCGTTCGTCGAGAAGATGGGCGAGAAGATGACCTACCGCGTCGTCATGGACGAGCCGAGCGGGCAGCAGGGCTACATGGCCAAGACGTACATGGCCGCCGCCGGGCAGAACGGCATCCCGGCCGCCTTCGTGATCGATCAGCAGGGCCGCATCGCCTGGATCGGCCACCCGATGCAGATGGAGCCGGTTCTCAAGAAGGTGCTCGCCGGCGAGTTCGATGCCGAGGCCGAGGCCGAGAAGACGGCCAAGGTGCAGGAGATCGAGCAGCGCCTGGTCGCCGCACTTCAGCAGGGCGACACCGATGCCGCCTTCGCCGCCGCCGACGAGATCCTGGAGGTTCGCCCGGAGATGGCTGGCCAGATCGCGATGTTCAAGTTCAACCAGCTTGGCCAGCAGGGCAAGTGGGACGAGGCCTACCAGCAGGCCGACAAGGCGGTGGATCAGCTTGAGGACGCGCAGATGCTCAACCAGATCGCCTGGATGATCGTCGACCCGCAGTCCCGCCTCCCGGAGAAGAACCTGGACGTGGCGATGAAGGCCGCCGAGAAGGCGAACAAGCTGGCGGAGGAGAAGGACGGCGCCATCCTCGACACCGTCGCCCGCGTGCACTTCCTCAAGGGTGACACCCAGAAGGCGATCGAGCTTCAGCAGAAGGCGATCCAGCTCACGGACGACGAACAGCAGAAGCAGCAGATGCAGGAGGCGCTGCGCGAGTACCAGAGCGCCGCCAACCGGACGCAGTGATCCGGCCCGGGTGAAAACGAAGGCCGGGAAGCGGGCATGCCGCTTCCCGGCTTTTCCTTTGCCATCCCCAGCTTCGGGTCCAATCCGACCCCTTCGTCGCTTCCGCCCCCTACGTCGCCGGCTCGACGCTCTCGACGTCGAGGTGATAGACGCCGGTGACCTGCCCCTGCTGGCGGGTCACGTTCACGCTCAGCGTCCCGCGGACGCGAACCGGGCGGCTGTAGTATGGGACGGTTCCGTCGGCCACCTTCGATCGCACGAAGTGCTGCACCTGCGGGGGGCCGCTGAAGCAGCACTCGGTGACGCTCCAGACCAGGTCGAACTCGCGCAGCTCCGGGGCGGAGCTGTTGGTCGTGTACATCTCCCCTTCCAGCACGACCTTCCGGCCGTCGAGCGCTCGGAACTGTTCGGGCACCTCCTGCTCCGTGCCGTTGCGCTGGTCGAATGCGAACGAGCTCATCTTCTGGAGATCGACCCAGGTGTAGCCGTCGTCCAGTTCGACGACGCCGCTGCCGAAGGCCGTCTTGAAGTAGATCCAGCCCAGACCCGCGAGCGGGATGAGCACGATCAGGATGAACGCGATCAGCCGCAGATTCAGCCGCTGGGCCAGCGAGGCATGCGCCTCGAACGCCGGCCGGGCCGTTGCGGGCTCCGGGGGAGTCGATGTGGAACTGGTCATGGTCGATTCATCCGCAAGCAACGCCGCCAGCCCCGAACCGAGGCCGGACGCACTTCCATCATACGACCCGCCGCCCCGCCCCGTTCGCCCCCCCGCCGCTACTGCCGGCCGGTTGCCCGGACGCTCGTCACGTCCTCGATCGTGAAGAGATTCACGACGAAGCCCTCCCGCCGATCCTCCCGGACGCGCAGCGTCCCCGTGACCTGCACCTCGCCGTAGGTGAACGTCACGGCCCGGCCCTCGGGAAGGACGACGTTGATGATGTGCTCCACGCCCGGCGGCTCGCCGAAGCAGCATTCGTAAACATCCTCGACCAGCGAGAACTGCCGGATCTGATCCATCTGGAAGCCGGGGAGCATGTAGCCCGTCAGGCGCACCTGCGACCCATCCAGCGCCGCGATGTCGTCCGGCACCCCGCCGGCTTCATCGTCGTAGGGGAAGTTGCCCAGGCCCCTGATCGTCAGCTCGCGAACCTCGCCCGGCACCGGCGGAGCGTGGGGCGTGCGGTTCTCCAGGTCCGGCACGACGTCGCCGCGTTCGGCGCGGATCCCCGCTTCCGACTCGCGCACGAGCGCCTGGATCTCCTGAAGCGTCGTCTCCAGCCGGGCCCGCTCGGCATCGGCCTCGGTTTCGGAGAGCGCAACCTGGAGCCGCACCGCCGCCTCCTTGTAGAGCGGCAGCGCCTGGTAAAGCTCACCCGCGTCGTACGCCTCGTCGGCCTGCTGGAGCAGCGAATCAAGCTCTTCGCCCCCCGCCTCGCCCGACGGCTGCGCCATCCCGGCTTCGCTCGCGCCGCCGTCGGCCTCCGGCTTGGCAGGCGGCCGCTCCGCCGGCACCGCAGAGGCCGCCTTGAAGGGTGTCCGCTGGCCCGGAGGCGCGTCCATGACGGCGCTGCCCATGAGCTCCCCCTGGGCGACGCCCACGTCGTCGGAAGACTGGTCTGCCATGCGCCACAGCAGCGCGATCGCCAACACCAGCCCGATCAACACGCCCAGCGCCATCGGCCACCTGGACGCCCGCGGAGCTTCGAAGCGGGGTGGTTCCATACCCCTAGCTTACCCCGAAGAACCGGCCGCGACAGGCCCACTCCGGCTTTGAAGCGGTCTGGCCTGCTGCGGGAGCCGCTCCTTCTGCGATGATTCCGCCCTGCGACTGAACCTTCCGGGGCGATGAAGCACCAACACGGTGAATGGCTGCCCTCCGCCTCGGCATGCGCGACATTGATGGCCGACGACCAGCGTGACTTCGAGGCGGAGCTCCAGGCGGCCTGACCCGCCTTGGTCCGCAGCGCAACGGTGCTCTGCCGGTCGGCGGCGGACGTGGAGGACGTGGTGCAGAGCAACTCCGGGCGCGCGGGAAGTGAGCCGGACGTTCGCGTCCCGCTCACTCGCTCAGGTTCTGCGCCACCGGCGTCTTGTAGGCCTTTAGCGCCGGGACGAGGCCCGCCAGCACCGCCAGACCCGCGATGTGGCGAGAGACATACCATCTCCTTGAAGAGCCTAAAGTACGGAGGCGTCCGGCGCGCCGCGCGACATTCGCTCAGGCGCCCCCATCGGACGATCAAATAGAGTGTACTCGTATGTCCCGCCACGTCCAACAAGTTGGCGATTGTGGATGACCGGGGGAAATATCCGTGTCGCTTTCTGACACCTACATGTCTCGACGAGGCAATGCGATGGGTTATCAAGTCGAGGTGTTTCGAATGCAGTCACCTAAGCCGCGGGAACATGCATCAACAGCCAGCACCCTCTTGCCGTCTTTGATGGCAATATTCCTCTTCGCCCTGCTGCTGCGCGGGCTGTTCGTGGTCGGCGTCGCGGTGGCGCACTCCGGCAACGGCCTGGCGCACCTCAACGGGGACAGCGCGGAATACCTCCATCTTGGGATGAATCTCGCCTACGACGGGAGCTATGTCCGGGATCATTTACGATCACAGATCAAGGGTTTGGTTCGTCCGCCCCTGTACCCGCTGACGCTCGCCGTGGCGATAGCCGTTGCGGGGCCTACGGAACCGGTGTCATACACGGTTCCGTCCGAAGTCGATTGGGAGATCACTCCGGCGCAAGGGTATGAGTGGGAGCATGTTCTCTCATCCAGCGTCGAGGGGCCGCTCGTGTTGCTGTTGGCGGCGCAAGCCTTCGGTGACGCGCTGACTGCGACGCTGACGGCCTGGATGGCATGGCACATTTTTCGTCGCCGCTGGACTGCCGTGGCGGCTGGCGTCGCGATGGCGCTGAATCCCACAGCAATCGGGCTAACGGCGGTCGTCCTGGCTGATGGTCCGTTCGCGCTCGCGGTGACGGCAGCCTTGGCGGCAACCATGGGAGCGGCGGCGACTGCGCGACGTGACGACCGTGAAGGCCGATGGCGCCTGTATACCTTGGCCGTGATGGCGGGCCTGGCTTGGGGAGCCGGGCAGATGCTCAAGCCGGCCCTCACATTCTGGCCGCTTGTGCTGCCGCTTGTGTGGCTGATGATGTGCCCGCGAAATACCTGTGGTGGCAGCGTCATATGGCCGGCGAAATTCTGAAGCCATTTCCGTGGATCGTGTTGCGGGTGTACCTGTCCAACCTGGAAAGCAATATCGTCGGCCGCTGGGACATCTTTGAACGCCAGCTTCCTCCTCCAGACACGCGAGACACGTCGGATCAGTGGCTCGCCCGCTATACTGACGGTAGCCCGCCCGCAGCTTCCCGCGTGCTGCGGTTGTTGTTTCTTCCGCTTTTCGAGATCGAACGCGCCAAGCCACTGCGCTGGGTAGTGCTGGCGCTGGCTATCAGCGCTTCTGGACTTGCCGCGGCGCAATGCCTTTCTCAGCGCCTCGCGAAGGATCCGCCTGCGCGCTCCAAAAGGTGGGGCGCGCTCCTAGGGCTGGCGACGTGGTCGGCGTATCTGATCCTGCTGGCGGGAACAACTGCGCATCAGGGGTCTCGAATTCTCTGTCCGATACATCCGGCATTGGTGGTACTCGCGCTGGCATGCCTGGTCGTCGCGATCGATCGTCACCGGCGAGACCCGTCCACTGTGCCGGGAGTGGATCGAGCTGACGAAGCAACCGGGGGATGCCGCACGGTGTGACCGCCGCTGCTTCGGGGTTCTGGTGATGACGGAGGGCAGCGGCGAGTCGCCGCTGCTACAAGCGCGGAGAAGGGCGCCTCGGCAGCTGTATCCAGCTTCTTTGAAACGCGCGCTCCGTCGCTCCAGGGAAGCAACTCGAACGGCTGACGGAGCGATCGAAGGAGCGCTTCGGCTTCGGTTCACCCGGGCGGCACATGCCAGAGGTAGAAAGATCGACCCTACCCCGCCCGGAGGCGCGTCCTTGCACCGCTGGCGCGCCATCGCGCGCATGCTCGAAGCATGATCCGTTTCAAGTGGCGCGACGCATCGTCACTCGCTCAGGTTCTGCGCCACCGGCGTCTTGTAGGCCTTTAGCGCCGGGACGAGTCCCGCCAGCACCGCCAGGATCACCACTCCGGCGAGATAGGCCAGCTCCCAGCCGCCCACGCTCAGCCAGTTCATCCCCTCGCCCAGGCGGCGGCGGAGCAGTTCGCTCGCGCCGGCGGCGAGGGCGTGCCCGGCGATCCAGCCGAGCAGCGCGCCGGCAAGGCCGATGACGCCCGCTTCGATGCAGATCAGCGCCAGCACGCGGCCGCGCGTCGCGCCCAGGCTGCGCAGGATGGCGATCTCGCGCCGGCGGGCGGAGACGCTGTTGTAGATGCTCACGAGGATCGAGACGGCGGCGACGACCGTGACGAGAATCGTCACCAGCAGCAGGAGCTGCGTTGGCCCTTCGAGGAAGTTCTGGAAGAAGGTGCGCATCTCCGTGGCGGGGCTGGCCGCCATCGCGTCGGGGCGGTTGTTCACCTGGAAGCGCAGCGTCTCGCTGGCGAAGCCGAGCCCGCCGGTGTTCACGAAGATGCCGCTGGCGCCCCAGAAGCGCTGCGGAAGCGTCGGGTAGATCAGGCCGGTGGCGGGGTCGAAGACATACCCCTCGCGCTTCTCGCCGCCGGCGGCGATGACGTCGGGCCACGTCTCCTCGAGCTCCGCGGGCGACAGGCCCTGCTCGACGAGCTCGGCGCGCTGCTTCAGGCCGGCGGTGTGCTCGCCGAGGGCGATGGAGCCGGCCAGCGGCACGAAGACGGCGCTGTCGAAGGCGGTGCGTGTCGGCTCGAGGATGCCGACGAGCGTCCAGTCCTCCTCGTGCTCATGCCCGCGCTCGGCATCGCGGCCGTGGATGACCTGGAACGTGTCCCCCGGCTTCAGGCCCGTCCGCTGCGCGACCTCGCTTCCGATGACCGCCTCGAACTTGCGCGCGTGGAACGGCCGGCCCTCGGCGAAGGCGAGCTCGCGGCCGACGCGATACTCGAAGCGCCGCCCGTCCGGCAGACGCGTCTGGCCGTCGAGGTCATAGCCGAAGAGGCTGGGGAGGGTCGCGATGACGGGAAAGTTCTCGTAAGAGTCGGTCGCGGCGACGGGAACGGCCCAGGCGACGAATCGACCGTAGCGGGCGCGGTCGAAGAGGGATTCGTAGACATCCCAGCGGATGGTTCCGGTGGGTTCGTCGAGGTGGTAGACGGTGTTGAGGACGAGTTGGAGGCGGCTTCCCTTGGCGCCGATGACGAGGTCGTAGCCGTACTCCGTCTGCCCGAAGAGCTTGCCGCCCTCGCGCGAGAAGACGATGAGCGCGATCGCGAGCGCCACGCCGAGCATCACGCTGAGGAGCGTGAGCCAGGTGGAGAGCGCCCGCTGGCGCATCTGCTTGAGGACGAGCTGGAAGAGGTTCATCGCGAGGTGGGGAGCATCTCAGACGGAGCCGGAGGGAACACGGATTTCACAGATGGCCACAGATTCACACAGATGCGGAGTTGGTGAATTTGGTGTCGCCTTGACATCGAAGCTGCCTTGATCGGGAACATCAGAGGTGGTTGATCCTGCCATCATTGCGTGGCTGCCTGTCTTGAGAACTCTGCGCCACGACGCGGCCTAGCCCGAGTTCCCATTCATCACCTCTTTGCATCGCGAAGTCCGCCGATCGGATCATCTCGGCAACGACCCCACATTCATCCCTTCTCTCCGAAATCTGTGTCAATCCGTGGCCATCTGTGAGATCCGTGTTCCTCTCCGGCTCCGGCGCATCCGTGGCTTCTCCGGGTAGTCGGGTCCGGGTCAATCCGTGGCGACCGCCGAGTTCTGTGTTCCCGTCCGAATCTCCGGCTCCCCGGGATTGCTGCTCGCATGGTTGATCTCGGCGAGGTCCAGCGTGCGGGGCAGCTCGGCGGCCAGGGCGCGGTCGTGGGTCACCATCAGCAGCGCGGCGGAGGCCTCGGCGCACAGGGCGCGGATGAGGGAAAGCACCTGCCGTGCGGTGGCGGGATCGAGCGCGCCCGTCGGCTCATCGGCGAGGACGAGCGCGGGCCGGTTCGCCAGCGCCCGCGCCACGGCCACGCGCTGCTGCTGCCCGAGGCTCAGCTTGCCGGGGCGATAGTGGAGGCGATCGCCCAGGCCGACCTCCTCGAGAAGGTGCTTCGCCCACGCCCGGTCCGGCGGGCGCCCGCCGAAGCTCATGCCCAGCAGCACGTTCTCCAGCGCCGTGAAGCCGGGGAGCAGGTGATGCGTCTGGAAGACATACCCCACGTAGCGCCCACGAAACGCGTCGCGGCTCGACTCCGGGAGCTCCACGATGTCGACGCCGGGCGAGAAGCGCGCGCCGCGCGAACCGCGGTACTCGAGCGTGCCGCCGGACGCGTCCATGCGGGAGGTCTCGGAAGCGAGCCGCTCGCGCACGGCGGGGGCTTCGTCGTCAGAGTGGTAGACGACGCGTCCCGCGTCCGGCCGGACGATGCCCGCGATGCAGTGGAGCAGCGTGGTCTTCCCCGTGCCGCTCCCGCCGACGAGCGCCGCCTGCTCGCCGTCGGCGATCGCAAGCTCCGGCACGTCGAGCACATCCACCCGCCCGCCGTCGGGGGCGGTGTAATGCTTGCCGAGCCTGTGAACAGTGACGGCCATCGCTCCGCATGGTACGGCCGATGAACACGCGTTCGGCCGAGTCCCTCAATCCGTGCCTCCACCGGCTTCGCGGCGGGTGTACGGGAATCGGTTCTTCAGCCGGTTGATCGGGTATTCGAAGAGGTGCCACGAGATGGCCGCCATGGCGATCGTCAGGGCGATGCAGGTAAAGGCAAAGAGCCACGGTCGCGGGCCGTATCCCTCCACGCCGGTCGCCCAGCGGAGCATCGGCGGGGTGAAGTTGTGGAAGACGTACATCCCGTAGCTGATCTTCCCGAGGTAGGCGATCGGCCCGAATGCGAGCGCGCGCCCGATGAGCGGGATGCCCTGTCCGGCGAAGCCGACGAAGGCGGCGAAGCAGAGGGCAAGGGCCGTCTGGTTGAAGACGTGGCGCTGGTCGATCAGCCAGTCGCTGCGGTAGAGGCCCATCGCCATGGACGCCGCCGGCAGGCCGACGAGCAGGCAGGCCCACAGCACCGGGCGGCGCAGCGGCGTGTTCCAGAAGTATGCGACGAGCGCGCCCGCGGCGAGGAGGTCGAGGCAGGCGGGCGTGGTGAAGGTCGTGAACTGCCACCCCAGGCCATCCAGCAGGCCGTGCACGGGCACCTGGTCCTGCCAGTGCCAGATGCGGAAGTGAAACGCCGCCCGCCAGAGCGGGCCGATCGCGAACGTCGCCAGAAGGCCGGGCAACAGGAGGCGGCGCGGCACGAGCAGGATCAGCCACGGCCAGAGCAGGTAGAACTGCTCCTCCACGCCGAGGGACCAGAAGTGGCGCTCGTACCCGCCGCGGCCGTAGTGCTCCGGGATGCTGAAGAGCCAGTTGAAGGTGTAGGTCAGGTGCCACCCGATGCGGTCGTGGATCTGACGGACGTCGAGCAGCCAGAGGACGAGGAGCGTGCCGTAGTAGAGCGGGAAGATGCGCAGCGTCCTGCGGATGTAGAAGATGCGCGTCTCGCGCCCGAGGGTCGAGAGCCCGCTGTCCATGCGCTGGCGCGAGCCGAGGAGAATGCGCGTGATCAGGAAGCCGCTGATGACGAAGAAGAGGCTGACGCCGACGAACCCGAGCGGCGGCGTGACCTGGTTCGGGCGCAGCCCGCGGAGGGAGGGGAACCACTCCACGAGCAGGCGGTGGATCGGCACGAGATGCTCGACGAGGACGAGGCCGATCGCGACGGTGCGCAGGCCGTCGATCTGGATCATGTGATCACGCCGGGACGATGCGTCCGCCAGCCCCGAGGTTTGCACCGCCGTCGCGGTCATTGGCGTTCCGAGCGTAGCAGAGAGACATGGCCTCCGCTCGACAGCCGGGAGCCTCTGTGCAAATCTGTGCTCCTCTCCGGCTCCGGCTCCGGCTGTGGCTCCGGCTGAGGGAATACGCTGGGAGCCTCTGCTACTGGGGCGCGGGGGTCATGCTTCGCGCGAGAAGTACTCTTCTTCGAGTTGCTCGAGTTCCTTCGTCAGGCGGTCGAACTCCGCCTGGAGGCGGCGGGCTTCGCGCGGATCGCTCATGAGCTGGCCGTCGCCGAAGGCGGCCTGCGTCTCGGCGAGGGCGATCTCGGTCTCGGTGATCTTCGCCTCCAGGGCGGCGGTCTCGAGCGTGCCGAAGGGGCGGGCGTACTTGTTCTTCGAACGGGCAGTCGCCGCCTGGGAGGGCCCGCGTCCTCGCGGGCCGTCGGAGCGATCGACACCGTTCGTTGATCGGGTTTGATCGCGCGAAGCAGTCCGCGGGGACGCGGGTACTCCCGGGGGACTGGTCGTCGCCTCCGCGGCCTCGGCGGCGCGTTTCTCGACCCATTGCGGCCAGGCGCCGAGGAAGTCGCGCGCCCCGGGCGGATCGAGGATCAGCAGGCGGTCGGTCACGTTCGTCAGGAAGTAGCGATCGTGGCTGACTGCGATGATGGTGCCGGGGTAGTCGCGCAGCGCCGCCTCCAGCGCGTCGCGGCTGGCGATGTCGAGGTGGTTCGTCGGCTCGTCCAGCACCAGCACGTTCGGCTTGTCGAGCAGGAGCTTGGTCAGCGCCACGCGCGCCCGCTCCCCGCCGGAGAGGGCGCTCATCGGCTTGTAGATCGTCTCCCCGCTGAAGCGCATCGCGCCCAAGATCGTGCGCAGCTGCGGCTCCCTGAGCTCCTGCCGCCCTTCCCACACCTCCTCGAGCACCGTGTTCTGCGGATCGAAATCATCGAGGCGCTGGTCGTAATAGCCAATGGAAAGGCCGTGGCCCCAGCGGATCTTCCCGGCGTCGGCGTCCGCCTCGCCCACGAGGCAGCGCAGCAGCGTCGTTTTTCCGCTGCCGTTGGGGCCGACGATGCCCATGCGCTCGCCCCGCTGGAGTGCGAAGGCCACGTTATCCCAAAGCCTCAGCTCGCCGTAACGCTTGGCGAGGCCCTCGACGCGCAGGACATTCTCGCTGCCGCTGGCGTCGGTCTCGAAGGAGAGGGACAGGTTCTTCGTCTTCGCGACGGCGGAGATCATCTCGTCGCTGGCGAGCAGGCGGTTGAGGCGCTTTTCACGCCCCTTGGCTTCCTTTGATCGCTGCCCGGCCTTGAAGCGGCGGACGAACTCCGCCTGCTTGGCGATGTCCGCCTGCTGCTTCTCGTAAGCGCGTGCCTGCGTCAGCTCGGCGGTCTCGCGCTGGACGACGAAGGCGGAGTAGTTCCCCGGGTAGCTGAAGAGCCGCTTCTGGGTCAGCCAGACGATCCGGGTCGCCAGGCGATCGAGCAGGAAGCGGTCGTGGCTGATGAGCAGCACGCTGCCGGTGAAGCGGAGCAGGTAGCTCTCCAGCCACTCGATGGCGGCGAGGTCCAGGTGGTTCGTCGGCTCGTCGAGCAGCAGGACGTCCGGCTCGCTCACCAGCAGCTTCGCCAGCGCCAGGCGCGACTTCTGTCCGCCGGAGAGCAGCTCGACGTTCGTCTCCCACAGCTCCTTCGGCAGGCCCACGCCCATGAGCGTCGCCTCGAGCTTGTGGTGCCACGCGTATCCGCCCGCCGACTCGTAGGCGTGGCGGAGCTTGTCATACTCTGCCATGACGGCATCGTGATCGGCGGACGGGTCCGCCATGGCGTGCTCGAGCTCGCGCAGGCGGTGGGCCCTGGCGTGCAGGTCCGAAAAGGCGGACTCGGCCTCGTCAATGAGGGTGGTGCCGGGCTGGAAGGTGGCATCCTGCTTGAGGTAGCCGACGCTGGTGCCGCGGCTGACCTGGACCTGGCCGGAGTCGGGCTCCATCTGGCCGGTGAGGATGCGGAAAAGGGTGGTTTTTCCGGTGCCGTTCTCCCCGATCAGGCCCACGCGCTCGCCCCGATCGAGGCGCAGGTTGAGGGCGTCGAAGAGCGTCTGCGGCCCGAAGCTCTTGCGAAGATTGGCGGCGGACAGGAGCATCGTCGAGGGGAAGGGTAGGCGGGCGCTCGTGTTGTCGGCGGTCCGGGAATGGATGCGTTTCCCGGCAGCGACGAGGATCAGGCGACCTCTTCATCGCAGAATTGCTCCGTTTCAGCGCTGCAGAGACCCGCTGCAGCGCTGCAATGCATCTCTGCAGCGCTGCAACACCCCTCTGCAGCGCTGCAACGCCTCTCTGCAGCGCTGCAACGCCCCTCTGCAGCGCTGCAATGCCCCTCTGCAGCGCTGCAATGCGCCTCGGCCGCGCTGAAGCGAGTCGGTTCAGCGCTGAAATCGGACCCTGCAGCGCTGAAGCGAGTCGGTGCAGCGCTGAACTCGGACCCTGCAGCGCCGAAAGAAATCGGCTTTCACCGTTCGGCGCCGCCCGGGGAATGACTCCCGCCGCCGGCCGGTGAAATGGCGGCCGGTGGCATGGAGCGGGGCGTGCGGGTCAATGAACTGCACGGTTGATCAATTGCGCGGCTGATTCAGGGGAAACTTCACGCATCGGAATGTAACGCCCGGGCATTTGTCCGAAGGGGACGCCTCTGGCACATTGCTCTTCACCATGCCCCACCTTCTTGGCATCGACATCGGCACCAGCGGGACGAAGTCGCTCGTGATGGACGAGGCCGGCCGCGTGCTGGCGACGCACACGGTCGAACATTCGCTCCAGATGCCGCGGCCGGGGTGGACCCAGCAGGATCCGGAGGAGTGGTGGGAGGCGGCGCAGAAGAGCGTGAAGGGGGCGCTGCGGAAGGCGAAGGTGCGCGGCGGCGAGATCGGCGCGGTCGGGCTCTCGGGGCAGATGCACGGGAGCGTCTTCCTCGACCGCAAGGGGAGCGTGCTGAGGCCGGCGCTGCTGTGGAACGACCAGCGGACCGCCAAGCAGAGCGCCGAGATCGTGGAGAGGGCCGGCGGGGAGCGGCGCATGCTGGAGCTCGTCGGCAACCTCCCGCTGACCGGCTACACCGTGCCGAAGATCCTCTGGTTCCGCGAGCATGAGCCGAAGAAGTGGGCGCGGTGCGCGAGCATCCTCCTGCCGAAGGACTACGTGCGCTACCGCATGTGCGGCGACCTGGCGACCGACGTGGGGGACGCGAGCGGGATGTGCCTGGTGGACGTGAAGCGGCGCACGTGGAGCGACGAGCTGCTGCGCATCATGGACATCGACAAGGGGCTGCTGCCGAGGCTCTACGAGTCGCCTGAGGTGACGGGGGTGATGAGTGCCCAGGGATCGAAATCCCTGGGTTTGAAGGAGGGGACGCCGGTCGTCGCGGGGGGTGGGGACGTGATGACCGGGGCGGTGGGGAACGGGATCGTGGAGGAAGGGCTGATCAACGCCAACCTCGGCACCGGCGGCGTGATGTGCGCGCACAGCGACGAGCCGGCGCTGGACGACGCGGGCGCGACGGTCGGGCGCATCGCCACGATGTGCCACGCCGTGCCGGGGGCATACGTGCTCTTCGGCTGCATGCTCTCGGCGGCGGGGAGCCTTCAGTGGTACGCCGACCGGTTCTGCGACGTGGAGCAGGCGCGGGCGAAGCGCGAGAAGCGGAGCGTCTTCGAGGTGGTGCTGGAGCTTGCCGAGCGAGCGCCGGCGGGATGCGAAGGTCTCTTCTTCCTCCCCTATCTCACAGGGGAGCGCTGCCCGCACCCGGATCCGGACGCGCGCGCCGGCTGGATCGGCGCGACGCGGCGGACGGACCGGCCGATGATCGTGCGCTCGATCGTGGAGGGGGTGACCTTCAACATGAGCGCGATGCTGCGGATCATGCGCGAGCAGATGGGCGTGCCGGTGAAGCAGGTGCGCGCCACCGGCGGGGGCGCGAAGTCGGCGCTTTGGCGGCGGATCCAGGCAGACACGTATGGCGCGCCCGTGGCGATCACGAACGCGCAGGAAGGGGCCGCCTTCGGCGCCGCGCTGCTGGCGGGCGTGGGAGCGGGCGTCTACCGGAGCGTTCCGGACGCCTGCCGCCGGCTGATCAAGCCGACGGAGGTCACGAAGCCCGACCGCAAGGGCACGGCGCTCTACGCGCGGCACCAGGCGGTCTACGACAAGCTCTACGGCGACCTGAAGGATCGCTTCGCGGACATGGCCAGACTGGTGGAGGCGTGATGCTGCAGATCCGGAGCCGAAGAGGAACACAGATTTCACGGATGGCCACAGATTGACACGGATTTCAGAGGATGGATTTGGAAGATGCGGGCGCCGCTTGGCACGTCGGCGCGGCGGAAGAACGCAAAGGCGCGAAGGGCGCAAAGAGAGAGCAAAGCAGCGAAGGAGATGGCTTCAGCAAAGGCGGCGCGTTCTCCTGATCGCAGTAGCGGAGAAAGGGCCTGCTGAATGCCACGCAAGCCATCCCGGTCATCGTGTCGCCGCCATACATCCATCCGCATCTGTGTGAATCTGTGGCCATGTGTGAAATCTATGGTCACTCCGGCTCTGCGGCTCTACGGCTCCGTTCAAATCCGTGGCTTCCAGGCGAACGGTGACCAGTAGCGCAAGAATCGGGTGGCCTCCGTTCCGCCGGCGGCGATGATCCTGGCATGAGCCTCCTGTTCAAAGAGCCTGCATTGCACACGCCCCGCCGTGGAGACGGCGCCGCCGGGGCGCACGACGACGCCATCACCCGGGCCATCCGGTATCTCGCGGAGCATTGGGACGCGCCGCCGTCGCTGGATGAACTGGCGCAGGAAGTAGCCGGGATGTCGCCGGCGCATTTCCAGCGCCGCTTCAAGGCGCGCGTCGGCATCAGCCCGAAGCGCTTCTGCCAGCAGCTCACGCTGACGCGCGCCAAGCGCCTCCTGGCACGGCGTGTCAGCCTGCTCGATGCGGCGCTCGACGCCGGCCTCTCCGGGCCGTCGCGCCTGCACGACCTCTTCGTCGCCGCCGAGGCGATGACGCCCGGAGAGTACAAGGCGCAGGGGCGCTCGCTGGTGATCCGCTGGGGCGTGCACGAGTCTCCCATCGGCCCGGCGGTGCTGGCGACGACGGAGCGCGGCCTCTGCTGGCTCGGCTTCGGCGACGAGCGCGACGGGGTGGCGTCGCTGGAGCGCGACTGGTCGGAGGCGACGCTCGTTCGTGACCCGTCTGCGACCGCCCCCATTGCGCGCCGGATCTTCGATCGCACGGCGGAGGCGGCGTCGCCGCTGCCGGTGCTGATGCGCGGGACAAACTTCCAGCTCCAGGTGTGGCGGGCGCTGCTGCGGATTCCGCACGGGGCGATCGCGACGTACGGCGACGTGGCGAAGGCGATCGACCCGTCCGGATCGGGCCGGAACGTGCGCGCCGTCGGCATGGCCTGCGGCGCCAACCGAGTGGCGTGGGTCATTCCCTGCCACCGCGTGATCCAGTCCACCGGCGCCCTCTGCGGCTACGCCGGCGGACTGGACCGCAAGCGCGCCCTGCTGGCGCTGGAAGCCCCGGACACAGCCGACTGAGCGCCGCACGGGCGCTATGCCGATGCGCGCCGCGGGGACTCGAGCATCTCCACCACCATCCGCGCCGCGTTGTCGCTGGCGCCCTGCTTCCGAAGCGGATCCACCACCGCCGCCTGCGCGTCGCGCTGCGCGGCGAGCTTCTCCGGGTGCCGCAGCCAGTCGATCAGCAGATCCGCCACCGGCCGCGTGTCGCCGAACCACGGGATGAACTCCGGCACCACGTGCTCGCGCCGCGGGTGGAGCCAGTTCACCAGCGCGAACGTGCGCGTGTTGATCAGCCAGCGCCCCAGCAGTTCCCACGCCAGCCGCGGCGCCGCGTAAACCGCAACCAGCGGCACGCCATGGGCCGCCGTGTGCAGCGTCGCGGTGCCGCTCACGCACAGGCACGCGTCGCTCCCCGCGACGAGCTCGTCGAAGGCATCCTGCTTCACCGTCACCCAGTCCAGCCCCGCGGCGGCGGACGAGACGATCTCGTGCGTCACCGCCACCGTCGGCGACACGAAGCGCGCCTCCGGAAACGCCGCGCGCACCTGGCGCGCCACTTCGAGCTGGAGCGGAAAGTTGTCGCGCGCCACCTTTCGGCGCGACCCCGCGTTGAGCGCGATCACCGGCGGACGGCTCGGGAAACGCTCCGACGCGTCGAAGGCCGGCGTCTCGGCGGGAAGCTCGTCGAAGATCGGATGGCCGACGAAGGTGGCGTCGAGCCCGCGTTCGCGCAACCACGGCTCCTCGAACGGCAGGATGACCGCCATCCGGTCGATGAGCTTGCGCATGCGCTTTACGCGCCCCTCGCGGCTGGCCCAGACCTGCGGGCTGACGTAGTACATCGTCGGCACGCCGAATTCGCGCGCCAGGGCGAGGAAGTGCTTGTTCATCGTCCACGAGTCGCAGCAGACCACGAGGTCCGGCGAACCGTTCTCGCGGAAGTGGCGCCGCGTCCATTTCAGGATCCCCAGCACCTCGCGCGCCCGGACGAAGGCGCCAAGGCCCATGCGCGCCTTGCGGACCGTCTCATGGTGTACCGTCACCCCGGCGGCCCGCATCGCCTCTCCGCCCACGCCTTCCAGCGCCACCTCCGGCCGCAGCGCGCGCACCGCCGACGCCAGCTTCGCCAGGTGCCGGTCGCCCGACAGCTCGGCGCAGGAGAGAAAGACGCGTGGAGGTGAGCTCATCGCCGCCGCAAGCGTAGCCGATCACCTGCCACTTCGACGGTTGCCGCTCGCCGCTCGTCGGAGATCGCGAAGACGCTAAGGCGCAAAGAGGGACGCAAAGGAAGATCTGGTTTCCAAGCGGAGAGCTCTAAGGCCCGCGAAAGCGGGGAGAGATGCCACCGTCGCCCACACGCTTTCCAACATACTCCGGCCTTTGCGTCCGTCTTTGCGCCTTTGCGCCTTTGCGATCTCCGGGGCACCGGGCGCACGGGCTAGAGCAACATCAGGCCGCGCCCGAATGCGCCAAGGAAGATCAGGAGCGAGACCGAGAACAGCGTCCACGGCACGGGACGCCATGCCTCGCCCGCTTCGCGCGGGATGTAGGCCGCCGCCAGCGCCGAACCCACAAGGAATATGAGCGCGGACCCGGTCGTCACCAGGCCGAAGATCGGGATCAGGAAGTCGCCCGCGCCATGCGTGGTACCGCCGCTGAGCACAAAGCCCCAACAGCCCCACGCGTACACGGAAGAAACGACCGCCAGCAGATCGCAGGCCACCGAGACGACGATCAGAAAGAGCGCCTTACGGAGCTGCCTCTGGTGTGATGGCGTTGACGCGGCGCGATAGTCGAGCGACGGCACGGCGCCAGCTTACGGGCCGCGCAACGCACGTCAAACCCGCCCCCGCGGTCATTGCCGTTCACCGTCTCGGCAGAGATCGCGAAGACGCTAAGGCGCAAAGAGGGACGCGAAGAGTGGTAGATAGCGCAGAGCCGGGACTATTCACCCTTCACTTGGCCAGCCACCATCCGACCACGACGCCGGCGAGGAGCGCGATGGCGGGAATGGCCAGCCCAGCCAGCCGCCAGGCGAGCGTTCGCGGGAACTTGAAGGCCCAGACGGTCGCCAGGAACAGCAGCAGGAGCGCGACGATCCCAAAGGGAATCCCAAGGAGAAGGATCAGCAGATCTGCGTCCGTGCCGGAGCGGGCAATCGTCACCCAACATGTGACGCAACCCGCGAAGATCGCACCGACAACACTGAACCCGCACACGACGGTCAAGGGCATAACGACGCCCGCGAACGTCCGCCCGGCGGTCCGGTGCGGCGTGTAATCCAGCCCGTGCAGATGGGAATCCGAAGGAGGCATGCTGGCTCTTGGGCTTACCGATTCGCCGGCCGCGGCCTTAGCCGAAGCTATATCACGCAAGCTGGAGTAAGCCCCGCGCCAGAAGGAGTGTAGAGATCACGAGCGAGAACCAGAAGAGTGACCACGCGACTGGACGCCATCCATTGCCCGCGTTTCCGCGGGCGATGCGCGCGGCCGCGAGCGCCGATCCACCAAGGAATGCCAGGGCGGCGCCCGTCGTGAACAACCCGACCACCGGAATCAGCAGGTCACCCACGCCATGCGTCGTGCCATCGCTGAGCACGAAGCCCCAGCAGGCTCCGCCAACGAACGCGAACGGGATCGCAAGCAGGTCGCAGACAACTGCCAGACCCATCAGCCACGCCGCCTGCCGACGCAGGCTCGCGTAACCAGGCTCCGGCGGAGAACGATACTCGAGCGTCGGCACCGCGACAGCGTACGGATCGCCGAACGGCCGTCAACACTTCTGCGGGAAAAGCCGGCAGACGTGGAAGCGCGTTATCAAAAATCTTTGCGTCCGCTTTGCGCCTTCGCGCCTTTGCGATCTCCGCAACGCCGAGCGCCTTGGCGATCTCACTCCGACGACGGCGGGGCGTCGGGCCACTCTTCGGCGTCGCGCAGTTCCTCGATGCGCTTGCGCGAGTAGTGCTTGCCCTGGTTCATGCCGGGGCAGACGCGGGCGGCGCTTTCCCAGGAGCGGGGCGTGTCGACGACGCCGTCCCAGAAGGGCCACGTGCGGCACTGGAGCGGGCGGACCGGGTAGATCCCGCAGCCGCGGCGCTTCTCGCCGGTCCTGGGGTCGTCCGGCAGGTCGATGAGGAAGACGCAGTCGTATTTGCCGTCGAGCGTCTTCTTCTCGCGCAGGCTGATGCGGTTGCCGATGCGCCGGAGGTAGCGTTTGTGCACCTCTTCCTCAGGCTTGCCCAGGTGGCGCGCCAGCAGTGTCACCTCCTCCGGGCTGATCCAGACATACCCGGGCGGGCCGCTGCAGCAGTTTCCGCACTCCGTGCAGCGGAACTTCAGCCCGCGGGAGTACCACGGCCTGGAGGCGTTCTCGAGCACGGGAAGGGGGCGCGACACGTGGGGAGATCTTAGGGTCCCGCCGCACCGGGTTCCGCAAAGCGCTCTGGCGTTCGGCAGGAATCGGATATCCTGCGGAGCGAGATGTCACGCCCTTTCCAACCGCATGTCGCCCTTGCCCTGCTGGCCTGCATTCTCCTGCACGCCGGCGCCGCTGGCGCCGACGACGCGGGCGTCGCGACCACGAGCGAGCCCGTCGCCGCCGAGGAGGTGACCCGCCGCGACGTGGCGCGCAGCCTCCAGGCGTTCGAGGCGGCCTTTATGGAGCATCAGCCCCAGCCGCCGCTGCGCGACCAGGTCGTGCGGCAACTGGACTGGATCGGCAACCTCATCGTCTTCCGCGGCGCCCTGGCGCCGGCCGTGCGCGAGTTCGACGCGCTGGCCGACGCGATGCGCCCGCCGGGGCAGAACACGCCGGCCGACCGGGCCGCCCGGGCGCTCCGCCTGGAGATCTTCCCGCCCGTGCTCGTCGTGGACCCGGAGAAGGAGGCGCACATGCGGATCGCATTGCGCCGGCTCTATGTCGTGGAGGGAGAGCCCACGCCCCTCGAACTGCGCATGCGGCGGGTCTCACCAATGCCGGAGAACGCCCCGCCGGGCCGGGGATCGACCACGAGCACCATCCTCTCTACCGGCGCCTTGCAGGAGGGCGCGCGGTTCCCCCCGCCGCTCCCGGGGCACTACGTCTGGGAGCTTGCCACGCCCGGGGGCAACGTCTGGCCCTGCGGCGAGTATGACGTCCTCGACACGGCGCCCGACGTCCTCTGCGCCGAGCTGCTCGAGCGACTCGAAGCGATCGACGTGACCCAGCCCGCCCTCCTTCGCAGCGCCCGCGCCGCGCGCAGCCGCGTCAACCTGCTCCGGAATGCCCCCGACCCGGCGCGCCCCGCGAGCTTCATGGCGAATCTCTACGAGCTCTCCCGGCAGCTCCGCGAGGAAGTCGCCGCGCTGGAGCGCGGGCAGAACCCTTACGAGCGGCGCGAGGGTGACTACTGGCGCACGATCGACATCGTCGCCGGCCCGCCCCTGTCGCTCCCGGCGCGCGTCTACGCGCCGGCGTCGGCGATCCGGAGCATGGAGCAGGGCCGCCCGGCGACCCTCGTGATCGTTCTCCACGGCGCCGGGGGCGACGAGAACTACTTCATGGATGCCTACGGCGCCGGCGAGATCAAGCGCCAGGCAGAGGCGCTGGGCTTCGTCGTCGTCTCCCCCGCCACCCTCGTCGCGATGAGCGATCTGCGCTCGCTGGGCGCAATGGTGGATGCCATGGCCGAGCTCTACAACATCGACCCGGAGCGCGTCCTCGTCGTGGGCCATTCGCTGGGCGCCATCACCGCCGGCCTCTGGGCGGGCCAGCAGCCGGAGCGGATCGCCGGCGTCGGCCTTATCGCGGGCGGGCAGCCGGATCTCCAGCTCTTCCCGGCGGGCGACACCCCCGTCGACGTTCCCGCCTTCGTCGTCGCGGCAGAGCATGACACGATCTTCCCGCCCGACGGTGTCGCGCAGTCCGCGGCCGGCGCGGCGCGGAAGGGGGCGACTGTCGCCTTCCGGCGCTACGAGGACGAGGGGCACGTCAGCATCGTTCCCGCGTCACTTTCCGATGTGCTGAGCTGGCTGCTGGAGCAGACCGCCGAGTAGCGATCAGAAGAATTCGCCGCCGACGTCCCAGCCCTGGCCGTCTTCGCGCTCGCGGACGCTGGCCACGCGCACGCGCGTGCTCAGGCGCATCGCGCCACGCGTGATCAGGAGCCAGTGGCGATCTCCCACCTC
Organism: Planctomycetota bacterium; assembly: GCA_023417885.1. Lineage (GTDB taxonomy): Bacteria > Planctomycetota > Phycisphaerae > Tepidisphaerales > Tepidisphaeraceae > JAEZED01. The sequence goes on from JAEZED010000067.1 coordinate 22,249, forward strand.
GCACGGTCGCCGGCTCGTGAAGCCGACGCCGTGCAGCGACAGGTCGCTGATCGCGACCGTCCGGCCGCTGGTCATCGTCCCGCCGGTCGCGCTGCTCAGCCAGCCGCTGGCGCTCTCCGAGCGCCGTTCGCTTCGCCTGCGGTCGGCCGGATCCGGCGTACCGGCCTCATCGAGCTTCCTGACGGCGCCCCCGTCGACGGAGACCGGGGTCACGGGGCGTGCATCGGCCGGCTGAGGCCGCTCGGACTGGTGCATCTGCTTCTCCACCTTCCAGAGATCGGAAGGCTTAGAGGGAGACTTGCTTCGGGACCACCGCTCCCGCGCAAATTCCGTAGGCTTTCGGGACGCCGCGACCTGCTCGCAGGGCCTGTGACGAGGGACAAATCGACGTTGCCCCCATCTCGGCCTTCCGATAACGTCACTCGATACCGGCGTTTAGGGAAGAAGGACGGTGCGCCCGCACCGCACGCCGGGCCCGGACCGAAGCGCGTCGCGCTTTCCCGGGCAAGGGGCCTGTCATGCTCGCCATTCATGGTCCGCGTACGCCGGATCGGCCTGCAACCCGCGCCCCGCCCGTACGCACTCCCTCTCTTCTACCCTCTCGACCCATGTCAAAGCACACTCGCCGCGATCGTTCCACCGGCCGCCGCGCCGGCCGCTCCAGCCGGACGTCCTCCCCCCAAGGCTTCGCCGAGGCGCTGGAGGCCCGACGGCTCCTGGCCGCCGTCCTCGACTCGGACCTGGGCATCCTCACCATCACCGGCGGGAACGAGAAGAACATCATCCAGTTCCAGGTCCAGGACGATGTCGACAACGCGGGGAATGCCACGACGTTCTCCGTCCTGGAATCGACCACCACGGCCGCGAGCCCGCCCCTCTCCTTCCCGACGCAGCAGCAGATTCTCGACTTCATCGACTCTGGCGGCGCGCCCACCGTCACCAACTTCGACATCGACAGCGTCCGCGAGATTCGCATCAACTCCGGCGGCGGCGATGATCTGATCATCATGGGCGGCAAGCTCCGCATCCCCGCCAGCATCGACTCCGGCGACGGCAGCGACTCCATCAGCGCCGGCATCGGCGACGACACGATCACCGGCGGAAGCGGAAACGACTACATCTTCGGCAACGACGCGGACGACGTCCTGGGCGGCGGCCTCGGCGGTGACGAGCTTCTCGGCGGCGACGGGCACGACACCGTCGACTACAAGACCCGCACGGGCGACCTCACCGTGACCATCGGCGAGTCCGCCAACGACGGCGAGAACGGGGAGAACGACAACGTCCGGACCGACGTCGAAGGCATCATCGGCGGCTCCGGCGACGACACCCTCGACGCCAGCGGCGCCCTGGAGGGCGTCCTCCTCGACGGCGCCGACGGAAACGACACCCTCATCGGCAGCGCCTTCGACGACGTCCTCATCGGCGGGGCCAACCAGGACAACATCTCCGGCGGCGCCGGCGACGACTTCATCCCGGCCGAGGACGCCAGCGCCGACGACATCGATGGCGGAGACGGCAATGACACCGCCCTGGTCGATGCCGGCACCGCGGGCGACGATACCGTGACGAACGTGGAGAACGTCTACGACGAGGAGATCACTTCTGACCCGACTGAGGTTGCCGGCGGGGACGCGACCCTGGCCAACGGGATCATCACCGTCGACGGCACCGAGGGTGACGACCACATCATCGTCCAGCGCTCCACCGACCAGAACGAGGTCTTCGTCATCGAGATTCGCAACAACGGGGCCGACACCTTCGTCACCGCATTCAACGCCGCCGACGTCAGCGCCGTCGTGCTCAACGGCCTGGGCGGCGACGACGTCCTGGGCATGCGCGACAGCGGCGCGGAGATGGAGGCCGTCCTCAACGGCGGTGCCGGCAACGACGTCCTCTTCGGCGGCGACGCTAACGACGCCCTCGACGGCGGAGCGGGCGACGACTACCTCTTCGGCCGGGGCGGCGATGACACGCTCGACGGCGGGTTGGGCGGCGACTGGCTCAGCGGCGGAAGCGGCAACGACTCCGCCGACTACAGCGACCGGACGGGCGACGTCCTGGCCGGCATCGGGCAGATCCCCGACGACGGCGAGCGCGGCGAGGGTGACAACATCCAGACCGACGTCGAAACCGTCATCGGCGGGAGCGGCAACGACCGCTTCAACACGCAGTTCACCGCCGGCGTCACCTTCTTCGGCAATGACGGCGCCGACAGCATGGTCGGCGGGTCGGGGAATGACACGTTCTTCGGCGGCAACGGCCGCGACTTCATGAGCGGCGGCGCCGGCGACGACAGCTTCTTCGCCCAGGACGGGGAGATCGACACCATCCGCGGCGGCGCCGGTGATGACACCGCCGAGGCCGACGACGACGACGATGTCGACCTGGAGGGCGGCGAGTAACGTCGCCCCTGCAAACACCACGACACGTTGAAGGCGG
>JAEZED010000070.1 GCA_023417885.1 Planctomycetota bacterium
GACGAGGATGCCGCAGTTGAGCATGACGCGCAGCGATGCGGCGCCGGCCATGCCGAGTCCGCCGACGAGCATGGTGGCGCCGGCGGCGAGGAGCATGGCGGGGCCGATCGCGTCGGCGACGACCTGCGCCTGCCCGAAGCTCATGAGGACGATGCGGAGCAGGGCGTAGATGCCGACCTTTGTGAGGAGGGCGGCGTAAAGGGCGCCCAGGCCCGACGGCAGGGCCGGATAGCTGTCCGGGAGCCAGAACCAGAGCGGGAAGACGGCGGCCTTGGCGGCGAAGACGAACGCGACGGCGGCGATGGCGACGGCGGCCCCCGGCGTGATGGCGCCGGATCGCGACAGGTGCGCCAGCTCGGCGATGTTGAGGGTGCCGAGGTTGCCGTAGATCCAGCCGCAGGCGGCGACGAAGACGGTGGAAGCGAAGACGTTGAGCAGGACGTACTTGTAGGCCTGCCGCATCTGGCGCCGGCTGGTGCCGATGACCAGCAGCACGTAGCTGGCCAGCAGCATGACTTCGAAGCTGACGAACAGGTTGAAGATGTCCCCGGTGACGAAGGCCCAGTTCACCCCGAGCACCAGGAGCTGGTAGAGCGGGTGAAAGTAGCCGGCGGCGACGCGCGGGGCGTGGGAGGTGATGTAGACCCACGCGGCCAGCGCCACGACCGCGGTCACCGTCAGCATCCCGGCGCCCAGGAGATCGATCGCGACGGTGATGCCGAAGGGGGCCGGCCAGTTGCCCGCCTGCGTGACGAGCAACGCGCCGCCGGCGGTGGCGCGGAGGGCGAGCAGCGCGCCGGCCAGGTTCAGGAGCAGGGCGAGCGCGCCCAGGACGCGCTGGAGCGGGACCGCGCGGTAGGCGAACAGCGTCGCAATGCCCGCGAAGAGCGGGACCAGGACGGGAAGCGTCGGGAGGATGACCTTCGCGGTGCTCACGGCGCGGCGGCGGCTCCTTCCGGAAGGGCGGCGTCCGCGGCGCGCGGGTCTTCGCCTGCGGCGTCCTGTGCGGGGAGGTCGGGGGAAGCCAGTTCATCGACCTCGAGCGTGCGCGTGCGTCGCCAGGTGACGACGACGAGCGTGAGCAGCAGCGCCTGGAGCGCGAATCCGATGACGATGGCGGTCAGGATCAGCGCCTGGGGAAGCGGATCCACCTCGTTGCCGAGCAGCTCGCCGTGCGGGCCCAGGACCGGCGCGAGCCGGCCCAGCGGGTCGCGGCTGACGGCGATGATCGCCAGGTTGCCGGCGTGGCCGAGGAGGAAGACGCCCATCGCCACCGCCTTCAGCTCGCGGCTCATGAGCAGGTAGACGCTGGCCGTGAAGAGGATGCCGACGGTGATGGCCAGGAGGAGCGTCATGAGGAGTGCGAAACAGGGTCAAGGGGCTGCGGCGGTTACTCCAGTTCGCGGGCGATGGCATCGATCATGCCGACGACGCTGCCGACGACGACGAGGAAGCGGCCGGCATCGAAGACCATCACGGTGGCCCAGTGAAAGCTCTGCCCGCCCGGGAGGGGCAGGTAGCCGTTGTTGCTGGTCAGCAGGGGGAGGCCCCAGAGCAGCGGGGCCGCGGTCGTTCCGGCGGCGAGGAGCAGGCCCAGGGCGATGAGCGTGCGCTCGCGGAAGGGCGTGAGGGCGTAGAGGGCACGGGCGCCGAAGCACATGCGGTAGACGAGCATCGCCGCGGCGGTGGCGAGGCCGGCGACGAAGCCGCCCCCGGGGCTCTGGTGGCCCTTGAAGAAGAGGTACGCGCCGAAGACGACGGCCAGCGGGATGAGCACCTTCACCGCGTTGCGCAGGATCGGGGAGGCGATGAGGTGGCTCTGGATCGGCGCGCGCCCGCGCGGCTGGTGCGTGCCCGGCTGGTCGTAGGTGTCGTCGTACGGGAGGCTGCGGTTGTCGGTCGCGCCGCGCGCCACGGGCGGGCGAAGCAGCGTCCAGACGCCCATCGCCGCGAGGCCCAGGACCGTGATCTCCCCCATCGTGTCGAAGCCGCGGAAATCGACGAGGATGACGTTGACGACGTTCGCCCCGCCCCCGCCCTTGTGGAGCGTGACGTCCCCCGGGCGGACTTCACCCTCGTAGTGGGTGCCGAAGCTCTCGAGGTGATGCGCGCCGCGATCGACGACGCCCTCGCCGAGCAGGGCGGGATCGACCGAGGCGGTGTCGCGACCCTGGTAGCTGTCGCGCAGGAAGTACTCGCCGAGCGTGGAGGTGGCTTGGCCGCCGGCGAGGAGGGGCGGTCGCTGCGGCCGCGGACCTGAGGCTGCCCAGAGCGTGAGGAAGGTCGCGGTGATTCCAACGGCCAGTGCCACGCCGAGGCGGACGGGGACGAGGCGCTCCACGCGCTCGCGCTGCGAGGGGAGCAGGTCGAGCACGAGCAGGAACAGGATGAGCGAGACGATCTCGATGGAGAGCTGCGTCAGCGCGAGGTCCGGCGCGGCGTAGACGTAAAAGACGCCGGTGACGGAGAAGCCGACCGCGCCGAGCACCAGCACGCGGGTGATGCGCTCCCGCACCACCGTCATGATGATCGCCCCGCCGCAGACGAGCAGGCAGAGCAGCCAGGCGGCGGGGTAGCGCGTGAAGGAGGGAAGCGCGAAGTCGCCGGGCCAGACGAAGCTGGTGCGGCTCACGTATCCCGTCCATGCGACCAGCGCCACGAGGCCCAGGGCGGAGCAGGCGACATACCACGTGATCCGGCCGTTCTGCACCGCGCCGAAGACGCGACGCCCGAAGTTCACGGACCCGGCAAGCGCCGCGGGGAAGAGGGCGTCATGCGGATCCTGGCGGACGCCGCGCAGCAGCGGGGAGAATCCGAGCAGGAGGCCCAGGACGATGCCGATGCCGCTGGCAACCAGCGGCACGCCGGGATGCCCGAGCAGGTGCAGGAGGTCGAAACTCTCCGCGCTCCAGTAGTGGGGCGTCGCCTCGAGCGGCAGCAGGAGGCGCGCGAAGGTCGTGCCAAAGAGCCCGCCGAACCACTGGAGGGCGATGAGCGCCGCGGCGGGGAGCCAGAGGAGGGAAGCCCAGGCAGGGCCGTCGTGGTGGTGCGGCTCGTGATGATGCGCCGCGCCTTCGTCGTGCTGCTCCAGTTCCGGCTGCGACTCGACGTGGAGCGACGGCGGCTTTGCGAAGAAGGTGGTGGCGAAGCGGACGAGCAGGGCGACGTTGAAGGTGCTGGTGAGCACGGCGGCGACCAGCAGCAGCCAGAGCGCCCAGTGGCCGGAGGCTTCGATGGCGTGCCAGATGCCGTAGAGGAAGGCTTCCTTCGCGAAGAAGCTGAAGGTTCCGGGCAGGGCGGCCAGCGCGATCATCGCCAGCAGGAAGAGCAGGGCGTAGCCGCGCGGCCCGCCCCACCATCCGCCGAGGCGCCAGGCGCCGCGCAGCTCGCTGAGCGTGGCCTTGCTCAGGGCGTGGGCCACGCCCCCGGCGAGCATGAAGAGGGGGGCCTTGTAAAGGGCGTGATTCAGGATCTGCGCGTTGCCCCAGACGATGTTCGCCTCGCCGTCGTGCGTCCAGGCGGCGAGGCCGAAGGCGGCGGCGAGCAGGCCGAGCTGGCTGATCGTCGTGTAGGCCAGGATCTGCTTGAGCGCGTCGCGCTGGAGGGCGATGAACGCGCCAAGCAGCATGGTGATCCCGCCGATGCCGACCACCAGGGGCGGCCAGATCTCCAGGCCGCTCATGGTCGGCCAGAGGCGCGCCAGCAGGTAGATGCCCGCCTTCACCATGGCCGCGGAGTGGAGGTAAGCGCTGATCGGCGTGGGGGCGAGCATCGCGCCCGGGAGCCAGTAGTGCAGCGGCCACTGCGCGCTCTTGGCGGCGATGCCGAGGTAGATCAGCACGAAGGCGGCCACGATCGCGGCGCCGCCTGACTGCGGATCGAGCGCCGTGAACGACCAGGCCCCGGTCGCCACGCCGAGCCAGACGAGTCCGCCGAGCATGGCGAGCCCGCCGGTGCCGGTCGTGACGAAAGCCTGGAGCGCGTTGCCCACGGCCTTGCGGTCGCTCGTGTCCCACCCGATGAGCAGGAAGCTGCTGATGCTCGTCAGTTCCCAGAAGACGAGCATGAGCAGGAAGTCGTCGGCGAGGACGAGGCCGAGCATCGCCGTCATGAACAGCGTGATCAGCGGGAAGAAGCGGCGCAGGGCGGCGGCGTCCGGCCCGAAGTAGGCGCGGCCGTAAAGGATGATCAGCAGGCCGATCCCGGCGATGAGGGCGGCGAAGAAGAGGCCCAGCGCATCGGGGAGGAACGCCCAGTCGAGGTGGAGGGCCGGCATCCAGGCCGCCGCGACGCGCCCGCCGGCGCCGTGCAGGCGGTGGAAGGCAACGAGCGACCAGAGCGAGACGGCAGGCCCGGCCGCGGCGAGGAGGACGGCCGGCAACGTCGAGCGGCGCACGAGGCCGGTCGGCAGCAGCAATGTCAGGAGCCCGGCGACGACCGGGGCGAAGACGACCGCGAGCATGAGCGCAACTGGGCCCGTCACGACGCGGCACGATAGAGGAGGGCGCGCGCGACGACAACCCTGATCGGGCCGGCATCAGGCCGGGGGCGCTTCCGGCTCCGGCCCGGAGGCGCGACCGAGTCGCCGGGCGCGGATGAGGCTCGCGACGACGCCGCCGCCGAGGATCAGGGCAATGAGGCCCAGCGTGATGAAGCTGAGGTACTCCTTGAGGAAGTCGCTCTGCTTCAGCACGTCCATGAGCAGCATCTTCAGGCCGATCATCCCGAGCACGAGTGCCAGGGCGGTCTTGAGGTAGTAGAACTTGTCGAGGATGCCCGCCAGCGCGAAGTACATCGCCCGCAGGCCCATGACGGCGAAGATGTTGCTCGTGAAGACGATGAAGGGGTCGCTCGTGATGGCGAAGATCGCCGGGATGCTGTCCACCGCAAAGACGAGGTCGGTTCCTTCCACGACGATCAGCGCCAGGGCCAGCGGCGTGAGCACCCATCGGCCGGAGGAGGCGCCGGAGGAGGGCTCGCGCGGGACGGGCGCCCCTGCCTGCACGGCGTCGGCGGGCAGGTCGCCTTCGCGCTCGTCGGGGGAGTGGTCGTGGTCGGAGATGTCGTCGCCGCGGATCTCGCTGCCCGGCTCCATGGTCTGGGCGCGCTCGTCGGCGGCGAGGTCGGACTCGTAGACGATGAACTTCTGCCCGTGGAAGTCGGGCGTGATGGGGAACCAGCGGTGGGCGAGCCGGACGAGGAAGTTCTTCGACGGATCCGGGTCCTCGTCGGCGGTGAGCATCTTGTACGCCGTGAGGAGGAGGAAAGCGCCGAAGATGTAGATGATCCAGTGAAACTGGTGGATGAGGGCGGCGCCCAGCCCCACGAAGATGCCGCGCATCACGACGGCGCCGAGAATGCCCCAGAAGAGAACGCGGTGCTGGTACTTCGCGGGGATGCGGAAGAAGCCGAAGATCAGCGCGATGACGAAGATGTTGTCCACGCTCAGCGACCACTCGATGACGTAGCCGGTGAGATACTTCACCGCCGCGTCGGCGCCGGTCGTGGGAAGCAGGTATCCCTGTCGCGCGATGGACTCTTCGCTGTAGATGCCCAGGCCCAGCCAGTGCCCGGCGTAGGCGAAGTAGATGAAGATGGTGAAGGAGAAGGCCAGGGAGATCCAGACGGCGCTCCATCCCAGGGCCTCGCGCAGCGAGACGGCGTGGGCCTTGCGGTGAAACACGCCCAGGTCCAGGGCGAGCATCGTCACCACGAACAGGATGAAGCCGATCCAGAGCCAGATCATCGTGGGGAAGCGTAGGCGAGAGCGCCCCCGCCAGCGCGCCCCAATCGCCGCACTGTGCCGAGGCAACACAGATTTCACGGATTGACACAGATTGACGCAGATGATTGAGAGGCCCAGGTGTCACACCTCGGCTTCCGATCTTCGCTCTCTCCTTGCGACTTTGCCTTCTCCCGGATCTCTGACATCCAGTCAGGCTCCCCCGGCTTCGCCATGCTGGCTATCACTTCGCTTCCGACCGATTGGCGGCGTCGCGCTCGGCGAGAAGTTCAGTGACGACCTCGTCGAGGTCCTGGTCCGGACGACCGCGCCTGCTGCGAAGGTTCCCCTCGGCGTCGACCACGAACACCGCCGGCAAGTCGCTGACGCCATAGGAGAGGGCGAAATCGCTGTCCCATCCCTGCTCCTGGTACCACTGCGGCCACGGCACCTTCTCCTTCTCGAGGTAGGCGAAAGCCTTCTCCCGCGCACCGGCTTCGGCGGGGTCCTCCAGCACGACGCCGATGAACTCCACCCCGCGGCCGCGATACTTCTCGTACGCCGCCTTGAGGTCCGGCGTCATCGCCAGGCAGATGCCGCACCACGTGCCCCAGAAGTCGATCACGACCACCTTTCCCTTCAGGTCCTCGCTCGTGATGCGCCTGCCCGTCAGCAGGTCGTCGAAAGCGAACTCGAACGGCTTCCCCATCGCTTCAGAGCGCCGCAGCAGACCCGCCGCCCACTTGCCCTCCGTCGTTTCGGCTTCCTCCGCCGCGAGCCGGCGCAGCAACTCGATCTTCAGATCGCCCGTAGAGACGCTCGCCGCCCAGTACAGGAGCTCGCGCGGCCGATCTCCGCCCGGATCGGCCCGGCGGAGCTCCTCGATCGTCGGCAGCAGCGCGGCGATCTGCTCATTGGTTGGTCGATCCCGCAGGAGGCGGTGCAGGATCTGCACGTATGTCAACGCATGACGCACATCTGGCGAAAGGTTCTCCTCTGCCAGCCAGGATGCGAGTTCGTCATGCACCTGCCGCCGCGCCGCAGCCCACGCCTCCGGATTGCCCGGGTCGCCGGTCGCATTCGCGGCGGGGATCGCGAGGACGTAGTAGCGACGCGTCATCCCCTCCGACAGCACGTCCGCCACCCGCGGATGATCCGGGTACCGCCGCGCCAGGTCCACCGCCGCCTCGTAGCGCGCCTTCCACGCGGCGTCGCGGCGACGCACCCAGTCCGCCATGTACGCCTCGTCATCGTGGCGCGTCGCGTCGAGCTCCGGGTCGGACGCCGCGTAGTAGCGCGCGAGCAACGCCTCCGCCGAGACGTCCGCGGAATCGGCGACCTGCGCGCCGGCAGGCATCGCACCCCCGGGCACGACCGCCGAAAGCAGCAGGGCAAGCATTGAAGTGATCTTCAACCGCATCGCGATGCCTCCCACTCGCCGGAGCAGCCACGGACTTCAGAACCGAATACACGTTGGCGACCGCTCGCCTCAGATCCGGAGGTAACACAGATTACACGGATTGGCACGGATTGACACAGATAGAGAGCGTAGATGGCGGGCACCATCGGATTCCCGATTCTGCTCTTTGCTCCCTCTTTGCAACCTTCGCGGCTTTGCGTTCTTCCGGACCTCTGATCTGGGCTTCATCCCTTCCGCAGCGCCGCTCGCTTCTCCTTCACCGCCTCCAGCAGCTTGCGCTGCGGCTTGGCAAACTTCTCGATCCCCTCCTCCATCAGCACATCCTCCATCCGATCCACGTCCACCTTCTGCGCCAGCTCCTCCAGCACCTGCTTCGGCGGCATCTGGTCAACCGTGCGGCTGAGCTTCACGTCGTTCTGCGCGACGTAGTCATTCGTCTCCGGCGGGTTGGTCTGGATGTCGCTCCCGGCGACGTGCTTCACGTAGTAGTCCGGCTCCTGCCAGTCGAGCTTGGCGCCCGTGCTGGCGAAGATGATCTCCTGGCTCAGCCGCAGGCGCTTCTGCCGCCAGAACGCCTGGTTGCTCGCCCAGAGCTTCTTGGCGTTCAACAGGCCCATCCAACCCTGCGCCTCGTCCGACAGCTCCGGCACCTTCTTGTCCGTGTAGACATCCACGCGGCTGATGAAGATGCTGTAAACGCTCTTGAACGCGTCCAGCCCGCCCTTGCGCTTCTGCGCGCCGCGCCAGATCGCCTCGCGCGACCGCTCGTACTGGCGCTCCGTGAAAATCAGCGTCACGTTCAGCGTCACCCCCTCCGCCGCAAGCGTCTCCAGCGCCTCGATCCCCGCCGGCGTCGCGGGCACCTTGATCATCCGGTTCACGTGCCCGCTGCTCCAGTGCCTGCCGAGCGTGATGTACCGGCGCACGCGCTCCTCGTGCGGCAGCTTCAGCCCCGGATCCTCGATGAGCGGATCCAGCTCGAAGCTCACCCACCCATCCTCCCCGCCGGTTCGCGACCAGACGTCGAAGAAGCGCTCCTGCGCCTCGCCGACGAGGTAGCTGGTCATCTCCCACGCGACGGCGGTGTCGTTCATCTCCTCCATCAGGCTCTCCAGGTGCTTGTCGAAGCGGCCGGACTTGATGAGATCGGAAATGATGACGGGGTTGCTGGTGGCGCCGGTGATCCCCTGCGGGATGTCGCGCTCCAGGACGTCGGGATCGACGCTGTCGCTCCAGACCTTTGTGCCGGTGTCGATAAGGGATTTCAGGCTCATGGCGCCCCCCACCCTACCCCATCCCGTCACGGCGGAGAACGCCATGGATTGGTGAGGCGGTGGCGAGGCCGGTGAAGCCACGGATTTCCGGAGCCGGAGTCTTGACCAAAGATGAACACGGATGCACACGAATGCACACAGATGAAAAGATGTTGGCGGCGGAGCGACGGCCACTGTCCGAGTTCCTCTGCGCACGGGCAGACAGTTGCCGGAGTGGATCCACCCCTTCAATGCCTCATCTGTGTGCATCCGTGTTCATCTGTGGCTAGATCCCTCCGGCGCTACTTCCGCCGCAGCGTGATGCGCCATTCGTAGCCTGAGGGCAGCCGCTGATCGGCGGCGGCGCGGAGGATCGCGGTGTCGCCGTCGCGGGCGTACTCGAACGCCTCGCCGCTAATCGGGTCGTCCGGCACGTAGAGGCGCAGCTCATCCAGCGACTCGGGCCACCCGCCATGCTCGGCGGCGTGGTCGCGCAGGGCCTCCAGGACGATCGTCATGGCGACCGACTGGCGATATCGGGCGATGGCGATCAGGGCCCGGTCGGGCGGGAACGCAAGTCCCTCATTTCCGGGTCCGTGCCACCATTCAACCTGCTCGGCCTGATCCGAGAGCTCCCGGAGTTGCGGATATGCGTCCGCGAACGGAAGCTGCGCCGCGACGGCGGAGCGGCGCATGAACTCGTCCATCGTCGTTGTCATGTACCGCGCCAGCAGCGGATAGGGGTTCCGCTCCGCCTCCTCCCGCAGCGCCGCCTCGTTGCCGCCGCGCTCGGCGAAGTAGGCGACGGCCGCGGGGATCATCTGCTCGCGACGCGCTGCCGCAAGGTCCGCCACGATCCGGCGCTGCTCCTGGGTCGGGAGATCGTGGAACACCCACCCGGCCTCGCTCAGGCCGATGCCGGCGAACTGGCGCCACACCTCGAGCCACTTCTCCTCGTCCATCTCGGCGGGGCGGTAGAGCTGGGGGGCGCTGCGATGGAAGACGCGGTGCTCCATTTCGACCCACGTCCGCAGGTGGAACATCGGGTCTGGCAGCGAGAGGAGTGCGTGGTAGAGGCTGGGCGCCTCGGGCTGCCCGATCACGGTCTGGACGCTGTGACTCGCCAGCGATGCGATACCGATGCCGACCAGGCCCTCCACGAGCACCGCCTCGTCGTGAAGTCAGAACGTCACCGGCCAAGAGCCTTTCGGCAGAAAATCCGAAGCCCGCGGAAGCCCCCTGGTCTCCGGCCATCGCCCGCGCCCGTCACCGTGGCAGGTGCTCGATCTCGAACTTCTGTAGCGATGCCAGTTCCTCGAAGTCCTTGGCGCTCATCCACTCCACGCGCCCGTCGGCGAACGCGACGTTCACACCCTCCCGAATCCCCGACGCGGGCGGTTTCTCGTAGGCGATCACCGTGATGTCCGGCTCGCGGATCTGGTCGAGCCGCTCGGCGGGGCGGACGTAGGCGAAGGCATCCTCCGCGCCGAAGCGCGGATTGCGGCGCACGTCCTCCCACGTCGTCCCGTCGGCCTCGGGGTTCGTGAAGACCTGCTCCACGAGCGCCAACTCCTCCGGCAGGCGGCCGTCGCCGTGCTCGTAAGACCAGAGCAGGACGCCCTGCGCCAGCTTGCGAAGGTTGCGCCCCGCGCGGATGCGGTTGGCGGCCTCGTGGTTGCGGATCATCGAGAGCACCATCACCGGCCCGATCGTCTCCCGCATCTCCTGCGGCGTCAGCTCGAGCACCATCCGCTTCCCCTGCGCCTCGGGAAGCAGCGCCGCGAGGAGCTGATCGGCCATCGCCGGCTCGGGCCGGCGCCGGGAGTTGTCCTGGCTCATCCCCA
>JAEZED010000195.1 GCA_023417885.1 Planctomycetota bacterium
CACCACCACCGCCACCGCCGCCGCCGCCATCCTCGTCCGGCCCTGCCAGGTCAAATCCCTGGCCGATGCCCACGAAGATGTTGCCCATCTCTTCCCCCTCGATCGTGATGATCGTGCCGTCAACGCCGATCAGGTACGGCTGGTTGAGGTAGGGGTAGAAGCTGCTGCGGCTCTGCACCGCCTGGAGTTCCGCATCGCCGCGCGTCTTGGAGATGCCCAGGCGATCAGCGCGCAACGTGGCGATGCTCGCAGCCGTGATGTCCAGGATCTCGCCACCGCTGTTGTTGGAGATCTCGGTGAACTTGCCGCCTTCGCCGCCGGTGTTGGTGGCGTCGATGCTGAAGACGTCGACATTGGCGCCTTCGAGGCGGATCACCAGGTCGAAGAACGGATCGTTCTCGCCAAGCGGGTCGTTCGGATCGAAGAAGCTGTTGGCGAGCACCAGTTCCGGCTCGCCGCCGATGCTGTTCGGATCCAGCGCGCGGAGCACCGGACGGCCTTCGCCGCTCGTGCGGATGTTGCCGACCTCCACTGTCGCGCCCGAGCCGCGGTTGTTCGTCGTGACCTCAACGCCGCTGGTGGAGTTGACGGTAACGAGGATGCTGCCGCCGCTCCGCACCGGGTAGGTGAGAACGGAGAGGGCAGCGGGCACCGGTTCGTCCACGCCGCCGCGCTCCTCGTCGCCGCTGATCGGCCGGACGGTGGCGCTGGTGCCGGAATCGTCGGTGAAGGTGAAGGACTGCCCGGCGGGAATGTTCTGGAACGGATCCTCCGGCTGCGAGCCGAAGAGCGGATCGCGCACCATGGTGGCGCCGGCGGGGAAGTCGAAGTAGCGGAAGTTGCCGCCGGTGCCGACGTCGATCGCCGGGCCGCCGCCAATTCTGCCGCTGGAGGAACTGACGCCGACGTTTCCGCCGACGCTGAGCATGTCGACGAACCCGTCGTTTCCGATGTCGTCCACGTTCGTGAAGATGGCGCCGGTGCCGAAGGACGGGCCACCCTCCATAAGGCCCGGGACCGGCGTGGCGAAGTCCCGGCCGGCGACGATGGAGCCGATGCCGCGGCCGACGATGAAGTTGCCCATCACGTCCCGCGCGGCGCGGACGATCTGGATGTCATCGCCGATCGCCTGGGCGACCAGGGGAAGATTGTCGGCGTCGAAGACGCCCGTCCAGTTGAAGAAGACGTCGCCGGCATAGTCGCCGCCCCCGATGCCGGTGCCGCGGATGGCGCCGATGCTGGCCTTGGGAGCGCGGACGTTCACCCAGCCGATGGTGTTGGTCCCGTCCACGTGGTAGCCGACGCTCGATCCGCTGACCTGCCGGATGTTGCCCGTCTGGTTCCGGACCATCGCCGGAGCGAACGGCGAGAAGATCGTGCCCGTCTGGCTTTCCACGACGCCCAGGTCCCCCTGCCAGACATTGATGAAGTCGCTGCCGTTCACCGTGCTGGCGTTGGCGTAGATCAGGCCCTGGGCCTTGATGCCGCCGACCGTCACATTGCCCGCGTCTTCGATCCTGACGGTGTAGTTCTCCTCCGTGTACAGCTGGTCGGAGAACTCGCCGCCGGCCTCGTTGAAGTCTGCGTCGGGGACCGTCGCCACAGCGATCCGGTAGACGCCGGCCGAGGTCGCCCGGAAGCGGATCGGCATGCTGTTTACCGCACCGGTCGAGACCGCGTTGTCCTCGTGGTCCGTGGCAATCAGCCTGCCTTCGGGGTCGAAAAGCCCCATTCGGAGGGCCGTCGTCGGCCCCCCGCTGGGGCTGGTGAGCGGAATTGTCACCTCCTGTCCCGCCATCAGCGGCAGGCCCAGGTAGTCCACGCTGTCGTCGGCGGCGGCGTTCCCAGCGTCGCCGGCGATCCGGCCGCTCACCTGTACGCTGCCGTTGGCGAACGTGCCCACCGGCTCGTAGCTATCGAAGTCGTCGTTGTTGAGGCCGGCAATGCGGGGCGTGCCGCCGATGAAGAGCTGGTCGATCTCGTCATCGACGCCCTGCGCCTCTATCTCACGCACTGACGTGCCGTTGAGCCGCTTGTAGAACGTATTGCTCAGGTCGGCCCCGGCCGGCGGGTTGTCGCCGCGAATGTCGAAGGAGGCCGCGATCGCGCCGGCGGCGCGAATGGAACTGACGCGCCCGCCGATGGCGAAATCGGTGCCCGGGTTGTAGACGAGTTCGGTTCCCTCGTCGTCGACGCCCGCCGCGTTGCCGGTCACCTTCTCGCTGCCGATGGAGGTGGCGCTGGCGATGACGCCGACGTCGCCGTACACGGCGAAGTTGTCAGGCTCGCTGATGCCGTTGAGTCCGGCGTCGCCGGTGAGGATGGCGCCGGCGATGAACTCGCCCAGGGCACCCTCGATCCGAACCGCGCCTGTCACGATTCCCGCGTAATGGAACGCGCCGAGGCTGCTGTTCTGCGTGTACAGGCCCGGCCGCACCATGCCGCCGAAGGTCTTGCCCGAGAACGGCAGTGAGCCCTCGGTCATGTTGTTCGGATTCACTTCGGGGATCGTCACGACGATGTCGTCGTCGTTGGACCACTTGAGGCCCAGGTAAAGCGCGCCGGTGCCGTCCGGCGATTCCACGGGAACGAGCTCGCCTTCATCCTCATTGAAATAGTTGGCGACCGGGCCGGCATTGCCTTCGAGCGTGATCGGCTCACCGGACTGCGGATCCAGGGCGTACATCGTGATCCGCGTGTTCTCGTCACCGTTGATGACCTGGATGTTGTAGAGGGCCAGTGACGACGAGGCCACGGCGCGCGGCCGCTGGTCGATCATCAGGAACTGGTCGGTCGTCTGGTCGAAGGTCACGAAGCCGCCCACGTTTTCGGTGAACGGGTTCTCGAGCGTCGGATCCCACGTCAGGGCGGTGGCGTTCGCGCCTGCGGCGGTACCGGTAATCTCGGCGATGCCACCGATGACGGTGAACGTGCCGAACTGCCCTTGGCCAAATCGGATGACCTGCGGGCCAGCATCGCCGCCGTCGTCTGCGAGCGTCAGGCCGTAGAGGCGCCCCAGTTCATCGGGCGGATTGAAGGTTGCCGTGCGCGGCCGGTATTCGAGAGAGGCAAGCCCTTCGAGCGCCTCGTCCCCGACGGTGACCGGGATGACATCGTCGATGTCGATGAACTGCGGGATGAAGGCAGTGTTGAGGTCGACGACGAGCACACCGGTATTGGTAACGGTGTTCTGCTGCTGCGTGGCTTCGTTGAACCGCTCGGTGAAGCTGCCGAAGAGGGCGATCGTGTCGGCATCCTGCATCGCAAACGCCGTCACGTTCTGCGCCACTGTCTCGGCGTCCCGGCTCTGTACGTCGCCCCAGAAATCGCTGGCGACGGCCGTCACCGAGAGGGTGTTCAGGTCGACGGCGAAGATGTAGGGGAGGTCGACCTCGGTCGGGTTGGGGTTGCCGAAGGTCGTGGCGCGCTCGACCGTGATGTTGGCGCCGACATACAGCGTGTCGTTGTCGCCCGGAGCGAAGTCGGCGCCGAACAGGCTGACCACGAAGTCGCGGTCCGCCAGCGGATCGTCCGGATCCTCAGGCGGGAAACCACCCTCCTCGCCGCGCACGGCGTCGAGCATCTGCTCGATGATGTCGCCGACGAACAGGGCGTCACCGACGTTGGTCTGATCGCCGAGGCTGCCGCCGCCGGGCGTGCGCATGTCGTTCGCGCCGAGCGGATCCAGGTCGGTGCGATCCTTGTTGAACTGGGCGATCTGGACCTGGCGGATCGTCGGGCCACCCGGAATCGGGATATCGACGAGCTGGAGGCCGTAAACCTCGCCGGCGTCGTTGGCCGCCATGTGGGAGAACTGGATCAGGTCCTGCGTGCCAAGGAGCACGCCACCGATCGACCCGGGAATGGGCGCTCCGACGTAATCGGTCGTGTTGAACTTGCTGATCGCGCCGATCTCGTTGAGGAAAGTAAACTCCTCATCGGTCAGCAGCATCGAGCCGAACTCCCCGCCGAAGCCGCCGCGAACAGGGCCGACGCGACCTTCGATGGGGCTCTCGGTGATGACGCCGGACATGTCGCTCAGGCCGAAGCCGTTGATGCCCGAGCCGATTCCGAGCAGGCGCACCTGCGTGTCGGCGCTGCCCTGTACCTGGACGATAACCGGGAAGGTATCGAGCTGCCCGTCGTCCCCGATCGTGCCGAAGTTGAAGCTGGCGAACTGGAACGTCTCGCCGCCGAACAGCGTGGTCAGGAGCTGTCGGCGCTCCAGTGGCTCGAAGGCGCCGTGTTGCGGCACTGGGGCGGCGGGTCGTGCGGCGGACATCAGCCGGGAGGCGACGCCATTGAGCGCGCGGGCCAGGAGCCGGCGAGTCGAGGAGCGGCGATCGGTCGCCTGCTGGGATGGTGAGGTCGAATGCTGGAACTGACGCATTGGCGGAGTTGGGTAAGGGGACTCGTGGCCTCTTGGCCCCCGAAGGGGTTGGCTCTTCGTTGGGTTGGCGCGCCCCGGAGGCAGTGACCGGCGGGGACGGGGCGAGTGAACCTCAGGCTACTCGCGCACATCCTGATTCCGAAGCGGTTTGTGGCAATCGGGCAGGGTTCATCGCGGACAAACAGGGGGTTGCAACCCCGCGGGCGGGGGGAGCGGGCAGGGCCAGACCGGGGCTTTGGCCCCGCCGACGGCGACAACCCGCATTGGACGCCGCGATTGAGCTTTCTGACGCCGCCAGACCCGAAAGGTTTCGGGCGGGATGGGGGCCTCACGGCCCTCCCCCGGCGCGGCAGCCGAGCCGCGCGGGAGCGCGCTTCTGCCGAGTCCCCCTTTTACCGGCGAGTGCGTCACGGTGTCAATGAGACAGGGGGCACAGCGACCCGCCCGATAGCTTCGTGGATCGAGGTTCGTAGACGCCATTTCAAGCCGATCGCGCCTCCTCACGACGGCAGCCCACCGGCAAGCGGCGTTGTCAGTTGCGTTTCCCTAGCATAGAACCGCCCGGGCACGCACCCGCGTCGCCCATCAGCCCGAATGCCGACCCTGATGCATTGATCATGGCCAATCCTTCCGAACAGAAGCAGGACGCCCGGGCCCGCCCGGCACTGGCGGATGAAGACGTACGGCACGTGGCCAAGCTCGCGCGCCTGGCAATCCCGGAGGCCCAGGTGCATCGGTATGCCGAGCAACTCGAGGGAATCCTCGCCTACGTTGCCAAGATCCAGCAGGTGGACGTGGAAGGGGTGGAGCCGACCGCCCACGCCATCGAGATGCGGAACGTCTTCCGCGAGGACGTGGTCGGCCCGATGCTCACCGTCGAACAGGTCCTCCAGAACGCCCCGGCCGTCGATCCGCCGTTCTTCCGGGTTCCGAAGGTGATCGGTGGCGACGAGGACTCCGCCGGCTGACCCGACGCCGCGGGATGGCGGATCCACCTCACTCAGCTTTCCAAATCCAACGCCCATCAGTCCATGGCTCCAGATACCCTCCTCTCGGCCCGCGACGCGATTCGTGCCCGTGACATCTCCGCCGAAACGCTCATCCGTGAGGCGATCGCGCATATCGAGTCGGTGGACGGGAGCATCAACGCCTTCGTGAGCCGCGACGACGCCCGCGCGCTCCAGCGGGCGGCGGACGTCGATGCAGGCCGCATCACCGGTCCGCTGGCCGGGCTGCCGATCGCGATCAAGGACAACATGTGCACGAGCTGGGGGCGGACGACCTGCTCCAGCCGGATGCTCGAGAACTTCCATGCACCCTATGACGCCACGGTCGTGCAGCGGCTGGAGGCGGCGGGGGCGATCGTCATCGGCAAGACCAACCTCGACGAGTTTGCGATGGGCAGCTCGACGGAGAACAGCGCGTTCTTCGTCAGCCGCAACCCGTGGGACACGACGCGCGTGCCCGGCGGCTCCAGCGGCGGAAGCGCCGCCGCCGTCGCCGCGGGAATGGCCTGCGCGGCGCTGGGCAGCGACACCGGCGGAAGCATCCGCCAGCCGGCGGCGCTGTGCGGGCTGGTGGGGCTGAAGCCGACGTACGGCCGCGTGAGCCGGTACGGGCTGGTGGCGTTCGCCAGCTCACTGGATCAGATCGGCCCGTTCGCGTGGACGGTCGAGGACGCGGCGCTGCTTCTGGAGGTGATGGCGGGCCACGACCCGATGGACTCGACGAGCGCGGATGTTCCCGTGCCCAATTACCTGGCGAGCGTGAACGACGCGCCCAAGGGACTGAGGATCGGGATCGCGCGCGAGTTCACGCAGGCCGCCGAGGCGGCGGGGGGGCTGGATCCGCAAGTGCAGAAGGCGATCGACGCGGCGGTGGCGATCTACGAGGAGATGGGGGCGGAGATCGTGGAGGTGAGCCTTCCGCACACGGAGTACGGCATCGCCGCCTACTACGTGATCGCCCCATGCGAGTGCAGCAGCAACCTGGCGCGCTATGACGGCGTGCATTTCGGCCATCGCACCTCGGAGCCGGCGCACGACGTCGTGGAGCTGTTCAGCAAGAGCCGGGAGGAGGGCTTCGGCGCGGAGGTGAAGCGGCGCATCATGATCGGCACGTATGCCCTCTCCAGCGGGTACCACGACGCCTACTACAACCACGCCCTGAAGGTACGGACGCGCATCGCCGAGGACTTTCAGCGCGCTTTCCAGACGTGCGACGTCATCCTCTCCCCCACGAGCCCGTTCCCGGCCTTCAGGATCGGCGAGAAGAGCGGCGACCCGCTGTCGATGTACCTGTGCGACGTCTTCACCGTGACGAGCAACATCGCCGGCAACTGCTCGATCAGCATCCCCTGCGGCTTCACTGCGGGCGAGCAGCCACTGCCGATCGGCCTGCAACTGATCGGCCCGTCGTTCGGCGAGGAAAAGCTGCTGCGCGCGGCGCGCATGTACGAATCAGTCACCGAGTGGCACAAGCGCCGGCCCGTGCTGGCGTGAGGCGCCGAGAAATCTCCGCGCCCCTTCACCCGCCGCTAACGGCCTGCACGATCTGCAGACGGTCCCCCTCGCTCAGGGGAACGTCCAGGCTCTTCCAGTAGCGCGTCAACTTCCCGTTGTGCAGGATCAGCACGTGCTCGCGCACACGCCCGGCCTCGTCGAGCACCAGCGTCGCGAGCACCGGCCAGTCGCTGCGGATCCGCTCAAGCGCTGACTCCACCGTCACCGCGCGCATCGGCAGCTCGCGCTGCCCGCCCGTGCTGTCGGACAGGATGCGCGGCACCTCCAGGGTGATCGCCACCCCGTCAGCCTCGGGCGCGGTTCCCGGCACCGGCTCAGGCATCGTGCACCTCCGCCCGCACCGACAGCACCCGCGGCAGGCGCGCCGGAACACGGTTCCAGCTGCGCCCCGCGTCGGCGCTGGCGAACAGGTCGCCGCCGGTCGTGCCGAAGTAGACGCTGGCCGGGTCGCCCATGTCCGCCACCATCGCGTCGCGCAGCACGCCCGTGAACGCCGGCTCCGTATCCAGCCCGCGCGTCACCTGCTCCCACGATCCGCCGCCGTCGCGCGTGCACCAGACGGCGGCCTTTCCGCCGGGAAACGTCCGCGACTCGTCGTACAGCGGGATCACGAAGACCTCCCCCTTGCGCGAGATCGCCAGCGGAAAGCCGAAGTGATCCGGCAGGGCCGAGTCGATCGGCTTCCAGTGCCCGCCGCCGTTGTCGCTTCGGTACACGCCGGGGGAGTGGCTCCCGTCCGGCGTCATGCTGTGGGCGTGGAACTGCATGTAGAGCCGGTCCGGAGCGCTTGGATCCAGCGCGATCCGGTGAATGCAGAACATCGCCCGCTCGTCCGGCGAGCCCGTCGCCACCATCGGCGCAAGCCCCTCGTTCATCGGCTCCCAGGTCTCTCCGCCGTCGGTCGTCCCGAAGACGCCGACCGCCGAAATGCCCACCCACATCCGGTCGGCATTCGCCGGGTCGATCAGGATCGTGTGGAGGCAGAGCCCGCCGGCGCCCGGCTGCCAGTGCGGGCGCGACTCGTGCTTCGAGAGCCCCTCCACCTCGCTCCACGTCTTGCCGCTGTCGCGACTCACATACAGCGCCGCCTCGTCGACGCCCGCGTACATCGTCCCCGGCTCGTTGCCGCGCACGAGCTGCCAGATCCGCTTGATCGGCCGCTGCCCCTCACCTCCCTTGTCCTCGTATCCAAACTCGCCCGGCTGCGGCCCGCCGGCAACGGGCGGGCGCAACGGGGTCTGGCTCCAGGTCTTTCCGCCGTCGCGCGAGTCGCGAACGGTGGCTCCCCATGCGTAATGCACGGTGCCGATGGTCAGGTGATTCGGGTCCTTCGGATCGAGCAGGACGGTGCTCACCTCCCACTCGGGCAGGATAGGGTCTCGCGCTGTCCAGCGCCCGGAGGCGGGATCGCCTTCGAAGAGGTACAGCCCCTTTTGTGTTCCAGCGGCGAGGGTCACTTTGCGAGCCACGTGTTGCCTCCTTCACAAGGTCATCGGTGAATACCCCGACCACCGCCGAGCGGCGCGACACCGGCCGCCGTCCACTCATACACCCGCGCCCGTCCGCGACACCCGTCGCCACCACCAGGGGCACTGGCCCGCCCGCACCCATCTCGTTAGGATCATTTTAGGGAGAGCTTCCTGCGCACGCAAGGAAACTTTCCGTCGGTCCTCGGCGTTAGAGACGCGCCGGCGTCGCCACGGTTTCGCCGCGTCCGCTCATTGAGCGTCACTCGACCACCAGCACGATCTTCCCGCGCGTGTGACGCGTCTCGATCTGCTCGTGCGCCTTGCTCGCCTCCGCCAAGGGAAACTGGTGCGTGGTCACCGCCTTCAGCGTCCCCGCCTCCAGGAGCCGGCCGATCTCCGCGAGCTGTTCGGCATTGCGCTCCATCAGGAAGACCACCGCCGTCACCCCGTGCTCGCGCGCTCTTTCCTGGTTGGGCGGCTGGAGGATGCTCACCAGTCGCCCGCCGCGCTTGAGCACTCCGAAGCTGCGCTCCTGGGTCTGGCCGCCGATGGAGTCGAGCACGACGTCGACATCCTTCACCTTCTCCCAGAAGTTCTCGGTGTTGTAGTCGATCACTTCATCGGCGCCGAGCTCCTTCAGGTACTCGTGGTTGCGCGCCGACGCCGTGGCGATCACCCGCGCGCCCTTCCACTTCGCGAGCTGCACCGCATACGTTCCCACGCCGCCCGATCCGCCGTGGATCAGGATGGTCTGACCCTCCTCCAGGCTTCCCTTGTCGAAAAGCGCCTGCCACGCCGTCAGTGCCACGAGGGGAACGCCCGCTGCGTCGATGTGCGACAGCGCCTCGGGCTTCGGCGCCGCTTCGTCCTCGCGCACGATCGTGAACTGCGCGTAGCTTCCGCCGCGCGCCAGGTTCTGACAGGCGAAGATTGCGTCTCCTGCCTTGAACTTCGTCACGCCCTCGCCCACCGACTCCACCACGCCCGAAACGTCGAACCCCGGCGTGAACGGCAGCGCCCGACGCCCGAACGCGCCCCGGCGAATGGAGGCATCCACCGGATTCACGCCCGCCGCGTGCACGCGCACCAGCATCTCCCCCTCGCCCGGCGTCGGAACAGGCACACCCTCCTCCAGCTTCAGCACCTCCGGCCCGCCGAACTCGTGAACGCGGATCGCCTTCATCGTCCGCTCCTGCGCCGGCTGTTCCTGTGCCTGGCCGGCGACGAGGCTCGCGCAGAGCATGCCCGGCACGAGGAGCCAGGCGAGGAGAACGAGGCGGGGGGCGGGATTGGTCATCCCGCCAGCTTACCGCGCGGGCGGGGGTGTCGAGGGCCAACTTCGATGCGTCTCCGCACGCGGACGACGCATTGAATCGTGCAGCCACACCGTTCATCGGTGTCGGCGCGAAGCGACTTTGCGGCTGACCGGTTTTTTTTCGCGATCCGCGTTCCTGATGCTGATATCGCGGTTCCACGTCCGGCAAGGCGGGGCCACGCCGCCCGGGAACGGGGCGGAACTCCGCGCGCTTGCGGCA
>JAEZED010000161.1 GCA_023417885.1 Planctomycetota bacterium
GAGGCGCCGAGGCGGGCGTGGCCTAAATTGCGCGGCAGGAAGTATCAGTTGCGAGCGCGCAGGGGCATGAGGAAGGCCATCGTGGCCGCGAGCGATCTGACCATCCCGCCTGCCAGGCTGGTCGTCATCAGCAGACGACCCAGAGAACGACGGTTGACCCAGTCGGGATGGAGAATCCCGTAGGCGAAGCCACAGGTCCAGATGATGAGGATGAGCAGCATCCAGGAGGCAACAACCGCGCTTGCGGGCGTTCGTCCACCTCGCACGGCCCTGATTCCGAGGACGAAGAGGATGGCGGCGGCGAAGCCGGAGGCGGCTTGCGCCAGAATCGTGACGTCGTAATGCGTCGAAGGCGGCCAGGTTCCCTGGCTCCATAGGCGCGCGACTGAGGTGGCAACCAACGAACCGTAAAACAGGCTTGCGGCCGCCGCGAGACCGAGCAGACGCGGCTCGGTGAACTTTCCCGGATGCCACGCCGCCCAGGCCACTGTGAGGGGCAAAACGGCGGTCATCCCAAAGCCGAGAAACCCGCGGATCACCACGTCCTGGTGGGTCTGCAGCAGATAAACCACGCCGCGAAAGTCGAGCCATCGTGCCACGCCAACACAGGCATCGACGAACATGACGGCGGCAGCAGCCAGCGCGGCGGTGGCCACCCACTTCGAGCGTCGCAGCATTCCAATGCGCCAGCCCAATGCCGCGGCTGCAAGCAGGAGGCTTGCAAGTATTGGCAGGAGGAGCGAGGCCCAGAACGAAGCGGGCTGCTGCCAGAGAAAGTCGGCCCCTCCAAACCGACGCAATTCCAGCGGAAGATTCACCAGCCCGGCCGCACCGGCGAGGAGCGTCGCGCCGGCGGACAGAAGGGCCACCAACCGGAGCCGTCGCATGGCGGGGTGGTGGTCATTTGCTTCGGGTCCGCTGGCGTATTCGACGCGCTCCGCGGCGATGTTGGCGACGGTGGACATCCGGTATCGCGGCCTTTCACCCCCGCGCTCCGGCCGGCGCCGGGCGACCGGCCTGCATTGGCATGGCCCCGACGTCGGTGGGGGTCTCCTCGATGATGCGCTGGAGGATCATGTCGGTGGTGATTCCTTCCGCCTCTCCCTCGAAGTTGAGGATGACGCGGTGGCGCATGGCGGGGACGACGACGTCCTTGATGTCCTGGAAGCTGACGTGGAATCTCCCGTCGAGCAGGGCGCGGACTTTCGAGCCGAGGGTGATGGCCTGGGCGGCGCGGGGGCTGGCGCCGACGCGCAGGAACTGGTTGACCATCGGGATGGCGAACTCCCCTTCCGGGTGGGTCGCCAGCACGCAGCGGATGGCGTAGTCCTGCACGTGCGGCGCGATGACGACGCGGCGAACCAGCTCCTGGTGGCCGATGATCTTCTTGTCATCCAGCACCGGCCGGATCTGCGGATCGTGCCCCGCGGTCGTGCGGTTGAGGATCTCGGCGAGCTCGGCGCGGTCGGAGTAGTTGACGATGAGCTTGTAGAAGAAGCGGTCGAGCTGCGCCTCGGGGAGCGGGTAGGTGCCCTCCTGCTCCAGCGGGTTCTGCGTCGCCATGACGAAGAAGGGGCGCTCGAGCCTGCGCAGCTGCCCGCCGGCGGTCACCTGCTTCTCCTGCATCGCCTCGAGCATGGCGGACTGCGTCTTGGGCGTGGCGCGGTTGATCTCGTCGGCGAGGTCGATCTGGGCGAAGATGGGCCCCTCGACGAACTGGAAGTTGCGCCGGCCGTGCTCGTCCTCCATGATCACGTTCGTCCCGATGACGTCGGCGGGCATGAGGTCGGGCGTGAACTGGATGCGGTTGAACTTCAGGTGGAGCGCGTCAGCGAGGGCGCGGATGAGGGCGGTCTTGCCGAGACCCGGGACGCCTTCGAGCAGCGCGTGCCCGCCCACGAAGAGGCAGGTGAGCACGCCGTCGACGATGTCCTCGTGCCCGACGATCGCCTTCCCGATCTCCGCCTGCACCGCACGGTAATCCCGCCGGAACGCGTCG
Source organism: Planctomycetota bacterium (assembly GCA_023417885.1). Classification (GTDB taxonomy): domain Bacteria; phylum Planctomycetota; class Phycisphaerae; order Tepidisphaerales; family Tepidisphaeraceae; genus JAEZED01. The sequence continues at coordinate 2,000 of JAEZED010000161.1, forward strand.
GTGAACTGCTGTACCTGTGCCTGGTCGAGGGGTTGGGTCTGGTCTGACATGTCTGGTTTCCTGGCTTCGGAGATCGCAAAGACGCAAAGGCGCGAAGAGAACGCAAAGGCACGGCTCAGGCCGGCTTGCTGTTGACGACGCGTTTCAGGCCGTCGTGGAGGATCGGGACGTTGAAGTTGATCAGCAGTCCGAGGACGTGGCCCGTCGCGAGAAGATAAGCGCGCACCTGGGCACGATGCACGTCGAGCAGTTGTTCACATGACTTGAGCTCCACGACGAGCCGGCCGCCCACGAGGAGGTCGAGCCGCCCCTCGCCGACCTTGATTCCCTTGTAAACGACAGGCACCGGCACCTGCCGCTCATGATCGATGCCTCGCAGCTTCAGCTCGTGCGCCAGCGCAAGCTCGTAAGCCATTTCCGGCATGCCAGGCCCGATCTCGCGATGCACCTCAATGGCGGCGCCGATCACCTGGTAGGCCAGTCGCTCCGCGACGTCGTCGCCACACCCTTCGTCGCGCCCGCGTGGCTTGGCTGGCCTGTCCCAGATGGATGCCATCCTTCCTCCGTTTCTCTTCGCGCTCTCTTCGCGTCTTTGCGCCTTTGCGATCTCCGCCTTCGCTCTTATGCGGCTTTGCGTCTTTGCGTTTTTCCGCCTGCCCGGGCTACGTCCGATCCTGCTCCTCGCGCATGCGCTCTCTGGCGCGGCGCTTGGCTTCCATCAGGCTCGACATGCCGTCGCCCGCGCCGGGCTTGTCGGGACGCTGACCCTTGGGCGTCACCTTCCCCGCCGGGCCCTTCGGGACGGGCTTGTCCGTCGCGCCGCCGACGACCTGCGACAGGTCGCCCTCCGGGGCGCTTCCCCCCGCATCGAACTTGCGCGACGGGTCCGGACGCGCCTCGCCCGGGGCCGCCTGACGCGCCCCCGCCGCAACCTGCTCGCGCGCATGACGCAGCGCGCCCAGCGTCGCGGCATCGCCGGCGCGGCGCCCCTCTACCTCCTCGCGCGTCGTGGCCGTGATCGACCGGACGCGCTCGCCCGCCCGCGACACCACGGCCTTCGTCGCCTGCCAGTCCCAGGCGATGCGCCGGATCGCGACGTCGACCAGGATCAGCGCCACCAGCAGCGGGATCAGCCAGTCCCAGATCGGCAGCGGGCTCGTGCTCCGCGCCAGCGACGCCGGCCGTCCCAACGCGTCGACATAGTCCACCGCCCAGAGGTCATTTCCCGCCGCCGTCCAGGACGGGATCACGCGGCCGCCCGTCTCCCGCGCCACGCGCTGCACCGCCGCCTCGTCGTCGGAGAGGGCCATCATCTCCTCCGACCCGTTCACGCTCGTTCCGCCGCGCAGGGTCGTCTGCCCGCCCTCGGGATCGACCGCCGAGAGGGAGACGACATACGGCCCCTCGTCGCGCGCGTCGAACTCCGCCTCGTAGGTGCCCGGGCTGGTCTGGACGAGCTGAAGCTGCTCCGCCTCCTCGCCGCTGGCGCTGTTCGGGCCGAGCACCAGCCCCCGCAGCGTGAGGTTCGTGCGAAAGCGCGCTTCGTCTCCCAGCGCCTCGACGATCACGCGCCCGCGCCCGTTCTCCACCACGGTCCGCACGTCGTAGTCGCCGCTCTGCGCCGCGCGGGAGACGCCGCGGAGCGCCTGGGCCCAGAACTTGTCGTAGTCCTCGCTGCCGGCGAAGTTGACCGCCCAGCGGTTGTGGGCGTCGCTCGTCCAGGCGGCGGCCTTGCCCAGGCCCGTCTGCCAGACCGCGAAGAGCGGATCGCGCTCCTCCCCCAGCACCAGCGGCACCTCGACGAGCGGGTTGTCCTTCTTGCTGGTGAGGATGTAGCCGTAGATTGGCGGGACGGCCGGAACGCCCTGCATGAGCTGGCTGCTCGCGGCGTCGAGCGTGCGGGCGACGGGCATTCCCTCGGCGTCCTCCTTGATCAGCGTGCGCCGGACGATCGAGGCTTCCTTGATGAATATCTGCGGGAGCTGGCTCGGGTTGGTCTCGATGGGCCCGTAGACGCGCCCGCCCGTCGCCTCGGCGAGCTGGACGGCAACGGGCATGAGGGCCGCGCCATGACCGAAGCACTGCACGGTGCTGATGCTGACCCGCGCGTCGATGTAGGCCTGCACGAGCTGCGGGCTCGGCGGCTGCGGGTCCATGTCGCTGATGACGATGACGTGCTTCTGCCGGGCGTCGGAGTCCTTGAGGCCGATGGAGTTGGCGTCGCCGTTCAGGGCCAGGTCCAGCGCGTCGTCGAAGTCGGGCATGTCGCCCAGCTGCATGTTCTTGATCGCGCCGTAGACCCGGCTGCCGTCTCCCTTCTCCTGGAGCGGGAAGTCCCACGCCGCCCCGCCGGCCGCCCAGTTGTAGCTGAGCACGCCGATATCGTCGCGCCGGTTCAGCACCTCCACGGCCTTGATGGCGCACTGCTCGCCCCAGTAGTTCCCCTCCGGCATCTCCGTGGAGTGCATCACCAGCGCCAGGGCCCCCTTGGGAATCTGCCGCTTCGCCGGCACGTCCATGTCGACCGGCAGAACCTCCTCCAGCTCGCTGTCCTGCCACCCGCCGGCGCCGAAGGAGATCGGCCCGCCGATCATGATCAGTCCGCCGCCCGTGTCGTGCACATACTGCGCCAGCATCCGCTGCTGCTGCTCGTTCAGCCCGCCCGCCCCGCGGGGGACGTTCGCGAGAATCACCGCGTCGTACGCCTGGAGATCGATCAGCGACGTCGGGAAGTCATCGACAGTCGTCCGCGCCGGATCCGTCACGATCCCCTCGCGCGCCAGCGCCTCGCGGAGCATCTGCCCGCCGCCCCCGCCCTCCTCGGCGGCGGTGTTGTCGATGTAGAGCACCTGCCCCTTGCCGCGCACGAACGTGAAGGCGTCGGCCGTGTTGTTGCTCGCCAGCGTGTCCCCGATCGTCACCGCCGCTCCGCCCGAGTCCGTGCCGCGTTCCGGCTCGAAGACGGCCCTGAAGCGCCGCGTGTAGACGTTCTCCAGCGGATCGAGCAGGATGGTCTCGCGGTTGCGGCCCGGCTGGAGGACGACCGGGCGACCGCTCTGCACGCCCGCCTGCGTCGGGTCCAGGTCCAGCGGGCGACCTTCCTCCTCGATCCGCAGCGTCCCGCGCACCTGCACCGCGCCGGTGTTGGCGAGGATCACGTCGATGCTGAACGGCTCCTGCTCGCGCCGCCAGGTCGGGGCGACGAAGCGCTCGACGTAGACCTCGTTCTGCACGCGGTACTTCAGCGGCAGCACGTCGATCGGGACGTTCTGCGCCTTGGCGGCGGCGATGGCCGCGTCCAGATCCCCCTCCGTCTGGTTCCCGTCCCAGATCAGCAGCAGGCGCTTGCGCGCATCCTCGTTGAAGGAGGCAAGGCCAAGCTGGATCGCCGCCGCCGGGTCGGTGCCGGTCAGGCGGCGATTGACCGCCGTCGTCTGCCCGAGCAGCGCGTTCGCCTGGTCGGTCGGAATCAGATCGACGTAGGCGTCACCGTCGAAACTCAGAACCCCCAGGCGATCGATCGGCTTGCGCTCCTCGGCGGAGGTGAAGGCCGACTGCAGGTACTGGTTGACCCGCTGGGCGATCGTGGAGCCCTGCGGCGCCGCCTGCTGGGCGCTCTCGGAGAGGTCGCGCAGGACGATCACCTCCACCACCTCGTTCTCGCGCTCCATCCGCAGGCCGGCGAGGATCAGCACCGTCAGCGCCACCACCAGCAGCCGCGCCCCGATCGCCACCCAGCGCCGCACCGGACCCAGCGCCGCCAGGGGGCGCCAGCCGAGGAGGACGATCGGCACCGCCAGCAACAGGAAAAGACCCAGCGCCTCGAGCGGCTCAAGGTATTCCAGGCGAATGGCTGACAGCGCAGCAGAGGCCGTGTGGGAGGCGAACAGCATCCAACCCCTATCATCCGGGCAGAGAGGGCAAGTTTCTAGTCTCAATCGCGCCCGCGGCGACATTCGACTCGCCGGCAGCGCCGTTCTCCGGCTTCAAACGGACGACCTGGATGCGGTCATTTCCGCTGTCCAGCAGGATCACGCGATCCCGCTTCGAGTCGTACGCCATGCCCCACGGATACTTCACCTGCCCCGGCCGCGAGCCGAAGCTGCCGCCCCACGTCGCCAGCGAACGGCCCGTTTCCGGGTCGATCATCTGGACGCGGTGATTGCCAAACTCGCTCACGAGCAGGCGGCCCTGGCCATCGACCCCCAGGCCGTATGGAAAGCGGAACTCGCCCGGTGCGCTGCCCGCCTCGCCCCCCAGCGTCTTGAGCAGGTTGCCATCTAGGTCGAAGGCCAGGAGCCGGTGATTAGTCCCGTCGGTCACCCAGAGCGTCTTGCCGAGCATCGCCATCGACTGCGGGCGGCGAAACTGCCCCGGCCCGGTGCCGAACGACCCGATCTGCCCCACGAGCTGCCGCGGCGGGTCGGTGATCGTCCCGTCCGGGCCTCGCTGGAAGATCTGGATGCGATCGTTGCTGACCAGGCCCGTCCCGCTGCTGCCGTACTCGCTCACGAGGACGCGCCCGTCCGGCAGCACGAGGACATCCGTCGGCCAGGTGAACTCGCCCGGGCCGACGCCCTTCTGGCCGAACCGGAACCATTCGGTTCCATCCGGGCGGTAGACGATGACGCGGTAGTAGTGGGTGTCGGCGACCCAGAGGTTTCCCTCGGCGTCGGTGCTGAGGCCCACCGGCTTGCCGTACATGTGCTCCGGCGTCGGGAAGCCCTGGATGAAGTTTCCCTGCGCGTCGAACTGCTGGATGCGCGCGGTCTTGTCGACCACCCACACCGTGTCATCCGCCGGCGAGTAGGCGATCGCGCGCGGATAGGCGAGCTGGCCGTCGCCCGTGCCGCTCTCGGCCCACACCGCCTCCGGCGCCGGGGGACGCTCGCACGACGCAAGGCAAAAGGCGAAAGGGAAAAGAAGACAGAGGAGCTTTCGCCCTTGGCCTTTCGCCTTTTGCCTGATGACACCCAGCCAACCCGCCACGACGGCCGCCGTTCCACCGGCGCACAGCACCGCCATCAGCAGCGCCGACTCCGCCATCGCCGGGTAGTTGAGCGTGTGCAGGTTCGACAGCATGAAGTTGATCGGCGTTCCCGGCACTATCAGCGCCGCAGCCTGCGACTCCGTCAGGCTCAGGCCCGCCACCGCCAGCGACGCGGCGAGCAGCCCGGGCCACGACAGGGGCCAGATCACCCGCGCACCCGCCTGGAGCGTACTCGCGCCATCGAGCGAGGCCATGTCGCGCAACGCGCGCCAGCGGCCGCCCCACGTCGCCGCCGCCGACGACAGCGGGAGCCACGCGAACAGCGCCACGCCGGCCAGCGCGTGATACGGCGCCGAATCGTAGAGGAATCCGGTCGCCTCCGCCCACCAACCGGGCATCCAGCCGGGCGGAGTGAAGACGCGGATGAGCCCCAGCGCCAGGAACTGCCCACCCAGCAGGAACGCCGCAAGCGACACGACCATCGCCCGGCGCGGCGGAGTGATCGTGCCCAGCAGCCCCGCGGTGCCGCACACGAGGCCCGCCCCGCCGGCCAGCAGGAGCCCGTAACGAAGATCACGCCCGTGCGCCTCGAGCGCTTCGGCGAGGTCGAGCCCGCCGGAAGTCACCGCCAGCGCCGCGATCGGCGGAACGAGCGTGACCAGCAGGACGACCCACGCTGCGCGAGCCAGCCACGACGAGGCCGGCAGGTCGCGCGCGTGCATTTCCCCGTCCGCCTCGTCGCGTCCATATCGGATCGACATGCGGAAGACGATCCAACCGGCGACCGCGACGGCGGCGGTCGCGAGGAAGCCCGGGAGCCCGACCGCGACGGCGGAGGCCAGGCGCGCCGACTGATCGCCCGTCCCGAGCTGGAAGGTGTCGCGCACGGCGACGCTGGCGACGACGATGCCGCTGAGGTCGGATGCGGCCAGGTTCTGCCCCGCGAGCAGGAAAGCCCCGGCCCACCCGGCGAACGCCGGGCCCACCAGCAGGCGCGCCGTGATCGCGCGGCGCGCGCCGTCCAACCTCGCGGCGTCCAGCACCGGGGCGGGCAGGCGACGCCACGCCAGCGCGATCGCCGCCGCGGGAATCGGCCAGAAGGCCGTGGCGTTGGTGACGATCACGCGAAGGTAATCCGCCCACGACTGCGGCCGGACGAGGCCGACCGTTCGCTGCATCAGCTCCGCCCAGCCGTATGCCCACGCCGGCCCGGGAATGACCAGCAGCCCCGCCATGACGCTCCAGGTGATCGCGGCGCCGAGCCTCCCGCGCGCCAGCGCCGCAGCCGGCGCCAGTGCCAGCAGCGTCGCCAGCAGCGCCGCGCCGGCGGACAGCGCGATCGTCCTGCCCTGGATCATCGCCTGCCGCGCGGCGCGATCGCCCGGAACGAACATCTCCGCCACGACGGAAGGATGGGCCAGGAAGTTGATCGCCAGCCACGCCAGCGGCAGGCCGGCGGAGAGGAGGACGATCGCCCAGAGGATGAACCCCGCAGCCCGTCGCACGGGGGGATGTTAGAGGAAGAGCGCCCCAGCGCATGTAGCAGCGGCGACCCGCCGCTGCCCAGACAGGAAGCTGCCTGCCTTCCTCTTCCCTATGTGGCCCTCGCCCAAGCCGTCGCCAAGCGCCCCACGTACGTCGCCGCAACCCCCGGTCGCGTCGGCCCGTCGCGGAATGGCTGGCCGACCCTGCCGTGGCGGGGCGACGCGTTGGTTCGGCGGGGCGCGGCAACGTCGCGTTGCGGCGCGGCAACGCCGCGTTGACACGACGCGCGCTTTCGTTGCCGTTACGCTCCGGCGCGGCGGCGATGGTTGATAACGTTGTCGCGGCGGATCGATCGCCCGCACACCGGCCGCGGCGCGCTTCGGCGGGGGATTTTCCCGGACGTGCCCGGCGGCAGTCTGCATCGACTGCAGCGGCGGCCGGTCATTGACGATGCATCGGGCATGTCCCGCGTCGTCCCGCGCAATCGTCTGCCGCTGATCGAGTTCTACAAGGCCCGCGCCTCCGCGTGGATCGAGCGTGCCGAACAGCTGGACCTCGATCCGCAGGAGCTGGCGACGCTCCAGGCGCACCTCGCCGAGGCGGAGCAGGCGCTGGAAGCGCAGCAGCTTGCCCTGGCTCAGGCCAGCGCCAGGACAGAGATGCTGCGGGCCCGCCTGAAGGCGCTGCGCGCATCGGGCGCGGGCATCATCCGGCGGATCCGCGGGCGCTCCGCCACCCTGGGCGTGCAGGCCTACGTCCTCGCGATGCTGCCCGTGCCGGAAAAGGGCTCGCCCATCGCCGCGCCGGGCACGCCCCGCAGCTTCACCGCCAGGCTCGAGCAGGGCGGCATGCTCATGCTCGGCTGGAAGTGCGACAACCCCCGGAATGCCCGCGGCACGCTCTACCACGTGCACCGCCGGGTCCTGCGCGAAGGGGACAGCAGCTGGGGCCCGCGCGAGTTTCTCGGCACGGCGGGGCGCAAGAAATTCATCGACGCCACCCTCCCGCCGGGCGTGGTGATCGCGACATACGAAGTGCAGGCCATCCGCTCGACGCGCGCGGGGATGACGGCAACCCATCTCGTGAACTTCGCCGGCCCCCGAGGCATGCGGATGCTGCCCGGCAGCATGCAGCTCGCCCGGGAGACGAGACTGGCGGCGTAAGGCGATCCGCCGGCGTATCCTGGCTCCGCGCATCAGAACGGCCCGCGAACGGATGAACGCGGGCCGTTACGTGTTTCTGAGATCGCAATGCCGGAGGCGGGCATCACGCCACGTCGAGGTCGGCGAGGTAGTCGCGAAGGGCCTGGCGGCGCGTCTCCAGCTCCGCCTGGAGCTCACCCTGGCGCCCCTGCAACTCCTCGATGCGCGTCTCCTGCTCGTCCAGTTTGGCGACCAGACGCTTGTAGTAGTCGCTGGCGCTGTCGACCGTCCGCATGTTCTCACGCAGGCGGGCCTGCTCGTCGGCGATCGACTTCATCTCCGCCTGAACCTGCTGGAGCTGCCGCTGCGTCTCCAGCACCGCGCGCTGAAGCCCCGCCGCCTCACGCAGGGCCTCGCGGACCTTCTCCGGCAGCGCCCCCTGGCTGGCGTAGGCCATGAACTGCTCGACGGACAGGTTCTCCGCCAGCCGCACGCCCTCCTCCTGCGTCTGCTCGGCGGTGACGATGAAGTCGGTGCGTCCCGGGCGCGCCTCGACGCGGAAGCGACGTGCGGCGTCGGTCGTCTCGTACGGATCGGGCGTGTCGACGAGCGTGTACTGCCGGTCGTAGGGATGCACGAGAATGACGGTGCGGGGCTCCTCGGTGTCGTTGTCGAAGGCGTAGGCGTGGGTCGTGCGGTACTTGCGGGAGAAGTAGAGCACGCCATCGACGATCTTGCCGGTCAGGAGCGTCTGCCGCCCCTGCCGCTGCTCGTGACGAGCGGCGAGCTTCAGATCCACGCCGTAGGACAGCAGGCGCTTCTCGCCGGGAGGCACGTCCTGGATCTGCGCGTCGCCGGCGTAGGCCCCGCCGTCGAGCACGGTGACGGGTCCCTGGAGCAGGTGCTTGCCGGTGGTGTTGACGAGAATGACGCCGTTGAGCGGGTGCTTCTCGAGCACGGTGGGGTCGTAGATGCTGACCTTCTCCGCCTCGATCGGGTCGGTGACGATCGGGATCATGGCGCTGGACTGCCGGGCGATGTCCACCTCGCCCACCACGTACTCGAACAGCTCCCCGAGATCGGCGGCCGAGGCGACGGACTGAACGCTCGCCCCGGCGTCCAACCGCTCGCGCACCGCGGCATCGGCGGCGGGCGCCTGCGGTTCCATGTAGCCGCCGGCGGCGCCTCGATTGTCCGGGGCGGCGCGTCCGAGCTGGCGAAGCGCCCGGCTCTTCATCCCGAGTTCGGCGTTCTGCTCCTCGTCCAGCAGCGCCATCCCCTCGCCGTAGGCCTGCGGCACGAGGGAGCGGAAGAGATCGGGCACGACGAGCGGCCGCTGCACGTAGAGCGGCTGGTAGAGGTCCATCACGAAGCTCATGGGCCTTCCCGAGACGAGCGACAGCTCCACGTCGCTCCAGTCGTTGTCGGTCTGGTTCTCGACGATGGCCCACCCCTGGAGCGTGCCCTTGCTGTCAGGGCCTTCCCCCTCCTCCAGCAGCAGGCGGTAGCTCGTCTTCCAGATCGGCGCCTGCACGACATATCCGAGCCGGATGCGCCGCTCCCCGTCGCCGCTGAAGTTGAAGCCGACCGCCTTCTTGTCGGTGTCGCTCGCTGCGGCGAGGGCGCCCAGCGCGCGCGAAAGCTCCTCCTGGAGGCGCGGATCCTCGAGCGTGAACGTGGAGATCGACTCCACCGGCACCGACCTCAGCCCAGAGCCGGTGAAGATGTTCAGGAAGGCCTTCTCCACCGTCACCTCCCCCTCCCCCACCGGCCGCGTCTCCACGCCGACGATCGTCCCCGTCACCGAGTCGTCCAGCGTGATCTTCGCCCCGCGGAGCTGGCTGAGGATGTTGGCGAGGCTTGGCTCGCCCGACAGGTTGATCCGGAAGCTGCCGAGCTGGCGCTCGATCGGGTCGTTGCTGGGGTAGGTGACCGCCCGCACGAGTCCGCCGTCGAGGTCCTGGATGACCAGGCTCTTGAGCAGGTCGTTGATCTGCGCGGTCTTGAAGCTGAGCACCGCGCTGGAGTCGCCGGCGACGGTGCCCGCGTGCTCGAAGTAGCCGACGCCCGAGGAGTAGAGCGTGACGGAGCGCACGGGCAGATCCGCCTCGGCGTCGGCGGGACGCGTCGCCTGATCGGTCGCTCCGCCGGGCGCGGTCTGGGCGGCCGTGGTGCCGGCCAGAAGCACCACCGCCGCGAGCGCGGCGCTGGCGCGCAGGAGCCGCGAGCGGGCAAACGAGGTCGATCGAGGCGTGCGGGCGGGCGTGCTGGGACGCGGTGTGTGCGTGAACATGGCGGGTCTCCCGGGGTGAAAGCGAAGGGGCATCCTACCTTGACTCAAGCGGCCGCCGAATGTTTCGCCGCGACCCTCTCGATCGCGCGACGGCGGCGGACGCCAGGCGGAAGCTCTCCTGGAACGGGCGCGGCACGGGCTTCATGGAGAGATGACGCGGGCGGCCGGTCGCTTCTTAGCCGTGAAATTCCTCGCGGCGCGGTAGCATGCCGCCCGCCGCCCGCGGGAGGCGGCGAGACCTTGAAGAGGAGGAGCGATGTCCGGAAGCATTCACAGGGGATTTCCGCCGGCCTCCACGGACGGACCGGCCGTGGAGCTGCGCCAGCGCCTGCTGAACGCGCACCGCCTGTGGGTGGATCCGTACACGGCGGACTACCTCGTGCAGGCCTCTGGCGCGGCCGGCGCCGGCGAGGTGGAGTTCATCGCCGCCGACGCGCGCACGGGGCGCAGCGCGTTTCGCACGCTGCCTGCGTCGGCGCTTCGTGCGTCGAACACGTCGTTGTGATGGTGCAGGTGCCTGCGCGGGGCCACAGCGCGGCGTGAGCGCGATATCGAAGGGGCTTATGAAGTGGCGCGCGGGTTCGAGGCGCGGCTAACGTGGCGGGTGTCGCGGGTGTCACTCCGGGAGAGGCGCCGCGTGCGGTCGCGCGGGGTTGAAGGAGGCGCGTCGCAGGGTGCAAATCCTGTTGACGCGCGGGCGGCGCGTGTTAAGCTGTGCGTGTTGCGTCGGCGAACGTAACACCGCTACGAACGGGCCGGAGAATGTGGCTCCTCTCCGGCCCGTTTCTTTTTGCGCCGAACTCTCCACGAAATCACAGCCGCAGGCGCGCCAGCGCGCGGACGTACGCCGCGTCGTCCACGTCCGCCACGCCGTCGAGATCGCGGCTGTCCCAGCCGGTCTCGAACTCCTGGTTGAAGGCCCATCCGCCCGCGACGACGAGCTCGAGCCGGTCATGCAGTCGCCAGTTGAGACCGGCCTCGGCGGTGCTCTGCCGGAAGAAGAGGCGATGCCCGGAGGGCAGGTCGTTGTCGTGGAAGGCGCTGACGGTGCGGTTGAGGCTGGCGTAGAGGCCCACGCCTCCGGTTTCCGGGTCTCCCGAGAGCGTGTAGTCGGCGCGCGCGGTGAGGTCCTGCGGAATGGAGTAGGTGATCTCGACGGTCAGCCGATCGTTCGGCCGCCACTCGATGCCGGAGAAGGGAAAGCCCAGCGCCAGCACGAGCCGCGCCGGATCGGCCTCGGGGTCGTAACCCTCGAAGCTCGGCCCCTCGCGCGGCGGGCGCGCCGCGGGATCGAGGCGGCGGCGATACTGGAAGCCGAGCAGCGGCACGTCCGGCAGGAAGCTCCGGTTGCCGTCGTAGTCGAGCACGAGGCCGAAGGAATCGACGCCGTTGGCGAAGGTCTTTCCGACCGCAAAGCTCCCCTGGAAGTAGAGGGCGTTGCCGTCGCGCTCGAAGTCGGTCCCGGCGTAACCGGCGCCCAGCGAGATGCCCCCCAGCCATCCCTCGTACGAGAGCACGCCCATGCCCAGCGCCGCCGCCCCGTCGAAGAGCTCGTCAGGCAGCACCGGGTCGTTCGAGTGAAGCTGGATGTATCGCGTGGCGAACCCCGCGCGCGGCTGGGCGCGGGCGATTCCCTCGGCGCTGTCGCCCGGGGTGAGACGCAACCGGCCCGTGAGGTCATAAATGTCGGCACGGAAGTCGTGGCTGTTGCCGAATGCGTCGGCGTTGCTCGTCTCCGACCCGAACATGAACGCCGCGTCGGCATTCAGCTCGAGCAGGTCCGTCTCCCGGAAGGGGCGGATCATCAGGTCCGATCCCGTCTGCCCCCGCGCGGGAAGGGCGGCCAGGAACAGCAGAACAACGGCGAGGGCCGGGGGCAGCTTCCACATCAGGTCGCGATAGTAGCCGTGCCGTCCGCCCCCGCCGGCGGCGGGGATCGCGCCGAGGCGTGCGGCGTGATAAGATCCGCCCGCCTTGCCCGACGACCCACCAAAGAGCTCATCGCCGCTGCGGCATCTGCTGATCCTCCTCGTGCCGCTCATGGCGCTCCAGGCGGGTTGCGCGACGCTCCGCGTCACCGATCCTCCCCGCACGGCCGACGAGCAGTTCCTCCAAAGCGTGGCGATCCGCCGGGCCATTGCCGACCTCTCCTTCATCTCCCTGCGCGACAAGCGGGTCTTCGTGGACACGCAGTACGTCTACGCCGACCTCTTCCCGAACGCCGAGCAGATCTTCCTCGTGGGCGAGCTGCGCAACCGCCTGCTCATCGAGGGGGCGGCGATCGTCGAGCAACGGGACGAGGCGGAGGTGATCCTCGAGGTGCGATCCGGCGCCGTGGGAATCAACCGGGACGACTGGCTGCTTGGCTTCCCGGGCCTGAACGTGCCCGTCGGCAACGTCGATACGGGGGATGTGGAGGTGCCCGTGATCCTTCCCGAGCTCTCCATCGTCAAACGCCGGACGCAGCGCGGCTACGCCAGCATCAGCATCACCGCCTACTTCGCCGACACGGGAGAGCTCGTCGCCGCCAGCGGACCCAGCGTCAAGCGCACGCTCCGGCAGGACTACTGGTTCTTCGGCCTCGGCCCGCGCACCACCGGCGATGTCCCGCCCGTCGAGGACTAGCCCTCCGGATTGCCAGGTCGCGCGCCGCGCCGCCGCGGCTTAACATCGACCGCACCCCTGCCAATGGCCAAGAAGGAGGACGCCAAGCCCCCCGCCAGCACGCCCGTTGCCGATCCCGGCGACGCGCCGGCGGCTCCCGCGCCCAAGCGCAAGCCGGAGGCCGGGAAGGAGAAGATCGTCGTCGAGCGCCGCCGCGGCTTCTTCGCGCGCTGGCTGGCGCGCCTCGTCGCGCTGCTGCTCTTCCTGGCGATCGTCCTGCTGCTGGTCTTCGTGGGCGTCTCGCTCGTGCTGCGGTCGGACGTGCCGCGATCGATGGCCGAGTCGATCGCCGCCCGCGCCGCCGGGCTCGAGCTGGGGATCGGCGGGCTCGACGTCGGCTGGGGCGGCGATGTCACGATCAGCGACCTCGTGGTGCGCCTCCCCGGCCTCGAAGGCCGCGAGGGGGAGAAGCTGCTGGAAGTGCCGCGGCTCCACGCGGAGATCGGGGCCCTGCCGGTCGTCGCGCTCGACTACCTCCGCGGCGCCTCGCCGCGCGTCCGCCGCGTCGAAATCGACTCGCCCGTCGTCTATGCGACGCAGGACGAGCAGGAAGGGTGGAACCTCCTTCGCGCCGCCGCCCTGATCGGCGGAGGGGGAGGGGCCGACCCGGAGCAACCCGGCTCGGTGCCGCGCCTTCCCCCGCTGCCGGAGATCCGGCTCACGGACGGGCGCCTCGTCATCACCACGCCGGACGGCACGGCGGAGGTTGGGGGCCTGCGGCTCACCGGCAGCCGGGCCAACCCGCTGGTCTACACGGTCGACGGCGAGGCAGAGGGGATGACGCTCGCGGGCGAACTCTTCCCCGCGACGGGGCGGCGCCAGCAGGCGCAGTTGACCATGGATCAGCTTCCCCCCGACCTGCGCACGCTTTTCGGCCTGCCGGAGGTCGCTTTGACGGCGCAGTGGAACGGCGGGCTCACCGCCGGCGGTGTCGAGGGCGTGATCGACCTCACCGAGGCCCGGGTGGACGAGATCGTGGCGCGCGGCCAGCTTCGCCTCACCTCCACGGATGGGGTGACGACGATTCGCCCGATCGCGCTTCCGGGCGAGACGAGGCGGCGCGAAGGACTCGTCGCGACGAACATACCGGGGGCGGGCGCGGTGAACGTGCTGGAGGGGGCGATCATCGCTGAAGGGGGCGAAGTTCGCGTCGAGCAACTGCTGATGGGCTTGATGGGCGGGGAAGTCCTGGTCAGCCGGGCCACGATCGATCCGGGCTCGATGGGGGTGGAGCTGGAGGCCTTCTTCACGAACCTCCAGCGGGGCGAGGACACCCGGGTCAGCGGCACGATCAACCTCACCGGCGGCTACGACGCATTCGGGCGACCCGATGCGATGCTCACGGTGGCGGCGGCCGGGAGCATCTCCGGGACCGCGGTCGAGCGGCTGGCGGTGGAGGTGACGGCACAGGGGCAGCGGTATCACGACTGGCGCACGCTGGACATCATGGCCCGGCTGCTCGACTCGCCGCTGCTGATCCGCGCGCCGGAAGCCCCGACGACGATTCCGGAGGCGGAGGCGCTGGTGCTGGTGCGGCTGGACGATCCGGAGCGCCCCCGCGTGGAGCTGTCGCACATGCGCTCGCTCGATCCCGACGTGCTGGAGCTGCGCGCCTCGGGCGTCTATTTCACGCGAGCCAACCCCGACCACGAGGCGGGCGACTACCTCTTCTCCTTCGAGCAGCGTGGCTTCCCCGTCACCATCCCGCGCACGAAGGATCAGCTCCCGCTCCACCTCGGCATCGACCTCCGGGGGCAGTACAACCCGTCCGCCGGCACGATCGCGCCTGTCGAGATCACGCGCCTCTTCGGCGAGCTGGGGGAGACCGAGCTTCGCGGCACCGGGCAATACGTCATCAGGCGCGACGGCATCGAGCCGGAGCCGCCGCTGACGCTCTCCCTCACGCTCACGCGCGACGCGCGCATGCCGGCGCCGATTACGCCGGCCGGACGGCAGATCGCAGCAGCGCAGCGGGAGCTAGCGCAGCCGGCGCCGGACGCCGCGGCGGAACCCGGGGAAGTGAGCCAGACCGAGGCCCGCACCGTCAGCCCGCTGCGCGGGATGATCTCGAGCTGGCTGGAGGTCAGTGGCGATCCGCTGGCGATGCAGTTCGAAGGGGCCGGCGGGATCGAGACGGCGGAGCTTGCCGTTGGCCCGTTCGAGCTCGGCACCATCCAGTCGCAGATCGAGCTGACGCTGACGCGCGACCACCTGGCGATCTAC
>JAEZED010000171.1 GCA_023417885.1 Planctomycetota bacterium
CGCGGCCGCCGCCCATGGGGCGCCGCCCGCCTTTTCGGGCGGGCGACGCGGGAAACGGATTGCGAAGGGCTCCTCACCGCTGCGCGACGCCACCCTCGCCGGAGGCCGCTTCCTGAAGCTCCTTGAGCTTCTCGGCCTCGGCGTCCTGGATGGTGCGCCGCGAGAAACGGCCCTGCTCGTCCACCAGCAGTGCGTACATCTCGCGCCCGACGCCGCTGGAAACGGCCCGGACGTCCACGAGCGTCTGGCCGGTGCCGAAGTCGATTCCCTGCGCGTCCTGCAAACCGACGAGATCGCCGGGACGCACCGTGAACTTCTGGCTCTGCCAGGCGCCGTTCTGCCAGCGGAAGACGGTGAACTCCGCCTCGGCACTGCCGCTGCCGGTCATGAAGTAGTAGGTGAGCGGCTCGACGGTGATCGCCGGGCTCCAGTCGGTCGGAATCTCGCTCTCCAGCGCCAACTGGTTCTGGAGCTGCTCATCGCTGGTGATGCCCTCGGACTGGAACATCGGGTTCTTGAGCGAGTAGACGACCCGGTAGCGATACGACTCCCCCGGTACGGCGTCGGTGTCCCACGCCCAGCCGGCGATCGCACCGCTGCGCTCCGCGGCGTTGAACGCGCCGGGCGGCGGGGGAATCTCGGTCGCCTCCTGCTCGTCCTGGCCCATCTGGCGCCCGGGCCGGCCTCCCTGGCCGGGCGTCTGCGGGCGACCGGGCCGCGTGGCATCACCGATGCCCGCGTCGGCGCCGCCGGTCGGATCGTCCTGCGTGTCGGCGTCCTGGTAGGTGAGGTTGGTCTGCGTATCTCCCTCTCCCTCGCCGTCCCCGCCTTCGCCTTCGTCGCCGCCGACCTCGATGACCACCTCGAGGTTCATCGGATCATCGCCCGCCTGGACGCTGTAGAAGGGAGGCTGGAGCACCCACTGCGGGTTCTCCTCGACGAACTGCACGTAGGTGAGCTTCTCCTCGGGAGTGGCGCCGGGGCTGGGCATCTCCGGGAGCGGGTTGTTCGCCAGCAGCGGAACCTCCTGCTCCTCGCCCCAAGAACCGTTGGGAAGCAGGCGCTGACGCATCAGCCGCACCCGCAGCACGCTCGTGTTCTGCGCCGCCGGCGGAAGGGCAACCCGGCGGAAGGCCTGGGCCACCAGGTTCGCGGGAATGCTGTAGTCGACGCGCACCTCGGCGAGGTCGGTCGTGGAGACCTGCTGGGCCTGCGGCGCGGCGGGCACCGACGCGTAGGAGCGCCCCGAGCCCAGCCGGACGATCTGCGCCGCCGGGGGCGTGGGCGCCTCGTTCACGAGGATGTCCACCGCCGGCAGCGCGCCGTCGGGCAGCGGCAGCGGGGGCTGCGTGGAGATACCGGCCACGGCGAGCGTGCCCGGCTCGTAGTCCGCCATCGCAAGGGTGCGGCGGAACTCCTCCATCAGGTCTTCGGGCGGGGGGATGACCACGCCGCTCGGATCGCGCATCGCGACGTCGAGGCTGTTGCCGGGGCCGCTGAGGACCACGCGATCCACGTTGGTGGGCCCGACGGTCTGGCCATTCACGGTGGTCGTCACGTCGGGTGCGATCCAGTAGGCCCAGACCGCGAACATGAAGACCAGCCCGCCGATGGCGATGGCGATCCACTCAACGTACTTCTCTAGAAAGGCCAGCACTTTGTCCATGGTCGATACCCCGCTTCGGGTTTCGGTCGCACGCCGCGGCGGGCGCGCCTCGGGTCTGCGTCAACGCCGCCGCGCTTAGTACATCTCCTCGCCGGTCTCTTCCGGGACGGCCATCAGCCCGCTCTTGAGCGCCGTGGGCATCAGCGGCTCAGTCCACTGGCGCAGGAAGGGCATCTCCGCCTGGATCCGGAGCTCGACGACCGGCCGGTCGCCGTAGATGTAGCCCTGCCGGGCCGCGACCGCCGGATCCACCTTCGTCAGGTCGACGTTCAGCACGTTCAGGAAGGAGCCCGCCTGGAGCTGCTCCAGCACGTAGGGCACGCTCGCCCCATCAACGCGGATCGTCATGTGGAACTGCACCAGGTCGTAGAACGGCGTGTGCAGCGGGCGCCCGCTCGGGGAGACGCTGTAGAGCTGCTCGATGTCCGCGGCCGGGTCGATCGAAAGTTCCACGCCTTCCTCCTCCGGCTCTTCGGTCTCAGGCTCGGCGGGATCCTCCGCCTCCGGCTGGACGCCACCGCGGCGAAGGCCTGGGTCGGGAGCGGTCGTGTCCCCCTCGTCTCCCTCGCCGCCCGTCGCCTCGGCCGCCGCCTCGCCGAAGGGCATGTCGGGGACGGAGATGAAGACGATGTGCTTCACGGGGGCGTTGAGCAGGTTCTGCTGCCCGCCGGAAAGCTGGCTCAATGCCTGCTGGTTTGCGCGGAGAAGATTCTCGGCGACCGTCTCCTGCACCCAGAGCCCGACCTGGGCGTTGAACGTGTCGACGCTCGTGGGCTGCTCCGCCGTGGCGAGCGGGTGAACGCTGAAGCCGCTGGAGTCGCCGTTCGGGTCGATGTAGATCAGGTGCTGCCTCGCGCGCTGAAGCTTTCGGGCCGTGGCGAGGTTGACGCGCTGCTGGGCGAGCTCCTTCTGAAATGCTTCGGGGTCGACGGGATTGCCGTCGGCATTCAGGGGCACCTTCGCCTTGAGCTGGGCCTCGAGCTGCTCGTCGAGCGTCTGGAGCTCGGCGGCGGTGGGGGCGCGGGTCGCGTTCAGCTCCGCCTGGAGCGTACCGGCGGCGTAGGAGCCCGTGCTGTTGTTGAAGCCGGAGTTGTCGGCGTTGATCCACCGCGCGTAGGCGGTACGGAAGCGGCCTCGCTCGACGGCCTTCTGCTCCCCGTCCAGCGGCCAGGTCTCGGCGGCGGTCTGGAAGTCCGGGACGCCCAGGGGCACGCGCTGGTTGAGGGCCTGCGCTTCCTCGACGACCTGGGTCGCCTGGGACTTGACCGCCTCCATCACTTCCTTGCCGCGGCTGATCGCGACGACGGTGGGAAATCCCGTCAGCGACTCACCGCCGCGCGTGGTCTGGATGCCGGGGCGATCCTTCGTCAGCAGCGTCTCCATCTCGTCCGCCTGGGCGGCGCGCTGCTGGACCTTCGACTTGACGGTGCTCATCTGCGGATTGACCCAGAAGAACATGAAGGCGATCGCCACCAGCGCAACGACGCCGGCAAGGATGCTCAGGATGTTCTTCTTCATCGCCGCAATGACTTTGTCCTTGTCCATCTAAACCTCGCAGGCGGCTGCGATGCCGCAATCTCGTTCTCGCTACCGAACCGGGGACTTCCGAGCTGCTATACCTACTGGGCGCCGGCGAACGAACCTTCCATGTCGTCTTCCGGCGTCTCCTCCTCGGCGGCCGGCGGATCGAGGTGGACGACGAAAATCACCTCGATCACCGTGTCCTTCAGCATGCTCTCGCCGGTGATCGGATCCAGGAAGGCCGGGCTGTCCCGATTGACCGCCTGCGACTGCCCCGTACCGCCCGGCTGGCGTGCGCCGCCTGTCTGCGGCGTCTGACCCGGGCGCGGGCTGCCGCCGAAGCCCGAGGGGCGCCGACCCGGCTGGTTCGGGGGCGTTCGTCCGGCGTCCTGTCCACCCGACTCGGCATCCGGCTGCGTGGTCGTCGAGCCGGCCAGGTCCGGGCGCATCGCGTTGCGCGCTTCGTGAGCTTCGGTGAGGGCCGAGAGCATCTCCTGATCCTGGTCCAGCGGGCGAACCTGCCGCACCGCGGCGATCGGGATGCTGAAGGGCAGCCCCGGCCGCTGGGCAGGCGTGATCTGGGTGAGCCGGGTCCCGAGGTCGTTGCCGCCGTCGCGGAACCGCGCGATGGCCTGGTCGTACGGCAGCGGCGTGACGAGCGTCAGCCGGATGACGTATCCACGGGCTTCCGGATCGGTGATGTACTCGACCGCGGGCGCCTCCTCCGAGCCCGCGACGGTTGCGCCGCCGAACGTCTCGGGGCTCTTGCTGCCGAGCACCTCCTCGGCCAGCGTCATCGGGTTGCTGTTGTTGACCAGGTTGTAGAGCTGGTGCGTGTAGGCGCTTTCCATCTTCGCGACGGTCACGAACTCGCGCTGCTGGCGCGGGATGGCGACGATGGCCTGGATGTCGGCGTCGTCGATCACGCCCGGCTGGCCAAGCTGGCCCTGGAGCGCCTGCGCCATCTGCGCGGAGGGGCGTGGCAGGACGCGGTCGATCTCCTCGAGGAGCATCGGCCAGTAGGAGCGGTCCTGCACGAGCGAGCTGACGTTGCGCACCTGCTGGAGCTCGGCGCTGCCGTCGTTGGTGACGGCAAGCCAGTCCTGGTCCAGCCGCTGCGCGTCGGCGATGAGCTTGTTGACCTTCTGCTCGTCGGCGCTGGAGGCGCTGAGCGCCATGTCGTTGAAGAGGTAGCCGGCGAAGGCGACGAAGGCGGCCCCGACCACGAGCCCGGCGGCGACGCCGAACCACTTGGTCTTGTCCTTCCACATCTTCTCCTTCCGGATGGCCATCGGCAGCAGCGAGCTGGTGACCTTTCCTTCCTCGAGGAGCTGGAGGGCAAGACCGTAGGAGGCGGCGCCCGAGAGGACGTGCTCCGACAGCGCCGAGGCCGCGCCCGGCTCTTCAGGCGGAAGGGCCGCGAACTTCGTCGGCTTCTCGACGGCCATCTGGAGGTTCTTCTGGACGTACCCGGAGAGGCCGTTGAGCTTGAAGCCCCCGCCGAGGGCGACGACCTTGCGGAGCTGGACGTCGCGGTGGGTGCTCTGGAAGAAGCCGAGGCTGCGCTGGATCTCGCCGACCAGTTCGCCGAACACCGGGCGCATGGCCTGGTAGATCTGCTTGGCGTACTTGCTGGTCTTGGCGTTGCGCTTCATCTCCTCGGCCTTGTCGAAGTCGATCTTGAAGGCCTTGGCCAGCGCCTCGGTGAAGTTGTTCCCGCCGATGTCGAGGGTGCGCATCCAGATGCTCTCGGCGTCGGCGATGACCAGGTCCGTGCTGTCGGCGCCCAGGTCGACGATGATCGAGTGGCCCTTGTCGAGCCGCCCGTCGTAGCGCATGGCGTTGAAGACGGCCAGCGGCGTGGTCTGGACGGCGTGGACGTCGAGGTCCACCTCGAGGAAGGAGCCGACGCGCTCGTTCACGAGCTCCTTGCGGATCGCGAAGATGCCGACCTCGATGTCCGGGTCGTCCGGCTTCTGGAAGAGCTGGTAGCTCCACTCCACCTCGTCGAGCGGGAAGGGGATCTGCTGGACCGCCTCGAACTTGACGATCTCGGGGATCTTTTTCGGCTCGACCGGCGGGAGCTTCACGAAGCGCGCAAAGCTCTGCTGGCCGCTGACGCCGATGCACAGGGGCGTCTTGCGCGTGTCGTGCCTGCCGACGAACTTGGCAAGCGAGGTCTGGATGAGCGACTGCCGGTTGTCTCCCGATTCCGAGAGGATGGTGTCATGCTCGATGAACGCGAAATCGACGATGCGCACACCCTCGCTGGTGCGCTGTAACTTCACGCCCTTGAGGGCGCGGTTGCCGATATCGATACCCCAGGCGACGTTTGCCATTGCTCGACCTCCGGTCACGACCGGGTAGAGATCGCTTCGAAAGAGAAATCAAAAGGCCCGCACAGGCCGTGCCGGGCTGGTGGCTGGCGAGTCCCGGACAGAGTAAGCGATTGGTTCTTCTTTGCTTGCATCTGACCGGCGCGGGCATCAGGACCGAGTTCGGCGGGTGGGCAGCCGAGGCGGGGCGATCCTGCTGGGTTGTCCGGGCAAGCCCGCAGCATTCACGCCATCCGGCTGCTGAGCCGTTCCAACGGGCCTGCCAAATTCGGACTTCCATCGTACCGACGCCGCTACGCGGCATCAAGGCGTTTCGGTTTCCGGACGCGGAGGCGCCCCCTCGCCCGCCCGAATCCGCCGATATCCTCCCCGCATGATCGCCGTCGTGCAAAGGGTGACCGAAGGGTCGGTTACGGTCGGTTCCAAGCCGATCGCTTCCATCGGCCGCGGGCTCGTCGTGCTGCTTGCCGTCGAGCGGGACGATTCCGAAGCCGACGCCGCCTGGATGGCGCGGAAGCTGGCGGGGTTGCGCATTTTCCCGGACGAATCGGGGCAGAAGCCGCTCGACCTCGACGTCCGCGCAGTCGACGGGAAAATCCTGCTCGTGAGCAATTTCACCGTCGCCGCCGACTGCTCCGCCGGTCGGCGCCCGAGCCTCGAGCCCGCCGCCTCACCGCGCGAGGCGGAGCCGATGTTCCGGAAAGTCGTTGAGCTCGTCGCCGCCGGAGGCGTCGAGGTTCACACGGGGCAATTCGGCGCGGATATGCAGGTTGCGCTGGTGAACGACGGTCCGGTCACGTTCCTCATCCGGACGCCGCGATAGCCCGACCCCGCACGATCGCCTGCCACCGCTCCAGGATCTGCCCGCTCGAGAACGCGTTATCGGTCCCTGCGCGGCTCGCCGGCACCTCCGCCAGCCGCAGCATCTCCCGAACCACCATCCGCGGCTCGTCTCCCGGCGCGATCCGCACGTTCGGCCGATCGCCCAGCACCTCCATGACCGTCGGCCGACGGTTGATCACCGCCGGCAGACCGGACCACGCCGCCACGCTTGCCGACCATGCGCCGCCTCCGGCGTGCGGCAGCAGGAGCATCGCGTCCGCGACGGCCGTCAGGCTCGGGTAGCTCCATCGCGTGGTCGTTATATGCAGTTCCGGCAAGCCCAACTGATCCAGGAACGTCTTGGCGCGCCGATGCCCGGGCGAATCGCCAGAGAGCAGCAGCCGGTGCCGGCGTTGCCCGCGCTCGACGACATGCAGGATGGTCGCGGCCCAGATCGCCTCGCGAAGCCCCGCCCCTCCGGACGACTCGCCCGCGAGGAGCCAGACGAAGTCCGCGTCGTCGACCTCGAGGCTGCGGCGCGTCGGAGCTGACTCCTCCCCGATTGGTTCGCCCGGCGGCGCAAGCAGGGAGACTTCCGCCGCGGCCCAGCCCGCGGCGCGGAGCCGCTTTGCCTGCGGGCCCGACGCTGCCAGCGCCCGCCAGCCCGGCACGGGCGGCGGGAGGCGACGCGGGCTCTCGGAAGGGCGGTAAAAGCCCGTCATCGCTCCCGCCTGCGCCGCGACGGCGAACACCCGCTCTCCCCAGGCCACGACCGGGCGCGACAATTGCCGCCGCAGTTCAGAGGCCGCTCGCCAAGCAAGAGCCGGATGATCCAGCCGACGCGCCAGCAAGTGCGCCGGCTCGGCCATGACCAGCCTCGCCAACGGATCGGGCTCGCCCGAGAGGTCGAGCATGTGTAGGAGGTCGGGAGAGAGGACGGGCCGTCGCTGCATGAGGGGGGCGTCACGTTAGCCGACTTGCCGGAGCGGGCAAACAAGCCCGGCCCGCGGCGACTTCCGTGCCGCAAGGCGTCCATATAGTCGCCACCTATGTCTGCTGAAGCGACCAACGGCGATCGCCTGATCCCGATCTATGACCTGGACCAGGGGGCCGATCGCCGCCGCGTGGACGATCTCGTCGCGAACCTGGCGATCGACCCGCGCCTGGCCCTGCGCGAGGACGAGGACACGACCGCAGTGCGCCGCATCCTGGAGGACGTGGCCGACCGGGGCGACGCGGCCGTCGTGGAGTGGGCACGCCGCTTCGACGACCCGGCCTTCACGGCCGAGGAGGTCCGCGTTTCTCCCGAGGAGATGGCGGCAGCGTCGGGGCGGATCGAGCCGGAACTGCGCGAGGCGCTGCGTCGAAGCATCCGGCAGGTGCGGGAGTACCAGCAGCACCTGCTTCCGTCTGCAACCCCGGCCCCGCTCCGCCGGGGCGATCTCGAACTGCGCCTGCGCCACACGCCGCTGGATTCGGCCGGTTGCTACTTCCCGGGCGGCAAGGCTTCCTACCCGTCGTCACTGATTCACCTCGTCGTGCCGGCGCAGGCGGCGGGCGTGGCGACGATCGTCGCGGCGACTCCGCCGAGCCGCTACGGCCGGACAGACCTGGTGCTTGCCGCGGGGCACGAGCTGGGTCTGCCGTTCATGATCCGCGCCGGCGGGGCGGCGGCGATTGGGGCGATGGCTTTTGGAACAGAGTTCGTTCCGCGCGTGGACAAGATCGTCGGCCCGGGGAATCGGTACGTGCAGATCGCCAAGCGCCTGATGTCGGGCGCGGTCGGCACGGACGGGTTCCTCGGCCCGAGCGAAGTGCTCGTGTTCGCCGACGCAACGGCCGAGCCGGTGTTCGTCGCCGCCGACCTCCTGGCGCAGGCGGAGCACGATCCCGGTTCCTGCTTCCTGCTCACGAGCGACGCGACACTGCCCGGGCGCGTCGTGGAGGAGATCAGGCGACAGCTGCCGACGCTGTCGCGCCGCGCCGCGATCGAGAAGGCGCTGGCCGGCCACAGCGCGATCGTGCGGAGCGGGTCGGTCGAGGCCCTTTACGAGCTAGCGCGGCGCATCGCACCCGAGCACATGAGCGTGCAGACCGCGGACCCCGAGGCGGACCTGGCGCACCTTCCCCACGCCGGCTGCGTCTTCGTCGGCCCGTTCAGCCCCGTGGCGGCAGGGGACTACGTCGCGGGGCCGAGCCATTGCCTGCCCACCAACACCACCGCGCGCTTCGCCGGCGGGGTGAGCGTGCTGGAGTTCATGAAGCGCTCCGGGGTCGTGCGCTACGGCCAGGAGGCGCTTGTCGGCGACGCCGGGGCCATCATGCGTCTCGCCTGCGCCGAAGGACTCGACGCCCACGCCGCCAGCGTCCGGGTGCGCGTTGAGGCCCGCCCTTAGCGTTGGTGGCCGCATCGGCACTACACTTGCCGCGTGGTTCCACAACCGCGTCCAGAAGTCGCGCGCATGACCGGCTATGTCCCCGGCGAGCAGCCGGCGCCGGGGGAGCGCGTCGTCAAGCTCAATACGAACGAGTCGCCGTTCCCGCCGAGCCCGGCCGTCATGGCTGCCATCCGCGACCTCGAGCCGGAGCGCCTCCGGGTCTACCCGCCGCCGACCGCCCACGCCTTCCGGGAGGCGGCAGCCAGTCTTCACGGCGTGGCGCCGGAGAACGTCCTGGCCGGCAATGGCAGCGACGATGTCCTGACGATCGTGACGCGCGCGTTCGTCCCGCCCGGCGGGCGCGTCGCCTCTCCCTGGCCGACTTACTCGCTCTACCCCGTGCTGTGCGAGATCCAGGGCGCGCATCACGTGCGCGTCGACTGGGACGACGAGTGGTCGCTGCCCGTCTCCCGCCTCCTGGCCGTGCGCGCCGACGCGATCTACCTCGCGAATCCGAACGCGCCCAGCGGAACGGCGTCGCCCCCCGAGGAGATCGCGGAGCTCGCCCGTCGCTTCAAGGGCCTGCTGGTGGTTGATGAGGCGTATGTCGACTATGCAGACCGCGATTGCGTGACCCTGCTCGCCGATCACCCCAACCTGCTCATCAGCCGCACGCTAAGCAAGGGCTACGCGCTGGCGGGCCTTCGCTTCGGTTATGCGCTGGCGCACGAGGAGGTGATCGCCGCGATGATGAAGGTGAAGGACAGCTACAACACCGACGCCCTGGGCCAGGTGGCCGCCGTCGCCGCGCTGGCGGACAGAGATTACGCGGCGCGGATGTGGCAGCACGTGCGCGACGAGCGCGCCCGGCTGACGCTCGAACTCCAGCTCATGGGGCTGGCCGTCGCGCCGAGCCAGGCGAACTTCGTGCTGGCCCGCCATCCCGACTATCCCGACGCCGGCGTGCTGTACGATGGCCTGCGAAAACAGGGCGTGCTCGTGCGGCACTGGAACGAGCCCGGCCTTCAGGACGCCATCCGGATCACGATCGGCACGAGCCAGGAGAACAACGCCCTCGTCGCCGCGCTCAATCAACTGCTTGGGAAGCCCGAGACCGCCGGTGAGCCCGGCTGATCACATGACACGAAGCGCAACCATACACCGCAAGACCGGGGAGACGGACGTCACGGTCACCGTCGATCTCGACGGCGTCGGCCGGGCCGACATCCACACCGGCGTGGGCTTTTTCGACCACATGCTGGTCCTGCTCGCGCGGCATGCCGCCATCGATCTCTCCGTCGCGGCGCAGGGCGATCTTCACGTCGATCAGCACCATACCGTCGAGGATGTTGGCCTTGCGCTCGGGCAGGCATTGCTACGGGCCTGGGGCGACAAGTCGGGCATCGCGCGCTACGGCAGCGTCAACCTGCCGATGGACGAGGCGCTGGCGATCGTCGGCCTCGATCTCTCCGGCCGCTCGTACTGCCGCATCCATGTGGCCCATGGCTGGCCCGCCGACCGCATCGGCGACTTCCCCGCCGAGCTCGTGGCGGAGTTCTTCAAGGCGCTCGCCGCCGAGGCGCGCATCACGCTGCACGCAGACGTCGTGCGGGGCGAGAACGCTCACCACGTGGCGGAGGCGATCTTCAAGGGTGTGGCCCGCGCCCTGCGCCAGGCGATCGCGCCCGACGCACGGCAGCAGGGCATCCCGAGCACCAAGGGCGTTCTCTAATCGGGCTCCTCGCCGCGCCCGATGAAGACCATCACCAGGCTCCAGGCGCCCATCGCCCCCGTCCAGAGCACGATCTGGAGCGAAGGCGGCAGGGCGTAGATCAGCACCACCATCGGCGTCCAGAAGGCCCACGCCGGAAGCTGCAGCGGCATCGTCCTGTGCAGGTACCACTTCACGCTCACCGCCGCCAGCGTCGGGCGGATGCGGTAGCTGTTGCGGCGCAGGTCGAAGGCGAGGATCGTCCACGGCTGGGCGATGAGTGGGCCGAAAAGGAGCATGTCGATCACCGTCTTGATCGTCACCGTCCCCACGTCGTTGCCTGGACCGATCGTCACCGCCAGGAGGCGGTAGAAGCTGTCCACCAGCAGCCCGTGCAGCGCGAAGAAGACAATCAGGAAGCCGAGATCCCGGAGCTTGGCCCCATTCAGCCTCCACTCCCCGCGCTGGGTCAGCGCCTTGGCGATCTCCGGCAGAATGACGGCGGCGCAGACGCTCGACAGCGACACGAACAGCAGCCCGCCCCCCTCGCGCCAGCGGGAGAGCTGGCCGAAGAAGCGCGTCACCGGCTCCCAGGTGAAGTAGCCGACGACAAGCGCCGCCGCGAAGAGCTGGATCAGCACGAACGCCCGCCAGTGGCTGCGCACGGCGTTCATGCCCGGCCGCAGCAGTTGCGCGAACGTCAACGACCCCGCGGGCGCCACCGCCTCGTCGGCGGGAACCTGCTCGTCAGTCGGCTCGGGCTGTCGCGCATCCTTCAGCATCGGTTCACGCTTCGCGCGCTGCACATTACGCGGCACATCCGGTGCCATCGCATCCGCCGGCTTTGGTTGATCCGCCACCGGGCCTGCGGCAGAATGCCCGCATGCGGTCACTTCATCTCGTGCTGACGCCGCTGCTTGCGGCGCTCATGCTCCTGGTTCCCGGTTGCCAGTACGCCAGCTACGACAAGCCGATCCGCTTCTATCCGGACGACCCCCGTCCGGTCAGCGAGCGCGTGCGGCACGAAGGGGCGTACTTCATCGCGCGACGCCCGGATGTGGGTCCGGTCGAGAAGTGGAACAGCGAGCTCATCCAGGCTGTCCGCGGCGATCGCCTCGGCTTCCGCGAGGAGAACGGCCGGCTCTACGCCATCGCAGGAGAGCGCCAGATCGCGCTCGGGCCGGTGCCGGAGGGGACGCAGTACCTCTGCTGGGCGACGCAGGAGCACCGCGCCGGCGCATCGCTCGCGGAGGCGCGTGCCCTGGGAAGTGCCGTCGCGGCTCCTTTCCAGTTCGTCGCGATGGTGGCGCTGGGGGCGGGAATCATCCTGCTTGCCCTCGCCGGGAACGACGACGACGATGACGACGACTTCTGATGCTGCCGCCGGCCGCTCCCGACTGGGCCTGCCAGCACGCGTGACGGGACGGGGGCTTCCGAAAAGAACTACCGGCCCATCTCGTCGAACGTTCCCACCACCGGCAGCCTGCCCGCCAAGGGACGCGCGTACTCGAGCCAGGCCTCGGTCACGTCGTGATCCGGCGCGAGGAACGACTCGTCCATCTCCTTCGCCACCCGCGCCACGTTCTTCAGATCTTCCAGCTTCGTCTCCACGCCGTAACGCTCCCCGTTGCCCGTCCGCAGCATCACCACGCTCCCCTGCGCGTTCGTAGCGTCCGCCGAATACTCCACGGCCTTACGGCCCACCATCCGCGCCTCGGCGGCGTCCACCTCGCTCACGAAGCCGGCGAACGAACGCTGGAGATAGCCGAATGTGTCCGCCCGGACGCGCAGCTTCTTCCCGCCGGGCGCCTTGACGCCCTTGTTGACGAGGCTCGCCAGGTAGTCGCCCAGGGCGCCGCTGCCGGAGAGTTGGATGTTCCCGTGGGCGTCGCGCTCCAGGTTCTGGGCCATGTGCTCGGCATACGTCCGGCCGTCGGGCGCCGTGATTCCCTCGCTCACCGCCACCAGGCAGCGGCCTTCCTTCGCGTAGACGCGCTCCACCGCCGCGACGAAGTCGTCCTGGCTCACCGGCTTCTCCGGGACGAAGATCAGATGAGGCCCGCTCCCCTTCACCACGCGCGCCAGCGCGCTGCTGGCGGTGAGGAAGCCGGCGTGACGCCCCATGATCACGTCGAGCTTGATCCCCGGCAGGCTCCGGTTGTCAAAGTCGTCGCCGATCATCGCGCACGCTACGAACTTCGCCGCCGACCCAAAGCCCGGCGTGTGGTCGTGCACGCGAAGATCGTTGTCGATCGTCTTGGGAATGTGGAACACGTGGAGGTCGTACTTCTGCTTCGCTGCCAGCTCCTGCACGATGCGGGCGGTGTCGGCAGAATCGTTCCCGCCGATGTAGAAGAAGTAGCGCACGTCGTGCTTCCGGAAGCTCTCGAAGATCCGCTCGCAGTAGGCGGCATCCGGCTTGTCACGCGTACTTCCCAGCGCGCTGGAAGGGGTGTCGGCGATCCGCTCCAGCAGGTCGGCCGGGGTGTCGTTGAGCTCGATGAACTTCTTGTCCACGATCCCGCGCACACCGTGCCGCGCGCCCAGCAGCCGGTCGATGTGCTTGTGTTCGCGCACCGCCTCGACCACCCCCACGAGCGACTGGTTGATCACGCTCGTCGGCCCGCCGCTCTGTCCGATCACTGCATTACCTGCCATCGTCGATTCTCCTTCGGTTTGTGGCGGGATGATAGCCGCCCGACCGCAATCACCGGGCCGCCGCCTCCTCTTCCCGGGCCACCGAGCGCGCCGCCTCGACCATCGGCGGAAGCGGCACGCGCATTGCCGCCGCCAGCGCACGCAGCGTCTCGTGCTCCGCCGGGCAGATGCGCCCGTCCGAAGCCACGCAGTAGGCCGCCGCATCCAGCACGCGCCGCAGCACGGCAGGCGAGGCGGTCGAAAGCTCCTCCAGCGCCGCGTCGAAAGCCAGCGGCGTCGGCGGCGCGAAGGGCGGCTCGAGCCGACGCAGCTTGAGCCGGCTGATCCCGACCTGGTAAGCCGTCGCCGGGTCGTCGCACAGCGTCGCCAGGCCCGCCAGCACCACCGCCACCGGCGCGCGGATCGCGGCGACCGAGTAGACCGGCCGACGCCGCACCTCCCGCGGCAGCAGGTGATGCTCCACGACCCGGACGTAGCACAACTCGCGAAGCGACAGGGAATCGTCCGCCTGCACCGCGGCGCGCAGCGCCTCGACCAGCCGGCGCCGCGCCGACTCGTCCAGCGGCTCCAGCGCCGGCAGCGCGATGTCCAGCAGCGGCAGGCGATGCTCGTCACGCAGCGCCGAAAGTTCCCCGCGCAGCGCATCGGCCCGGGCGGCGATGCCGATCTCCACCTCGCCCGCCGCCTCCAGTTGCCGGCGCCGCGCCCCCTCGTCGACCGCCGGCGCCAGCCCCAGGACGATCGCCTCGGCCCCCGCCGGATCGTGCGCCGCCTCCCGCAGCGCTTCGGGCAGATCCTCGAGAACCTCCTGCGCCGCCGCGAGACCGGCGGCGCTGAGCGACCCGGCGGCAGCCACGACATCTGCCGCGAACAGCGTGCGCGCCTGCCGCAGCGCCATCGTCTCCCGGCGCTTCTCGGCAAGCTCGCGCCGCACGCGCTCCTGCGTCGCCACCAGCCGCCGCGCCACCTCTGCATCGAACACGATGATCTCCGGGAACGTCCCGTCGAAATCCGGCTCCATCCGACGGATCCGCTCGGCCAGCGGCGGGTGCGTATCCAGCAGTGTGTAGCCCGGGGCGGCAATGCACATGTGCGCGATCTCCACGCCGTGCTGGCTCCGCAGGCGCCCGCCTCGCCTCAGGCCGCCGATCTTCTTCAATGCCGACGCAAGGGCCGCGGGATTGCGCGTGAACTGCACCGCCGAGGCGTCGGCCAGGTATTCTCTCTGCCTGTTGGTCGCCGCCTGGATCACGCGCCCGACCGCAAGCCCGATCCCGCCGATCACCGCGAGCGACGCGGCGCAGAGCATGACACCCAGCGGCACCGGGTGAACCGCCAGCCCCAGCAGCGAGCCCGGCTTCTCGTCATCCTCCGCCGCGGCGGCGGCGGCGTTGATCAGCCCGCTGCCGATCATCCCGATGCTGGCGATCCCGAAGACGACCGCGATCATCCGCTGGTTCAGCCGCGCGTCGCCGTGCAGCAGGTGGCTGAACTCGTGCGCGACGACCGCCTGGAGCTCCTCGCGCGTCAGGTGGCGCAGCGCGCCGGCAGTGACTGCGATCGCCGCCTCCTCGGGCGTCGTGCCGGCCGCGAAGGCGTTGATGCCCCGTTCCTCCGGAAGCACGAACACGCGCGGCACGCTGTACCCGCTGGCAATGGCCATCTCCTCCACCACGTTGATCAGTTCCCGCTCGCTCAGCCCCTCCTTCGGCTCCAGGTCGAACCCTGCCGGCCGCCCGCCGACCAGCTCGGCAACCGACGATCCTCGCCCGCGGAGCTCGAGCGACTTGGTCAGCGCGGCCAGTCCCATCACGCCCAGCGCGATGCCGCCGCTGATGAACCAGAGCTTCGGCCACCACCATGTCCATTCCCACGGCTCCGGCACCTCCGGGAGCGATCGCTGGCTCAATCGAAGCATGTGCAGCACGTCATCGCTCGCTCCCTCGCGCTGGGCTTCGGCCAGTGCCTCGCTGGTGATGTTGTTCATGTACTCCGCCCGACCCCGCGCCTCCCGCGCGTCGTCGATCGTCTGCTCGCGGAAGCGAATCGCTGCGATGTTGCCGACGATGAGCGCCAGTAGCACGACGCCGCATGCGGTGGCCCCCACGGCGGCCAGGAAGAGCGGCGCCAGCAGCTTCGTGCGGCGTCGAGCCTCGGATTGGCGTTCGAAGAAATCAGTCCCCATGGTGCCTCACTTCCCGGGCCAGTCCTCGGGCATCCACGCGGGCAGCCCCGCCAGCTCCCTGCGCGTCTCCTCGCTCACCGGAATGCCCCACGCCATGTAGAACGGAACGAGATTGTGCCCGACGCGGCGGCTGAAGCGGGTGACCCACTGATCCCATCGCGCCTGGTCGTCGGCAGGCCGCTGGTCATCCGGCAGATCGCGATACTCCGCGAAGACGTCGATGTACGCCTCCCAGCCAAATGCCTCCTGGAGCTGCACGTAGCTGATGAGGGCGAGGAAGGGATCCTGCTTCCAGACTTCGAAAGGGGCCCCTGCCGAGAGATACTCGTGGATCCGCCGCGCCCGCTCCTCGCCGAAGAGGGCGTCGTTCGGGCGCTTGTTCGCCGTCACCTTCTCGTAGCAGTAGAGGGTGAAGACGTTGTTGGTGACCTCGCCGGTGCCCGAAGGCGTCCAGTCGCGCACCTGGTGATTGTGCCCGATCTCGTGGAAGAGGCCCCAGTTCCCCTCGGTCGCGAGGTGACGCGCGTCGGCCATCTTCGGGGCCGCGTCCAGGTGCGTCATGATCGGGTACCCCGCGTGCATGTACCCGTTGCTGATCTGCACGTCCGCGACGAATCGCTCCGGCCGGCGGCGCTCCGAGGGAATGCCGGCAAGCTCCGCACACGCATGGGCGACCGCCTTCCAGGCAGCGGTCACTTCCGACGGTGCGCCGAGACCGCGCACGTGCTCGCTAGGAATGGTCACGATGACGGGCCCCGAATCGATCTCCGCCCACGGCGCAGGATGATTGCGGATCGTCTCCCGCCACTCGGCGTCGCTGGTCTTACCGGCGACATATCGCGGCATCTGCCAGAAGCGTCCGCGGATGTCGATCTGCACGGGCTGGTCCATGACGGCGGATTCGGGCACGACGATGTAGAGCGGGCCTCCGAACGGGCTGGCGATGCGGGTGTCTTCACCGCCCAGCGGCAGCTCCACGGAAATCTGCGGCGCGCGTTGCCACTCGTCGTGGTGCCACAGGCTGTCGGAGTGGGCTCCGATCCTCACCCTTAACCCCGCTGGTGCGCCGGCGGGAGCGCGAACGTGCACCAGTTCGCCCGGCGGCACGTACAGACCGGTGGACTGCCATCCGAATTTCCCCGTTTCCAGCTCAAAATCGAGCTGCAGGGGCGTCGGAGAAATTTTCGCAACGCCGGGAAAACTCGCGGCGGACTGGTGCGCGCGCACGCGCTGCGGCGGAAGGGCGGCGATCTCGTCCATCTCCACAGAGAGCAGGACGCGTCCCAGGAGGCCGCGGATGTCGTCGCTGCCCAGCGGCCTGCCGGGCGCCGGAATCGGTGCTTCGTCGAAACGCTTCTCATAAAGCCTGCGCAGCGGGCGGACGTGCCGATCGAGCCACTCATCTCGCGGCGGCAGGGAGCGGACAGCGCGGACCAGTGTCGCCGAGGCAAGTTTGACCCCGGGGTCGATCGCCGGTGTCTCCTGCTTCTTCACCGGCTCCGGAGCCTGCACGAGCTTGGCGAGATGCGCCGCGGCGGCGGGGGCGTTCACCAGCTCGTGGTCGGCCCGCGCAGCGCGGTAGCCGTCGCCGTCGGTCGTCCGCGCGACTTCGCCGCCGAAGACGATGCCCATCGGGATGAGTAGCTTGTTGCCGGGATAGTCATTCCGCAGGGAACGCTCCGGGTTGAGCTGCTGCCAGCCCCAGCCCAACCCGGCCACCACCAGGCCGCCGCCGTTGCGCACGTGGGCGCGCAGCCGCAGCATCTCTTCGTCGCGGAGGTGGTGCGCATCGAGCACGATCACGTCGGGCCGGACCCGACCCGCGGGATCGACGACTTCGAAGCGCTCGCCGCCGCGGCTGGCAAGCAGCTCCGCGACGGCGCGCGGGGCCACGACGCGCAGCGGCCTGTTGCGTACGTCGCCGCCGGCCCAGGTGACGGCATTGAGCATGAGGCGTCCGGTGTCGGCGATGCCCAGCGCCTCCGCGCCGAGATAGCCGCCATGGGCGAACGCGACGACGCGGCCGCGCCCGGAGCGCGTCGCCCCCACGACGGCGGCGGGGGCGCCGGCGACATCCCCCGTTGCCACGATGAACGCCTCCTCGCCGACGAGCGAGAGATCCCCCGGCGCTCCCGGCGCCGCGATGCGCACGACACCGTCGAGCAGCAGGTCGCGGTCCTCGTCCGCTCCAGCGGCTGCGGCCCGCCCAACAGGAGCCAGCAGGGCGATTGCAAGGGCGAGGACGAACAAGGCGGCGCCAGCGCCGTGAGTGCGACATACAGCGTGCATCGCTACAGCATCCGGACTGCGCCGCGAATGTCCAGAGCGCGATGCCGGCGTGCCCGACGGGCGGGGCAGTGCCCCGAGAAGGGGCATGAGCAGGAGGCACGCACCGATTCCGCCAGCGGCGGCAGTGGGCGGAGGTTAGCGTCCCAGCATTACCCGTTCGACGAAGCCGGTGTCGACCCGGCCTTCGTTGAACTCGCGGTTGTTCATGATCTGGAGCTGGAGGGGGATCGTCGTGGCGATCGGCCCGACGCGGAACTCCGACAGCGCCCGCCGCATGGTGGCAATCGCCTCGGCGCGCGTCGGCCGGTGGATGATCAGCTTACCGATCATCGAGTCATAGTTCGGCGGGATCCGGTAGCCGGCGTGTGCGTGGGTATCGAGGCGCACGCCGGGGCCGCCGGGGGGGATGAAGGTCTCGATCAGCCCGGGCTGGGGCTGGAAGTTGCGCGACGGATCCTCGGCATTGATGCGCACCTCGATGGCGTGGCCGATCTGCGGCACGTCCCGCTGCCCGAAGGGGAGCCTCTCGCCCGCGGCGACGCGTAGCTGGGTCTGGATCAGGTCGACGCCCGTCACCTGCTCGGTGACCGGGTGCTCCACCTGGATGCGCGCGTTGACCTCCAGCAGATAGAAGTTCTCATGCTGGTCGACGAGGAACTCCACCGTGCCCGCGTTGGAGTAGTTGGCGGCCTTGATCAGCCGGACGGCGGAGGCGCACATCGCCTCGCGCGTCTTCTGGCTGATGGCGGGGGAGGGGGACTCCTCGACGAGCTTCTGGTGGCGCCGCTGCATTGAGCAGTCGCGCTCCCAGAGGTGAACGGCGTTGCCGTGCTGGTCGGCGATGACCTGCACCTCAACGTGCCGGCCGAACTCGACGAACTTTTCGATGTACACCGTGCCGTTCTTGAAGGCGGCCTCGGCCTCCACCTTGGCCTGCCGCAGGCCCGCCCGCAGCGTCGCCTCGTTGTGGGCGACGCGCATGCCGCGCCCGCCCCCGCCCGCGGCCGCCTTGATGATCACCGGGTAGCCGATCTTCGCGCACAGCTCGACCGCCTCCGACTCCGTCTCGATCTCCCCGTCGCTTCCCGGCACCGTCGGCACGCTGGCGCGCCGGGCCAGTTGCTTGCACTGCACCTTGTCCCCCACGGCCAGCATCGCTTCGGGGCTGGGGCCGATGAACTCAATCTTGCAGGAGCGCACCACCTCGTTGAAGTGGGCGTTCTCGGCAAGGAAGCCGTAGCCGGGGTGGATTGCGTCGACGTCGCAGATCTCGGCGGCCGAGATGATGCGCGGGATGTTCAGGTAACTGTCGGCGGCAGGACCCTTGCCGATGCAGACGGCCTGGTCGGCGAGGTCGAGGTAGCTGGCGTCACGGTCCGCCTCGGAGTAGACGACAACGGTCTGCACGCCCATCTCGCGGCAGGCGCGGATGATGCGCAGCGCGATTTCCCCGCGGTTGGCGATGAGGATTCGATTGAACATGGTTACGTCGATATCGCGGGGGCAGGCGGCGTGGCTGGCAGGAAGAGCCGGGCATCCGCCTGAGGTCTGCCGCCGGGCGAGTTCCGTCGCCGGAGTTCGGTCAGGCCGGCCTCACGAGGAAGAGCACCTGGCCGTACTCGACGGCCTGGCCGTTCTCGGCGAGGATCTTCTCTATGGTGCCGCTGGTCTCGGCCTTGATGTTGTTGAAGACCTTCATCGCCTCGATGATGCAGACGTCGGTGTCCTCGTCGACTCGGGAGCCGACGGAGACGAACGGCTTGGCGTCGGGGCTGGAAGCGGAGTAGAAGGTGCCGACCATGGGAGACTTGATCGGGACCAGGCCGGCGTCGGAATCGGCGGCGGACGCGGAGGTACCGCCGGAGGAGGACGC
>JAEZED010000220.1 GCA_023417885.1 Planctomycetota bacterium
CATCACCCCCACCCCAACCGGAATCGCATATGCCAGCGCATCCACCGGACGCGTGATCGCCATCCACCCCGCGCTCGCGCCGATCAGCACTAGCCACCCCCAGCGCGCCCGACCGGCGCTCCGGCGCCACCTCAGCCACGCCCAGACCATCACCAGCCCCAGCAGCAGCGCCGGCATCTGCGCCATCACGAGCAGCGCCAGCATCCGGTACCAGTTGGAGCTCACCAGCACCAGCGCCGCCAGCAGGCCGCCCAGCCCGTCCGTCAAGTCCGCCGTCACGCGATAGAGCAACCCCGCCGCCGCCGACGCCGCCAGCAGCGGCAACACCCACATCGGCAGCCCCAGCCACGCCGCCGGCACGTACATCAGCGCCGTCCCGGGGAAATAGACCGACGCATACACCGGCTCGACCACCACGTGAAACGTGTCGAAGAACGCGCCCGCCGGATGCGCATCGAGCCACAGCCGCCCGCTCGCCAGCATCCGCATTTGGAGCACGTAGCTCTGTTCGTCGTGGCTCTTCGGAAACAGGTCGCGATCCTGGAGCTGCGCCGTGACCAGCGTGTACGTCCCCGCCGCGATCGCAACGCCCACCGCGATCCATCGACGCCTCTCCCGGCTGGGACGGCGCAAGCCATCCAGCACGCGCGCCACCGGCCGATGCACCGCGGGTACCAACCCCAGCGCCACGATCGCCACCAGTCCGATCCACCGCAGCGGCGTCATCGGCACGGGCGGGTCGGGCAGCAGCAGGAGGCAACCGGCGCCCACCAGCAGGAGCGCGACGGTCGCAATCCGGCGCGCCAAGCTGGGCCGGCCGTCGTCGGTGACGCCTGTCGTCGGGCTGGTCGGGTCGGGCGGCATCCTTTGAGCGGGGCGATTCTAAGGGCAGTCGCTCCGAAGCGCCGCCGCGACCGGCGCCGGCGGCTCCTACCCTCGTTCATGAAGCTGGCGGGAAAGCGCGTCACGGTGATGGGGCTGGGCCGCTTCGGCGGGGGCATCGCGGTCACGCGCTGGCTTGCGCAGCAGGGCGCGCGCCTCACCGTGACCGACCAGCAGTCGGAGGCGGACCTGGCCGGCAGCGTCGCGCAGCTCGCGGGGCTGGATGTGACCTTCCGGCTCGGCGGACACGACGCCGCCGACTTCACGGGCGCCGATCTCGTCGTCGCCAGCCCCGCCGTGCCGCCGAACGATCCGTTCCTCCAGGAGGCGGCGACCGCGGGCGTGCCGGTGACGACGGAGATCGTCCTGCTCGTCGAGCGCCTGCCGACGAAGCTGGTCTTCGGCGTGACGGGCACCAAGGGCAAGAGCACGACGGCGGCGCTGCTGGCGAAGATGCTCGAGGCGTGGCGCCCGCTCGACCCGGAGCGCGCGGGCAAAGTCCGCGGCGCGCGAAGCAAGCTCGTGGACCTTTCGTGGCAAGGGCTTCCAGCCCGTTCCGGGCAGGATCCAACAGAGCAGAACGGGCTGGAAGCCCTCGCCACACAAGGCCATGCCTCCCCGCGCCGCGTCTGGCTCGGCGGAAACATCGGCGGATCGCTCCTGGAGAAGCTGCCGGAGATGACGGAGCACGACTTCGTCGTCCTCGAGCTCTCCAGCTACATGCTCCACTACCTGGGCGAGCAACAGTGGTCGCCGCACGTGGCGGTCATCACGATGGTCGGCACCGATCACATCCCCTGGCACGGCTCCGCCGACGCCTACCTAGAGGCCAAGCGAAATATCGTGCGCTTCCAGGGCCCGCGCGACTTCGCCGTCGTGCCGACATTCAGCAAGCTCGGCCGGGAGTTCGGCAAGCTCACGCCCGGCTCCGCCGTCGAGTATGGCAAGCGCGCCAACCTGCCCGAGGCGTTCGCCCCGAAGCTCGTGGGCAAGCACAACCGCCTCAATGAGCGCGCCGCCTTCGCCGCGGCGAAGCTCGTCGGCGTTTACCCCGACCAGGCCGCGGCGGCCGGCGCGCACTTCGCCGGCCTTCCCCACAGGCTCCAGCTCGTGCACCAAGACGCCCGCGGCGTGAAGTGGGTCAACGACTCGATCGCGACGATCCCCGAGGCCGCGGTCGCCGCCTGCGAAGCGTTCCCCGCGGGCACCGTCATCCACATCGTCGGCGGCAGCGACAAGGGTCTCCCGCTGGAGGAGATGGCCCGGGCGCTCGCCGAGCGCTGTAAGGCGGTGCTCTGCATCGGAAAGATGGGCCCGACGGTCGCGAAGCTGGTGGGGGAGAAAGCGATCGACTGCGGCGACCTCGCGGCGGCAGTGTCACGCGCGCGCGAGCTGGCGGTGGAAGGAGACGTCGTGCTCCTGTCCCCGGGCTTCGCGAGCTACGACCAGTTCAAGAACTTCGAGGAGCGCGGCGACATGTTCGCGCGGCTCGCCGGAGAGAGTTGAACCACGAAGGCACGAAGACACGAAGACACAGAGGTGAGATGGAGCAAGCGGCCGGGACTCGTTGAGAGCCGGAGTCGAACACGAAGGACACGAAGGCCCGCAACGATTGGACGGAGTGCTCACGATGCGCGCGTGCAGGCCCCCGGGTCTCTGCTCATCCATCTTCATTCGTGCTCATTCGTGCACATTCGTGGCCGCAACTCCGTGCCCGTCGTGCCCACTTCGTGTCCTTCGTGCTCACTTCGTGTCCTTCGTGTTCGACTCCGGCGCTTCTTCGTGTCTTCGTGGTTCAACTCCTCTGCTACGCTGGCTCCGTGGCCCGCAAGCGAGACAGCAAATCCGTCAAGTACCACAACCGCGTGGCGCGTCGGTATGACGCGATGTACGAGGATGCCTACTGGCGTTTCCACGACGAGGTCACCTGGCAGGCGGTCAAGCCGCATCTTCCCGCCGACGCGGGCGCACGCTGCCTCGACCTCGGCTGCGGCACCGGGAAGTGGGGGCTGAAGCTCGTCAAGAGCGGCTGGGCGGTCACGTTTGTCGACCATGCCCCCGCCATGGTCGGCGAGGTGCGCGAGAAACTCGCGGCGCTCGGCTCGAAAGGCGCCGCGAGCGAGGCGATCGTCGCCGACATCGTCGCGATGCCCGACGTCCCCTCCGCCGCATTCGCGCTCACGGTCGCGATGGGTGATCCACTCTCGATCTGCTCCGACCCCGTCCGCGCCGCCACCGAGATGTTCCGCTGCTGCGCGCCCGGGGGAGTGGTCATTGCCACCGCTGACAACAAGCTCTCCGCCGCCGACGCCTACTTCGCGCGCGGCGACATCGAAGGGCTGGAGAAGCTGCTCCGCACGGGCCGGACGCGCTGGGTGACGGGGGACGAGGCGGAGCAGTTCGACCTGCACACCTTCACGCCCGCCGAGCTGAGGCGGATCTTCGAGCGGGCCGGCTTCGAGGTGCTGCACATCGCCGGCAAGACCATTCTCCCCGCCCGCGCGCACCGCGACCTGCTTGGTACGCTCGAGGGCGAGGCCTTCCGCCGGCTCGTGAAGCAGGAGATGGAGTTGCAGAAGGATCCCGGCAACGCCGGCCGCGCGGCCCACCTCCAGGTCACCGCGCGCCGTCCGGAGCGATGAGCCACAGATGCACACGGATGCTCAGAGCGTGAGGCGCGACGGGCAAGGCGTCAAAATCCTGATCATCGCGGCTCGATCAGCACGCCCTGGAAGTTCAGCCGGTTGCCGGTGATCGTCGTCTTTCCGCCGGGGGCGAGTGTGATCGTCTCGCTTCCCCCATCGATCTCGCGCGAGATCTCGACCGGGTTCTGGGTCGTGTTCGTGACGACGAACTGGCGCGTCGTCGCGCAGCCCCCGATCATCATGCAGCAAAGGGAAGCGAAGAGTGCCAGTGCGGGCAGCAGTCTGTTGCGCATGCGCGTCCTCCTTCTAAGGATGAACCACGTCCGCCGTGTGGTCGTGATGGCACAGGCGCGCATCCAGGTGCGCCGGGAGCGCGTCCGCCGGGCCACGGTAGCGGATGGTGCGGTCAAGATAGATCATCTCGTCCGCCACCGCCATCGCGGTGAGGTGGTCGTGCGTGGCGATCAGTGTTGCCAGGCCCAGTTCCGCCTTCAGCTCCCCCAGCAGTCGCGTGAGGCGCGCCACGGCAGGCCGGTCGAGGCCGACCGTCGGCTCGTCCAGCAGCAGGAGGCGCGGCCGGTTCGCCAATGCCCGCGCGATGAAGACCTGCTGAAGCTGTCCGCCGCTGAGCCGGGTGACGGGCGTGGCGGCGAGGGCGTCGGCCTCCGGCCCGGCGACGCGCGCCAGCATCTGGTCGGCCCAATCCAGGTCGGTGGCCGCGGGGCGGCGCAGGAAGCCGGCGCGCCCGCTCACGGCCAGCCGCACCGCCTGTCGCGCCGTCAGGGGCAGCCCGGCAGGGGCGTGCGGATTCTGCGGAACATAGCCGACGCAATCGCCGCGCTTCAGCGCCGCCGACGGCGCCAGGCCGCAGATCCGAATCTCACCCCGAGCAGGAAGAAGGCCGAGGATGGCGCGAAGCAGCGAACTCTTTCCCCCGCCGTTGGGTCCGACGATCGCCAGCGTCCGGCCGGAGACCAGCTCGAGCGACACGTCCTCCAGCA
Organism: Planctomycetota bacterium; assembly: GCA_023417885.1. GTDB lineage: Bacteria > Planctomycetota > Phycisphaerae > Tepidisphaerales > Tepidisphaeraceae > JAEZED01. Next base: position 4,529 of record JAEZED010000220.1, read on the forward strand.
CGGGACGATCCTCGCGCGTCACGGCGAGTTGGCGCACCGCAACGGCCGGCGCGGCGGGTGCGCTCGCAACGGGAGGTTCGCGCGACTTGAGCACGACGCCATCTTACGTCGGACCGCCGCGCAGACTCGGCGGCGCTGCCGGTCGTGGGTTCATTCAGCCGGCGCAGGGAAAATCCCGCAGCAGTCGGGCGCCGGGAAACGGCCAGTGCTTTAGCGGATCGTGCCGGGGAGGCCCCGGGATGGATCCACGATCGAGAGCTTGCGTGCTCGCGTGCCGGCCGCGTTTCCGGGCAATCCGCCCTGGGCGGACTCGAGGGTTCGCCGACCGGGCAGATCGACCGCAGCGGGATGAAAGGCGACTCGTGCCTGAAGCGCCAAGGCGTCAACCTCGGCGGATGCCGTGACGTCCGTCTGCCGGGAGTGGGAAGCCGTCACCTTCCGCTATAGCCGGCCGGCGGAGGTCCTGAGTCGGCGCCGCGCCGCGCGCGTCGACCCGAGCCACCGGATTGTCGCCCGCGGCGGGGGGAGCCACCGACGGACAGCGCCAATCTACCCGCGCCCGGTGCGCATGTCATCATCAAAGTGCCCACGCAACCTGCGACCGACCGCGTGCATTTTTGTCGCGGCCGCGACGTCGGTGCATTCCCGGCCGGCGCTGGTGCCTGGCGCGCGTTGTGTCCCGCGTGCCGCCCCGGTTTGAGCAACACGGGCGAATCCTGAACAATCCACGACCGCCTTGCTCGAAACGACCCGCCGCCCATCGTCCGTCCGCCGTTGCATCTGCGCGGCATCGCTTCTTCTCGTTGCCGTCGCGCTGGGCCGGAGCGCGCCGGCGCAGGAGAGCAGGCCGTCGGAGGAGCCGCGCGGGACGATCGGCCAGCCGCGGCGATCGGGCATTGAAGTCTCCTTCCCGGCCGAAGCGATGCTCGATCCGGACGACGCCCAGAACGTCCTCGGCGCCGCCGTCGCGCAGGCGGGGCTGGCGGAGCCGCTTTCGACGCTGCGCAAGACCTTTATCGCCTTCCGCGACCGGCACACGGACACGCACCAGCTCTCGCGCGTGCGTGCGGGGTTCGACCACCCGTTCCGCCTGCCGGAGCTGGAGCAGCTCGTCACGCAGCCGACGCACGAGGTGCCGGACGACCCGGTCGGCGTTGCGGCGCGCCTGCTGCGCGAGAACCTCGACGCCCCGGAGGCCACCGAGACGTGGCCAGACGTCGCAACGGAGCCCTCGGCAAGTGCGACCCCGCAGGAGGCGGCGGCGCTGGTGGCGCTGGAGCTTGCGTCGCGCCACCTCGCGGCGGCCCTGCCGAAGGTGGACGACACCGAGGCCCTGGCGCGCGACGCGCTGGCGCTGCTGCGTGTTCCGCGCCGGACGTTCTACGTGCGCGGTAAGGAGGCCCCGCGACACTTGGCGGTCATGCGGCGCAGCGAAGAGATGAACGTCGAGCACCTTGCCCTGGGCCTCGAGGCGCTGGGAGCGCTCTGCCGCCTGGAGGCGGCGGAGCTGGAGGGGCTGGATCCGGCCGAGCCACCGGCGGAGCTTGCAGGCGCGGTGGAAGGGCGCATTCTCGGCGCGACGCGCGGGCCGCAGGGGTGGGTAGTGATCGGCGCAGCTGGAGACAACCGCTACGACCTGGCGAAGCTGGCGATCGTGATCGACGTCGGTGGAGACGACCAATATCACGCCAGCGGCCTGCGCCTGGGGGTGTCCGCCGTCATCGACTTCGCCGGCAACGACCGCTACGCCGGCACGCCGGAGCAGGGACCCGCCTCGGCGCTACTGGGCATATCGCTCATCGACGATCGCGCAGGGAACGACCGCTATGAAGGTGGGCTGCTCAGCGCCGGCGCCGCGATGTTCGGCGCGAGCCTCCTGCTCGATCGCGCCGGCAACGACACGTATGTCGGCAGCGAGTGGTCCATCGGTGCCGGGATGTACGGCGCCGGGTTTCTCTTCGACCTCGGCGGCGGGGCGGACACGTATATCGGTGAGTTCCTCTGCCAGGGCGTGGGCGGGCCGCTGGGGCTGGGCGTCCTCGTCGATGAGGGCGGCCGCGATCTCTACCGCGCCAACGGCCCGCAGCCCTCGGGCTACGGAACGCCGGCCGTCTACAACGCCTTCAGCCAGGGCATCGGCTTCGGGTACCGGATGTACGGCGCCGGCGGGATCGGCATCCTGAGCGACCTGGGCGGCGACGACCGGTACGAGGCGGGGGAGTTTGCGCAGGGAGGCGGTTACTACTACGCGCTGGGGATCCTGCACGACGCGGGCGGGCGTGATCTCTACTACGGCAATCGCTACGCGCAGGGCTTCGGCGTGCACCAGGGCTTCGGCATTCTCGCCGACGACTCCGGCAACGACACCTACTGGGCGATGACGGCGGCGGGGCAGGGGGCGGCGTGGGACGTCGGCGCGGGCCTGTTGATCGACCGGGGTGGCGACGATTCGTACCAGGCGGACGGCCTCGCCCAGGGCGGCGCGAGCATGCAGGGGATCGCCATGCTGATCGACCTGGGCGGCCGAGACCGCTACGACGCCGCCGGCGGGGCGACGCAGGGCCAGAGCGGCGGCAACCAGTATCACTACAAGTCGACGGGGGCCCTGTCGTTCTCGGTGCTCCTGGACCAGGGCGGCGGGGAGGACGTCTATTCGCAGGGTCGGACCAATGGCGCCACGACGGCGACGGGCTCCGCCAACCCGTCGGATCCGCAGCATTCTCAGCTCCACGGCCTGGTGATCGACGACTGATCGCGGCCGCCAGCGACGTGCGGTTATAAATGTCTATTTGAAAGAGACTTATGCTCCGACGGTTATGCCGCCCTGGTGTCGAAATTGCCCCGGAGCCCGCCTAGAATGGGAACCATGGTCCGCGACGGATTCGCGGGCCTCTCACGAGCGGAATTTCGGGCAAATATGAGCGATATCGACGCCCCCATGGCTTCCGACGGCCAGCCCACCGGGCCCGGCGGAATCATCGAAGATCTGAACATCGAGCGCGAGCTCCAGGACTCGTACCTGACGTACGCGATGAGCACCATCGTCGACCGGGCGCTGCCCGATGTCCGCGATGGCCTTAAGCCTTCACAGCGACGCATCCTCGTCGCCATGAAGGACCTTAACCTGGGCCCGCGCTCCAAGCACTACAAGTGCGCCAAGATCTGCGGCGACACCAGCGGCAACTACCACCCGCACGGCGACCAGGTCGTCTACCCCACGCTCGTCCGCCTGGGGCAGGACTGGAACATGCGATATCCCCTAGTCGATCCGCAGGGGAACTTCGGCTCGACGGACGGGGATCCGCCCGCCGCCTCCCGGTACACCGAGGCGCGCATGACCGGCGTCGCCATGGAGCTGCTGGCGGACCTTGACCTCGACACCGTCGATTACCAGCCCAACTACGACGACCGGCTCGAGGAGCCGGTGGTCCTGCCGGCGAAGTTCCCGAACCTGCTGGTCAACGGCAGCACGGGCATCGCCGTCGGCATGGCGTGCAACCTGCTCCCGCACAACCTGCGCGAGATCTCCGACGCCATCGTCCACGTCATCGACAACCCCGACTGCACGCTGGCAGATCTCATGCAGATCGTGCCCGGCCCCGACTTCCCCACCGGCGGGAAGATCATGGGAACCGACGGAATCATCGAAGGCTACAGCAGCGGCCGGGGCCGGCTGACGCTGCGGGCCAAGTATCACATCGAGGAGACCAAGGGCCGTCACTCGGTCGTCATCGATGAGCTTCCCTACGGCGTGATCCGCCAGTCGATCGTGACCGCGGTCGCGGAGAGCGTGAAGCACGGCAAGATGGACGATGTCTCGGGCGTCAACGACGAGTCGGGCCGCAAGAACGCGGTGCGGATCGTTATCGACCTGAAGCGCGGCGCCGAGCCGGACGTGGTGGTGAACCAGCTCTGGCAGTACACGCCCAGCCAGGTGACGGTGTCGATGATCAACATCGCCATCGTCGGGCGGCGCCCGCGAACGCTGGGGCTGAAGGAGCTGATCCAGCACTTCATCGCCCACCGCAAGGAAGTGATCGTGCGGCGCACGCGGCACCTGCTGAAGAAGGCGCAGCAGCGCGGCCACATTCTCGAGGGCCTGATCTACGCCGTCTGCGACATCGACGAGGTGGTCCGGCTGATCCGCTCCAGCGCAACGCGGGAGGAGGCGATCACGAAGCTCCGTGAGCGCGCCTTCCGCATCGCTCCGGATCATCCGTACGCCCCGAAGATTCCCGCCTCGCTCATCGAGCGCGTGCAGGAGGGCGTCCGGCTCTCGCAGGCGCAGGCGGAGGCGATCGGACGGCTCCAGCTCATCCAGCTCGTGGGCCTGGAGATCGAGAAGCTGACGAAGGAGTACGCCGAGGTCGTCGAGGAGATCGAGAACTACCAGTACATCCTCGCGCACGACGAGGCGGTGCTCGACATCATCCGCGAGGACACGCTGGAGCTGAAGGAGAAGTACGGCGACGAACGGCGCACCGAGATCAGCCTCCAGGGCGTCTCGGAGATGAGCAAGGAGATGCTCATCACGCCCGAGGACGTCGTCGTCACGCTCAGCCACGGCGGGTACGTCAAGCGCCTCCCGCTGGACACCTACCGCGCCCAGGGGCGCGGCGGGCGCGGCATCCGGGGCGGCCAGACGCGCGAGGACGACTTCATCGAGCACCTGTTCGTCGCCAACACGCACGACTACCTGCTCTTCTTCACCAACACGGGCCGGGTCTACCAGCTTCGCGTCTTTGACGTGCCCGAGGGCAGCCGCACCAGCGGCGGGCGGAGCGTGGCCCAGCTACTGGAGTTCCAGCCGGGCGAGAAGGTGGCGCAGGTGCTCTCCATCCCCGACATGGAGCGGAGCAGCAGCTTCCTGATGTTCGCCACCAGGGGCGGCACCGTGAAGAAGACCGCGCTGAAGGCCTTCGCCAATATCCGCACCAACGGCATCATCGCCATCAATCTCGCCGAGGGGGACGAACTGATCGGTGTGGAGGTCACGAGCGGCGACAACGAGATCCTGCTCGGCACCCGCAAGGGGATGGCCGTCCGCTTCCACGAGGACGCCGACAAGGGCGGCGTGCGTGCCATGGGGCGCGACGCATCCGGCGTCCGGGGGGTCAAGCTCGGCAAGGGGGACGAGGTTGTCGGCCTGCTGGTCGTGCAGGGCAGCAACGGCGAGGAGGCGCAGGACGAAGCGCCCGACGACGACGCCGAGGAGGCCGAGGTGGCCGACACCGGCGGCGCCATGGTGCTCGTCGCCACCGAGAACGGCTTCGGCAAGCGCACGCCCGTCAGCGAGTATCGCCTCACCCGCCGCGGCGGAAAGGGCGTGAAGAACCTGAAGATGACCGCCCGCAACGGCGATGTCGTCGGGATGCTCTGCGTCGAGGGGGATGAGGACCTGATGCTCATCACGCAGGGCGGCATCGTCATCCGCACCCCGGTGCGCGAGGTCGGCGCCTACAGCCGCGCGGCAGCCGGTGTCCGGCTCATGCGCCTCGACAAGGGCGACCGCCTCGTCGCCATGGCGAAGGTGGAGAAGGAGAACGGCGACAACGGCGATCACGCCGCACGCGAAGCCGATGCGCCTTCCGTCGATGCCGAGGCGCCCGGCGAGGATGCAGCGGGGGAAGATTCAGCGGACTGATCCGGTTGAGTCGAAACGCCGCACCGCCGCCCGCGGGACAAACGTCCTGCGGGCGGCGGTGTCGTGCTGGTGCTGAGATTGCCGTCCGCCGACCGGTGGCGATGGTCGCTGCCGGCGCGCGGAGGCGCCGTTGTTAAGAGTTCTTCGAGGAATACATGAATCCGATTTACCGTTGGATGCCCTGGGTTGCCTGTGCCGCGCTCGGCGTGACTTTGCTCGCCACCTTTCCTATCGCCGGCGCGAATGGCCAGGATGGCCAGCAGCAGGGCGAGCAGCCGGCGCGCGAGCCGGCCGACTTCCGCAAGCTGCGCGAATGGCTCCCCGCGGAGCTTGCCGGCCTGAAGCGCTCCGACGCCCAGGGCCAGCGATTCGGCACGGGCCAGGATCGCATCTCGATGGCCAGCGGCACCTACAACGACGAGAATCACGAGAAGTCGATCACCGTCACCGTCACCGACTTCATCGCCACCGCCAACCCGTCCGACGCCGCCTTCTGGAAGGAGCAGGAACTCGACCAGGAGAGCGACAACGGCTACATGCGCACCCGGAAGATCCAGGGCCTGCCCGCCTACGAGATCTGGGACGGCAACGGCGGAAGCGGAACGCTCATGGTCCTCGTCGCCGACCGCATGGTCGTCAGCGTCGGCACCTACGGCATCGACAAGCAGGCCTTCGAGAAGCTCCCGGAGTCGCTCGACTTCAAGAAGCTGGCCGCCATCGTCAACGGCGACGCCACGACCCGGCCCACCACCGGCACCGCAGCCGAGTGACACGCCACGAATCAGGGAGATGATGCCATGATCACCGCCCCTTCAGCCGCAAGGCCGAAGGGGCGGTGACGCTTGCTGCGCTCATGAGTGACGTAAAGCGCCGTCACCGCACCCACGGTACCGCAGCGGCGAAGGGCGATGAGACGAAGCAGCAGCTGTCGATCTCCCATCGCCCATCCTCGCCGGCCGCTGGGTCGAAGTAGGCGTGGATGCTCAGCGGCGCGCGGTCGCCGTTCTTCGTCTCGACCACCAACCGGACATCCGCCCGCAGCACCTTCCCGTCGCGCTCGATGATCTCGCTCGGCGGCGTCGGGGGCCAGGTGACACGCAGGCCGCATGCAAGCAACCCGCCGGCCCAGTACTTGGCGTCGTCGCCGAACCGAAAGAAGAGGCGATCGCTGTCCAGCAGGTCCCTCGACTCGTAGACACCCGCGCGCAGGCCCATCCCCGTATCGATCGCGGCGCCCGTGACGCAGTACGCGCCGTCGAGCACCTGCCGGCGTTCGTCGTAGAACCGCTCGATCAGCGCCCACTGCTCCGCTTCCTTCAGCCGCTCGGCGTCGATCTCCTCCTCCAGCGCTGTCCTGGCCATCGACTCCAATGAATCGGCGGCGTTGAACTCGGCGTCCGGAAACTGGAGGGTGAATCGGCGCTGCGCCAGCCAGCGCTGGCGCTGGAAGTCGAAGGGTCGATCCTGCATGAAGAGGAGCTGATCGACCACCGCCTCGGCAAGCTTGCGATTGAGCGCGGGCGTCATGGGCCCGTCCGGCACGGCCGCCGGCGCTGCGGGAATGGGCATGATGACCTCGCCCGACTCGTCCTTCGGCAACTCCGGCAGATGCTCCATCCTCGCCTCCAGTGCGGCACGGAAGCGGTCGAGGAAGCCGGGTGTCTCGTCGATCGGCGTCATCGCCAGGCGGCGGTACTTCGTCCAGTTTTCCTCGTGCCGGGCGACCAGCCGCTCCAGGTGCGGACTGCCGACGAGCAGGGCAGGAAGCGGGCTGCCCGGTTGCTTCCACGGCGGGACCGCCTCGGTTTCCTGCGGCGGGGCGATACTGAGACCGACAAGGAGCATCCCGATCGCGAGCATGATCCTGGCAATGTAAGTCCTCCCCCGGAACGACGCCAGCGTGTGGTTCAGGAGGTCAACCTCAGCTCCGGGGGGATCTCCGGCATCGCCCCTTCCTGCGTGACAACAAAGGCCGCCAGGCGCGCCGCGAAGTCGTGAAGCTCCCGCAGACTCAGCCCCTTGAGCAGGCCCGAGACGATTCCCGCGTTGAAGCTGTCCCCGGCGCCCACCGTGCTCACCACCTCCGCCTCAACCACCGGGTGCTCGTCCGACTCCGTCTGCGTTCGCAGCAGCGACCCCTCGCTGCCGCGCGTCACCACCAGCAGCTCCAGGTCAAATCGCTCCAGCACCGCATCGCCGAACGCCGTCTCATCCGCCGGCAGGCCCAGGAGCTCGGCGACCTTCTCCACCTCTTCGTCGCTCAGCTTCAGCACCGTCGCCGCCTCCAGCCCGGCGCGGACGGTCTCGGCGTCGTAGAAGTCGCCGCGCAGGTTCACGTCGAACACCTTCCGGCAACCCGCCGGCGCCGCCGACAGCAGGCCGCGGATCGTCTCCCGGCTCACCGGCGAACGCTGGGCCAGCGTGCCGAAGCAGATGGCTCGCGCCCCTCGCGCCGCCGCCATCGAGCCTTCGGTCGCGGGGATGTGATCCCACGCGACGTCGCGCCGGATCTCGTACGTCGGCTTGCCCCCCTCCGAGAGCGTGACGTCCACTACGCCCGTGGGCTTCGGGACGCGTGCCACGAACCGCGTGTCGACGCCCCGCGACGCCAGCGCGTCCATCAGCGCATCGCCGTCGACGTCCTTGCCCACGGCGCTCACCGGCGCCGCGGAGACGCCCTGAACCTGCACGTGGTAGGCGAAGTTTGCCGGCGCGCCTCCGAGCTGCCGTCCGCCGGGAAAATCGTCCCAGAGCAGCTCGCCGAGCCCGAGCACCTGTGGCGTGGCCTGTGCCATGCCGCCGGTATAGCCCGCAACGTGCCGTGTGCAAAGGGACGGATCCCGCGCAAGCGAAAGGTCCGCCGGTGGGCGGACCTTGGGCATGAGCTTGGTTGTGGCGGATCAGGCCTGCTGCTGCTTCCACTTGTCCAGCAGCGCCTGCTCGCGCTGCTCCTTCATCGCGGGGCTGCGCTCCGACCAGAGCCGGTCGCGCCGCTCCTGCGGCAGCGTCTTCCACCAGTCGATCGTGGCCTGGGTCGTCTCGGAGATCGGCCGCGGATCCAGGCCCGCAGCGAGGGCGCGGTCGATGTTCGTCCGCGCGAACCCCGCCGTCTCGCCCGTCGGCGGAATGACCGCCGGCAGCTCCGCGAAGAAGCCCACCTGGTTCTCGGCGAGGAAGGCGGTCGGCACGTAGACGAAGCGCGTGTTCACCTTTGCGTGGGCCTTGGCGGCCTCCACCACGTCCTCGAGCTTCTCCGTCGGGCCGACCGCGTTGTAGTCGCCCGTGGCGCCCGACTCGACCAGCGTGACGAGGAACGCCGCCAGGTCGCGCACGTCGATCACCTGAATCGGCATCGGCTCCTCCTCCGAGCCCGGCACGAGCATCTCCCCGCCGCACCGATCCTCGAGCATCACGCGCGCCGGCCAGTAGGTGAAGCGGTCGCTGTAGTCCCACGGCCCGACGATGAGCCCCGGCCGCACGGCGGTTGTCCGCTCGGCGCCCATGCTCTCCGCCGCCTTCAGTTCACAGCGATGCTTGAGCGCGCCGTACCAGCGGCCGACATCCTGCATCGTCGCCGATTCGGCCTGTTCGTCGGTGACCGTCTCCTTCGGCGAATCCTCCGACGCCCCCTCCGCGCCCATCTTGTAGACGCTCACGCTGCTGATGAAGATGTACTGGTTGACCGCATCCTTCAGCGCGCCTGCCGCGGCGGCGGTCTGCGTGGGCGTGTAGCCGACGTTGTCGATGACGGCATCCCACTTCCGGCCGCTCTTTGCCGCCTCGATGAGCGCGGTCGGTTCCTGGTCGCGGTCGTACTCGATGTGCTCGATGTCGATCCCTTCGTACATCTCCGGTCGCGAGCGCCCTCGGTTGGCGATCGTCACCTTGTGGCCCCTGGCCCGAGCGTGCTGTACTTCGAACGGCCCGATGAAGCCCGTTCCGCCGAGAATGAGGATGTTCATGGGCCGGTCGGCCTTCTCCACCTCGGGCAGCGCAGGTGGCTCGACGCGCGGGCGCGCCGCCTGCTGGCCGAGGGAGAGCCGGGAGGCCGCCATCGCGGCGGCTGCGGCGCCGGCGGAGGCGAGAAGCTGCCTGCGGGAGGGGATTTGAGCGAGGTAGGTCATGCCGCTCACCACCCGCCAGACGGTCGGTGGTTGCAAGCGGGGGCAAACTTTCAACGTGCAGGCGGGGCGGGCCCGGTTGGGCTAGGCTGGTGCAAGATGGCCACCCAAGCACCGCATCCCGGCGCCAGCGACCTCCCCCAGGGCAGCCGCGTCGCCGTCGTCGCCTCGCGCTGGAACGCCCCGATCGTCGAGCGCCTGCTGGAAGGATGCACGCGTCGCCTTGAGGAGCTGGGGGCGTCGGTGGACGTATATCGCGTACCGGGCGCCTTCGAGATTCCGACCGCGGCGAAGTGGCTTGCCGAGGCGGGGGGGCACGTCGCGGTGATCTGCCTGGGGTGCGTGATCCGTGGCGAGACGCCGCATTTTGAGTATGTCGCTGGCAACTGCGCGCAGGGCGTGATGCAGGTGTCGCTCACGACCGGCGTGCCGACGATCTTCGGCGTCCTGACCGTGGAGTCGGAGCAGCAGGCGATCGCCCGGACCGGCGGCGGGCACGGCCATGCAGGCATCTCCGCAGCGGACGCCGCCGCGGAGATGGTGGCGGTGCGCGGGTCGCTGCGGGCCGATCGCCTGTTCTGAGCATTGCGCGCGGCTCCTATCATCGCCCCCGTGTCCGACGCAGCGAACAATCCACAGGACATCACGCAGACGGGCCTGAAGTCCCGCCTGGCGCGCCGGCTGGCGATGCAGGTGCTGTTCGTGTGGGATGCCGCGGGGCGCCCGGACGATGCCGAGGCCGAGCACGTGACGGCGGAGGCGACGCGGGGGGTGGATCCGAACGACGCCCGGGGGATGCGCGAGGCGCACGAGTCGCGCCAGCGCGCGGTCGCGGCGGCCCGGGGCGTGTGGGGGCAGTGGGAATGGATCAACGAGTCGCTGGAGCGGATCGCCCCGCAGTGGCCCCCGCGCCGGATGCCGGCGGTGGACCGTGCGATCCTGCGTCTTGCGGCGTGGGAGCTGACGAACACGCCCACGCCGCCGAAGGTGGTGATCGACGAAGCGATCGAACTCGCGCGCGAGTTCTCAACGGCGGACAGCCCGCGGTTCGTGAACGGAGTACTGGATCGCGTCTTGAGGGAGCGGGAGGAGTTGTTGGGGAGGTAGATGGGGGCTCTGATTGAGAGGTAGATGGGGGCTGGTAGATGGGAGATGGGGCGGATTGAGGGGTAGGTGGGGGTTGGTGGATGGCAGATGGGGCAGTAGGTTTGCCGCCCGATGGCGACGATCCAGAGATTCGAGCAACTTGACGTATGGCGTCTGGCGCATGAGTGGGTCAAGGGGGTCTACCTTGTGACAAGGGCGTTCCCAGCAGACGAGCGATCCGGCCTGACATCGCAGTTGCGAAGAGCTGCGGTGTCCGTCCCGGCAAACATCGTCGAAGGCTTCAAGAAGCTGGGGCAGCGTGACAAGGCCCGCTTCTACAACATCGCAGAGGCTTCGCTGGAGGAGGCCAGGTACTACCTCCTGCTTGCTGACGAACTCGGCTTCGGATCCACCGAAGCGCTGCGCTCAGATGCTGAACGGATCGGCCGGATGATCACGGGCCTGATTCGTTCCGTAACGCAGCGGATCGGGGAGTAGGGGTTCATGAGGACTGCCACGACACCACCCGATCTACCATGTACCAACGTCCATGTGCCCGGCAGGAGATATGGGGTAGAGGGAGGCTCGTAGATGGCAGATGGGGACGGCAGCCGGCCCACGACACCACCCGATCTACCATCTACCAATCCCCATCTACCTCGACACAGTCCTCAGCCCCATCCACTTCGACAGCATGGCTTTCTTCGCCAAATCACTCGACAAGCTCAAGACCGCACTGCGCAAGACGTCCGCCGTGCTCGATACGGATGTGCGCACGCTCTTCGTGCCCGGGAGGCAGATCGACAATGCCTTTCTCGACGAACTGGAGGAGAAGCTGATCGCCGCCGACATGGGTGTGGCGCGGGCGGGGAAGATCCGCGACCAGGTCTACGACCGCTGGCGACTCGGGAAGATCAGGAACGCCGCCGAGGCCGAGGGAATCGTGCGCGACGAGATGCGCTCCGGCTGGAAGGAGGCGACGTCCCGCGAGATCCGCTTCGCCGCTACGAAGCCGACGGTGATCATGGTCTGCGGCGTCAACGGCGCGGGGAAGACCACCAGCATCGCCAAGCTCACCTGGCTGCTCAAGGAGCAGATGGGCAAGAAGGTGCTCCTGGCCGCGGGCGACACCTTCCGCGCCGCCGCCGTCGAGCAGCTCACCCTCTGGGCCGGCCGGCTCGGCGTGGACATCATCAGGCAGCAGACCGGCGCCGACCCGGCGGCGGTGGCGTGGGATGCGTGCGAGGCGGCGGTGGCGCGCGGCGTGGACGTGCTGATCGTCGACACCGCCGGCCGTCTGCACACGCAGGAGGGGCTCATGCGCGAACTCGGCAAGATCCGCGGCGTGATCGCGAAGAAGATCGAAGGCGCGCCGCACGAGACGCTGCTCGTGCTCGACGCGACGACGGGCCAGAACGCGATCAACCAGGCCAAGCACTTCAAGCGCGTGGTGGAGGTGACGGGCCTCGTTCTCGCCAAGCTCGACGGCAGCGCCAAGGGGGGCGTCATCCTGGGCATCCGCGATGAGCTCGACATCCCCGTGAAGTTCATCGGCCTGGGCGAGACGCCGCAGGACATCGAGACCTTCGACCCGAACCGGTTCGTCGAGGCCCTCTTCGAGCCGCAGCCAGCGTGATCGCAGCGCTACGGCGTGCCAAGGCCCTCCAGGCGCTGCAGCGCGCTGGTAAGCTCGGATGATGCCGGATCCTCCATGGCTGGGCGCAATGTTGCTGCTGGTGGTCCTGGTGCTCGGCGCCGCCGTGGCCTATCGACGACACCAGGGTTCGCGGCAGGGCGATGCCTCCAAATCCCTGCGCGATCTCTCGCCGCGACGGCGGACACTGTCGCAACGGGAGACGGAGCACGAAGCGCGCGGCCGCCGCCGACAGCGCCTGTGGCTGTCGATGCGCGGCCCGGGCTTGCACGCACTACCCGGTAGGCTGGACGAGCCGATGCGGGCGCTGCAGAAACTGCACGGGATGCTCGCCGAGGCCCCCGCGTGGGAGGCGCGGCTTCCGGGCAGCGACGTGCTGGAGATTACCGAGCGCGCCGATCGCCTCTACGACGTGGCGCTCGGCGAGGCGGAGCGGGCCCTTCATCTTGACGAGCTGGCGCGAACAGTCGAGTCCGGCGGGCAGGTCGACCTGCGCCAGCGGCTGGATGAGGTGCTGACCGACCTCTCCGCCACGGTGCGGACGCTGGCCGCGGCGCTGGACCAGCTCCATGCCTCCGCGGTGGGCGGGGGCTTTGATCCGTCGATCCGGCAGCGCCTGCGTGACGAAATGGATGCACGGCTGCAGGTGGCGACGCGCGTGGAGCAACGGATGGCGGAGCTGGAGTAGGTCGTGAGGCGGGCAACGCACCGCCTGCCAATCACACTCCGGATCGGCTAAGGTCGCCGCAGGCACGTTTAACCACGGTCCCACCGGCGGAGGCGTTGATGTCGGATTGACTGCCAGACCGCCACCGCCCAGACCAGCGCGATCATCAGGCCGTTGATCAGCAGGTGGCGCCAGCGTCCGGCTCCGCCGTCACCCAGCCAGCCCAGTTTCGAGAGGCTCAGGGCGACGTGGCTCAGCGGTATGTGGAGCAGGAATACCAGCAGGGCGTTCTGTCCCAGGGGCTTCAGGAGCCAGCCGAGGGTGGCAATCAGCGGCCGCCAGAGCAGGGTGGTCAGCCAGAAGCCGACTACAAACACCGCCACGAGATTCGGCAGGCGCGCCACGCCGATGACGTCCCTGGCGAACAGCTTGGCGTGCAGGCGCGGGGGCACCTCGATCCAGCCCAGGGCAGTCGCATACTGGTACAGGACGCCGGACGCGGCAATCGCAACCAGCAGGATCAGCACCCATGGGCGCGTGAGGCGGTGCCAGAGCGGTGCAAGACGGTCTCGTTCAAATCCGATGACTATCCCCGTGAAAAAGAGCACCTGCCATGCAGAGTGGCGGAAGCCGACCTCGCGGCCGTGCTCCAGGAACGGAATCATCAGTTCCACGTCCGGCACCTGCTCGAGCAGGTAGATGCCCCAGGTGATCGCAAGGAGCAGCCGCCAGCGGTCTCGCGCCAGCAGCCACAAGGCCGCCGGAGAGAGAGCCAGAAACAGGGCATATCGCGGCAGGATCTGGAGGAAGTAGGGCTGGTCAGAACTGAAGAGGGAGTACCAGTGCCAGTCGTTCCAGAAGATCCAGTCGTAGGTATACCCAAGGTGAAAGAAGTCCCAGCGCCGCCCGGAGTAGTCCCAGGCGGAATAAAGCAGCACCAGCGCGAAGTTGGCGAGCCAGAGGAACAGCGCGCGGCACAACAGCTTCTCGCTGGCCGCCGCCAGTCCCATTTGCGGCAGCCGCTTACGGTAAACCAGGCCCAGCACGGTGCCGCTGAGGAAGAAGAATCCCTCGGCGGCACTCACGAAGCCGATCCGGCTGAGGGGCTGGTGCAGCGCGGTGGGCAGGCCGTGCGAAAAGACCATCTTCAGCAGGCACAGCCCGCGCAGGAAGTCCAGGCGCAGGTCACGCGAGCCCTCGCGGTACGTCGCCACCCCGGAAGTTGCGTCAGCATCAGCTCTCAAGCTGGCGAAACATACCACCCGCCGAAGCGCCGGGCACGTGCTCGTGCGGTACGCCAGGCGTTGCGGGAGGGCGAGCTGTCCCGTTCATGCCTGCCAGTCGCACTCCGGATCGGCTAAGGTCGCGGCAGGCATGTCTGACCACGGTTCCATCTCCGGCGGCGATCCGCAGTCGCTCCACAGTGCCGCACACGATCTCTCCGCCCCCGCCTCGCGCTATCGAGACCTGGAGCGATTCGTCCTCGCCAGCGACCTCGACGGCACGCTCATCGACCCGCTTCAGCAGGATGATCCCAAGCTCCTGGAGTTTGCTCGCGCTCTCGCCTCCGCCGGCCAACGACTGCGGCTCTGGTTCAACTCCAGCCGCCCGCTCCGCAGCCAGCGTCAGAGCCTGGAGCGCGTGCGTTACCTGCCCCGGCCGGACTACCTGATCGGCGCCATGGGCACCGAGATCGAGGACGGGCCTGATGGCTTGCCCATCGAGGCGTACGGACGCGAGCAGTTCGGCGACTGGCCCCGCGAGGAAATCGACGCTCTCGTGACGGAGACCTTCGGCCTCGTCCCGCATCCGCCGCACCTCCAGACGCGCTTCAAGGCGAGCTACGACCTGCCGGAGCCGGAGATGGCGACCGCGATCGAGGGAGAGCTGGCCGCGCGCGGGCTCCCGGTGCGGCTGGTCGTCTCCAGCGGAAAGGATCTGGATCTGCTTCCGCCGGCTGCGGGGAAGGCGGCGGCGATCAAGTGGCTCTGCGGGCACGTGGACGTGCCGCAGGAGGCGGTGCTGGTGAGTGGCGACAGCGCCAACGACCTGGACATGTTCGAGGAGCCGTTCCGCGGCATCGTTGTTGCTAACGCGCACCATGAGCTGAAGCGGCTTGCCGGGAGTGGCGTGTTTCATGCCCGGCGGCCCTGTGCCTCGGGGGTAGTCGACGGGCTGCGGCATTACGGCGTTCTTCCGCGTCCGGAGGACACATGACAACGGGATAATCGAAGCCAATGGCTGACGTACGCGTGGTTTGCCGCTACAGTATTCAGCGGCCTTCCATTGGCTTTCGCGAGTATTCGCCCCTCCGCCTTGCCCGGGCTCTCCAGGGGCGAGACGCCGGTTGTGCCGTCTTCCTGATGTACCTCGTCGCAACGACGCGGCGGACCCGCTTTCACTGCCTGTGAGGATCGACCCAACACACTTATGCCCGTCATCGACTCCATACCGCCGACGAAGAAGAATGACACCGTGCAACCGGGCGGTCCGCCCGCAGGCGGGGAGGGTGGCGGCGGGGGCGACAACGACTACGCCGGTTATCTCTGCCTGATCTCCACGCACGGCTACGTCGCCGCGCAGCCGCAGCTCGGCCAGCCGGATACGGGCGGGCAGGTCGTCTACGTGCTCGAGGTGGCCCGCGCGCTCCGGCAGCATGGCTACAAGGTGGACGTCGTCACCCGGCGCTTCAACGGGCAGCCGGAGGTGGATGAGATGGATTCGGGCCTGCGCGTCCTGCGCATCCCGTTCGGCGGGGAGGCCTTCATCGTCAAGGAGGACTTCCACGACATCGTCGAGGAGGGAATCGTCAACTTCCTGCGCAAGATCGAGGAGGACGACCTCCGGTACGACCTGATCAGCAGCCACTACTGGGACGCCGGCGTCATCGCGCAGGCGGTCGCCGAGAAGCTGGACATCCCGCACGTCCACACCCCGCACAGCCTGGGCGCGTGGAAGCAGGAGCAGATGAGCCAGGCGCGCACGCCGGCGGACAAGTTCAGCACGTACCGCTTCAAGGAGCGGATCGCCGCCGAGCAGCGGGTTTATGACCGGTGCAATCACCTGATCGCGACGACGCACCAGCAGGAAGACCGGATCAGCCACTACTACGCGATTGCGGACGAGAAGATCACCGTCATCCCGGCCGGGCTGGACGAGCAGCGCTTCAAGCCTGTCTCGCCCGAGCGGCTTGGGGAGTTGCGCCAACGCCTGGACTTCCAGGACAAGGACGTGCTCGCCGTCGGCCGGATGGCGCGCAACAAGGGGTACGACCTGCTCGTGCGCGCCATGCCGCGGCTGCTGGAGATCGTGCCGGAGGCGCGCCTCGTGCTGGCGATCGGTCACGACGATTCGGAGCAGGATCAGCTGCAGGTCAACGAGCTGCGCCGCATGGCGGCCACGCTGGGCGTCCTGGAGCGCATCGTCTTCCTCGGCTACGTGCCGGACGAGGACCTGCCCGACGTCTACCGCGCCGCCGCCGTCTACGCGCTGCCCAGCCGGTACGAGCCGTTCGGCATGACCGCGGTGGAGGCGATGGCATGCGGGACGGCGAGCGTGATCACCACGCGCGGCGGGCTGCGCGAGAGCGTGGAGTTCGGCACGCATGCCCTCTGGGCCGACCCGACGCGCGAAGGGGAACTCGCCTACTGCCTGGGCCTGCCGCTGCTCTACCCGGAGATCCGGCGTCACCTCGAGGAGGCCGGCAGCGAGTGGGCGCGGCGCAACTTCGCCTGGCGCGGCATCGCGCGGCAGATGCTGGACGTCTTCAGCCGCGAGGACGTCCTGAATCGCCGCCTGCCAAGCGTGGCGGAGGGTCGCGTCCCGACCCGCCCCTTGCCGGCCAGCCGCACCGGCGCGGGGGCGATGGTCTGATCGCACCAGCCCGATAACGGTTATCGCTTCGAGTCCGCGTTCCGGCGGGCCGACCTGAGTGGGTACGGGCCGATCCGACAGCGTCCCCTTCCCGGACGGAGCGATGATCTACTGCCTGATCACGCGGCAGCACGCCTACACCATCCAGGAGTTCCTCCAGACCTGGGGAAGGCGGCTGGTGCTGCGCTTCCGGTTCGTCTACTACGACGAGCTCGTCCGATGGCACGAGGTGCCGGTGGGGACGTATCTCTTCACGGATCTCGAGCGCCTCTCTCCGCCGCAGATGGCCCTGGCCCGGCACGTGGCCGGGCGGCTGGAGACATCGACCGACCCGACGCGCCGCATCGTCAACGACCCGCGCCGCGTGCTCCTGCGATACGACCTCCTCCGCGCGCTGAACGACCGCGGGATCAACGACTTCCGGCCCTGGCGGCTCGATGAGCTGGATACCCCCGGCGCTTCGCCGCGATATCCCGTATTCCTGCGGCGGGAGGATGAGCACACCGGCAGCCTCTCCGAGCTGCTGCATGACCGGGGAGCCCTGGACGCCGCCGTCGGCACCGCGCTAGCGGCGGGAGCGCCGCGCCACCAGCTCCTGGCGGTGGAGTACTGCGAGACCTCCGACCCCTCCGGCGCGTTCTGGAAGTACGCCGCCTTCCGGATCGGCGACCATGTGTTCCCACACCATCTGCTCCAGCGGAGCCAGTGGGTCGCCAAGGACCCCAGCGACCTCACATCCGAGCGATTCGAACGCGAGAACAGCTTCATCTCCCAGCGGCCGCACGACGAGGCGATCCGGAAGATATTCGACATTGCCGGGATCGACTATGGCCGGATCGACTACTCCACCGCCGACGGATCGCAGGAGGGCCCGCCGGTGGTCTGGGAGATCAACACCAATCCGTCCGTCCTGCTGGCCCCGGATCTCGTCGCGGACGATCGCCTGCTCTCGCGGGCGCAGGTGGCGCGCTGGCTGCTGGAGGCGTTCGAGGCTCTCGACACGGCCCCGCTGTATGCCAGGCCCTCTTCATACGTTCCGCTGTGCGTTCCCCCGGCGATGGCGGGCGGGCTGGGCCACGGCCCGGTGCGGCGCGGGCGCGACAGGGCGCTTCGGATGCTGAAGCACGCCACGCGGAGCCCCGTGATCCGCCCGCTCGCCCGGCGAATCGGCCGCTTCCTCCCGCGCCAACCGGCTCCGGAGCGGCTCGACGTCCCCATGCCGTAGAGCGGCACCGGCCCGCCGTTGACCGGCGGATCGGCCCGCGGTACACCGAGCGCATGGCGCGACATGAATCCGTTTACCAGAACGTCCTCCAGGCCATCGGCCAGACCCCGGTCGTCGAGATGACGCGCCTGCGCCCCCGGGGCGGGGCGCGCATCCTCGCCAAGCTCGAGTACCTCAACCCCGGCGGATCGATCAAGGACCGCATGGCGGTCTACATGATCGAGAAGGCGGAGAAGGACGGGCGCCTGAAGCCGGGCGGGGTGATCGTCGAGAACACCAGCGGCAACACCGGCGTTGGCCTGGCGATGGCGGCGGCGCTGAAGGGCTATCGCTGCATCTTCACCATCCCGGACAAGATGAGCGCCGAGAAGATCAACACGCTCAAGGCCTTCGGCGCCGAGGTGTACGTCTGCCCGACGAACGTCCCGGCCGATCACCCCGACAGCTACTACGAGACCGCCAAGCGGCTCGCGGGCGAGGTGAAGGGGGCGTGGTATCCCAACCAGTACCACAACCCGGACAACATCGCCGCCCACTATCACTCCACCGGCCCGGAGATCTGGGAGCAGACCGGCGGCCGGCTCGACTGCTTCGTCGCGGGCCTGGGCACCGGCGGGAGCATGAGCGGCGTGGGGAAGTTCCTCAAGGAGCAGAACGCGCGGATCCGCAACGTCGGGGCCGACCCGGTCGGCAGCGTCTATTCCTCCCTCTTCCACACCGGGCACCCGAGCCAGCCGCACGTTTACAAGGTCGAGGGGATCGGCGAGGACATGATCTGCGGCGCCATGGACATGAGCGTCCTCGACGACGTCCGCCAGGTGGACGATCGCCAGAGCTTCCTGATGGCCCGCCGCGCCTGCCGCGAGGAGGGCCTGCTCTGCGGCGGATCGAGCGGCTCGGCGCTGCATGTCGCCGTCGAGGTCGCAAAGGAGCTCGGGGAGGACAAGACCGTCCTGACGCTCCTGCCGGACGGCGGGCGCGCTTACATCACCAAGTTCTACTCCGACGAGTGGATGCGCGACATGGGCTTCATGCCCGAGGCGCCGGATGTCGGAACGGTGGGCGACCTGCTCGAGGTGAAGGCGATGCAGCTCGTCACCGCCACGCCCGAGGAGAAGGCGCAGCAGGTCGTGCACCGCATGAAGCAGTATGGCATCTCGCAGATGCCCATCGTGGACCCCGGCGGCAAGGCGATCGGCATGATCCACGAGTCGGATCTGCTCTCGGCCCTGCTGGAAGGGCGGCACCGGCTCGACGAGCCGATCGACGGCCTCATCAGCGAGCTGCACGGCCTGGTCGAGCCGCGCACGCCGCTGTGGGAGCTCAAGCACATCTTCGGCCACGACCACGTGGCCGTCGTGCAGGATCACGGCCGCATCGTCGGCGTCGTGACGCAGATCGACCTGATCGACTACCTCGGCCAGAAGATGAACGCCCCCCGGCCGCGGTGAGCCGAGCGACCCTGTCGCTCCGCAGCATCGCCTCGACAACGCCCCCCCCTGAAGCGGAGGTGCTCGACGGAGGCTCCTGACCCCTTCGGGGTTTTTTTGGCGGCATTCGGGCCATTCCGGGCCATTCCCCTTGACAGCGGAGGCGTGATCCATAGTTTCGGGGTACCCCATTGCCGTGCCTGAACCGCTAGTGGCCCTACCTCGAGGTCGAGTGAGCGTAACCCGGCAAAATTCCGCCGCCGACGAAAAGCACGAGGTGTGGCCGGATCTCGCCCGCGTCAACCTCGAACTGGCGAACGACCTCCCGTATGGCGACCCAGATATCGACGCCTGCCTCACCTCACTGGGCGAGTGGGCGGAGCTCTGCCGCGCTGAGACACGGAGGGCGAAGAAGGATTTCAAGCGGGACCCCAGCTACTACAACTACAGCCGCGCAACCTTCTGCATGATGTGTATTGTAAGCGTCACACAACGCGACCTCGGCATCCGTTACAACCCTGACGCCGTCGGCAACTACAGCTTTGCGGACGCGCGCGACTGCTTCATTCATGGCCTGCTCGCCGGCCGCCGGCTTGGCACTTGCGTAACGATCC